>JABRVU010000616.1:0-2476 GCA_039961895.1 Phycisphaerae bacterium | reverse complement strand
TCGCTGGCCTTCCCGCATCCCCGAACCGGGGAACCGATCCGCGTCCTGGCCCCGCTGCCCAAGGACTTTCGCGCGGTCCTGCGGCAACTGCGCAAGCTGACGGGCGAGGGGCCCTCGCCGCAGGGGACCGGCACGTGATCCCCGAACACGGGGATGAAGCCGGGCGAATGGCGGAAGGGGGAAACCCACGCGCCTGATCGCCGGGCCCGCGCCGCCGGCGGTCGGATTCATATCCATGTTTCGCCGAAAATCTCCTCGACGATGTCGGTCAGGGTGATGATGCCGACGAAACCGCGGCGGGGGTCGGTCACGATGGCCAGCGTGACCTTCTCGCGCTGAAGGCGGACCAGGGCCTTGGCCGCCGACTCGCCGGCGTGCACGTTGACCGCCGGCCGCAGGTGGCGCTCCAGCGAGTAACCGGCCTCGTCGGCCAGCACCTCGTTCACGTTCACGATGCCCATCATCTCCCGCCGGTCCCGGCCCAGCACCGGCAGGTGCGTGAACGGATGGCGGCGGACGACGTACCGGAACAGCTCCTCGCCGGCCTCGATGGGCACGCTCAGCACGCGGGTCCAGGGGATCATCAGCGACGCGACGCGGATGGTGGAGAGGCTCAGCACGCGCTCGACGATGCGGGTCTGCTCCTCGGTCAGGGTTCCCTCGGCCACGCCCTCGCGGAGCAGCCCGACCACCTCGCCGCGCGGGTCCAGCCAGGTTCGGCGCTCGTCGGGTTCGGCGAAGCGGCGGGCGATGCGCGGCACCTGGGCCAGCAACCAGACGACGCCGGTCAGCCGGATCAGGCGGACGCTGGCGTAGAGAAACCCCGCCACGCGATACATGAGCCGGTCGGCCTGGGCCTGGAACCAGTTCTTGGGCACCACGTCTCCGAAGGCGAACAACAAGGGCGACAGCACCGCGGCGCTATAGAACGGGAGGTGCTCCTCTCCGCCGCTGACCGCCCGTTCGAGCCAGGCCGTCGCGGCCACGGTGAGCAGATAACCGGCCACGTTCTGCCACAGGAGAACGGCCAGAACCGACTCTTCCTGCCGCTCGACGAGCCGCAGCAGCAGCCGGGCATGAAGGGCGTGCTGTTCCTCGGCCCGCAGCCGCAGGCGGATGCGGTTGACGCAATAGAGTCCCATCTCGCAGCCGCTGTAGAGCGCGGCGGCCAGCAGGAAGAACGCCGCCGCCAGTCCCAGCAGAAGGGTGGTCATGGCCCGTCCTCCCTGCGGGCGGGGGCCCGGCCGGCGTCCTCCCGCCCGTCGATCAATTCGAGCAGCACCCGGTCCACGCGACGCCCGCGCATGGATTCGACGGTCAGCATCAGGTTGCCCAGGCGGACGCGGTCGCCGACCTCGGGCATGCGCCCCAGCCTGGTCAGCACCAGCCCGGCCACCGTGGTCACGTCGTCGTCGATCCGCCGGATGTCGAACTGTTCGGCCCAGTCGCGGATGTTGAGACTGCCGGAAACGCGGTAGCGGCGCTCGTCGAGCCGTTCCCAGGCCTGGGGCTCGTCGGCGTCCTCCGGGCCGGCGATCTCGCCGACGATCTGCTCGGCGACGGCGTCGAGCGTCACCAGCCCGACCAGGCCGCCGTATTCATCCACCACCCCGGCCAGCTCGGTCCGCGTGCCGCGGAAGTGGTTCAAGAGCTGGGTCAGGGTGATCAGCTCGGGCACGAAGCGGATGGGCCGGAGCAGGTCCTTGATCGGCGCCGCCGGGTTGAGGAAGACGTCCTTGGTCAGCACTTCGCCGACCAGGTGGTCGATGGTGCCCTCGTAGATGGGCAGGCGCTCGAACTTCCGCTCGCGCAGGATGCGCTTGAGGACGTCCGGGTCGTCGTACAGCTCGAAGGCCACCATGTCCACCCGTGGAATCATGATGTCGCGGACCTTGAGGCGGCTGAGCTGAACGACCTCGCCGATCATAGCGTTCTCGTCGGCGTCGATGATGCGGCGGCGCTGGGCCATCTCGACCAGCTCGCGGAGCTCCTCCACGGTGACGTACTCGTCGGGTCGCCGCCCGCCGACCAGCAGCCGGGTCATCGGCTCGACCAACAGGATGCTCAGCAGCAGGTTGACGGGGCGGAGCACGATCTGGGCCGCGCGCACCGCCGGCGCCGCCCAGACGGCCATGCGGGCCCGCAGGACGATGGCCGAGCCCTTGGGAATGATGTCTCCGAACAGCGTGACCAGCACCGGCGAGATCAGGCCCATCACCGCGGCCAGGACCGGCCGGCCGCCGGCCAGCGTCTCGCACAACGCCAGGCTGGTCGCGAAAATGAACAGATTGAGCGTGACGTTGCCCACCATCAAGGTGAGCAGCAGCCGGCGCGGATGGCGCATCAGTTCGCCGACCAGCCGATGCGCGGGGCGGGGGTCGCGGCGGAACTGACTGAGTTCGTAGCGGCTTAACGCGAAAAGGGCCGTCTCCGCGCCGCTGAACAGGGCGGAGCCGACCAGCAGGGCGATCAACAG
>JABRVU010000615.1:0-3807 GCA_039961895.1 Phycisphaerae bacterium | reverse complement strand
TCGACTCGAAGACGATCTTGAGCATCTCCGGGAAGCTCGGCGGGCGTTCCCGTTCCTCCTCGTCGGGCAGGTCGTCCTCGTCGGCGAGTTCATCTTCCTCGCCCCCGCCGCCGGAGGACGGGGCCCTGGCCGCCACCACGCCCATCTGGATCAGCAGCGGCTCGAGCACCTGGGTCTGAAGCGGGCCCGGCGGCAGCTCCGGCGGCCGGACCAGCCGTTCGATCGTCGGCGGCAGCTCCAGCACCGATTCCAGGGCCAGGATCTTCTCCTCGAAGCTGCTGTACACGAGCTGTTCGGTGAGGAAGGCCCCGAACAGCGGGTCGATGCTGCGGAAGTTGAGGAGCTTGTGGATGCTTTCGTCGAGCGTGACGTGATCGCCGTCCTCGGAGCGGACCAGATAGCCCAGGGCGGCCAGGTTGGCGATCATGAAATCGAGCTGCTGCTGGAAGCCGGCGATGCGTTCGGCGGTGTTGAAGCGCCGCGAAAGGAAAGAACGCACGGCCTGGAGCGTCCCGGTCCTGGTGAGCAGGTAGATCAGCACGCCGTAGGGGATCATCGAACGGCTGAACAGTCTGGCCGGACCGGCCTCGATCAACTGCTTGAAATGGCCCTCGACCCAGTATTGCTCGGTCTTGCGGCGGACGGGCTTCTTGCGCTCCAGCTCCTTTTTCATCCGCAGGATGCCGGGGTCTTTCGAGTCGCCGAGCTGCTCGTATTTGCGTTTCCATTTGACGTAGCGGGCGTCGTCCTCGTGGGCCAGGGCATAGACGTAGCCCTGCTTGTCGAACTGGGGCCGGCCGGCCCGGCCGAAGATCTGGTGGGCCACCGACGCCGGCACCAGCTTCTTCTCGCCGCGCTTGCCCTTGAGCAGCGTGCTGAGCACCACCGAGCGGGCCGGCAGGTTGATGCCGGCGGCCAGCGTCTCGGTGCAGATCACGAAGGGCACCAGCTTGCGACCGAACAGCTCCTCGACCACCTCCTTGTGCTTGGGCAGCACGCCGGCATGATGCACGCCCACGCCGCGGACGAGCATCTGCTTGAGCTTGGGGCCGACGCCCTCGACGAAATCCTCGCGGCGTTCGTCGAGGACGGCCTCGATCTGCTGCCGGGCCTGGTTGGAAATGAGGGACAGGCCCTTGAGGCGTTCGGCCACCTCCCAGCATTCGTCGCGGTTGAAGCAGAAAACCAGGGCCGGGGCCCGCGTGGTCTCGTCGGAGTCGGTCAGCATCTCGGGGAGCTGTTCGGTGAGCAGCTTGTCAGGAACCCAGATGAACTCGAGCGGCACGCGGCGCTCGTTGGAGAGTACGACCTTCAGGTCCCGACCGTGCTGTTGCCGCAGCCACGAGGCGAACTCATGCGGGTTGCCCACCGTGGCCGACAGCAGCATGACGCGGACGTGCGCGGGCAGCAGCACCAGGGTGAGCTCCCAGACCACGCCCCGCTCCGGGTCGTTGAAGTTGTGGAACTCGTCCATGACCACGCCGGCCACGTCGGCCAGGTCGGACAGGGCCGGATCGGGCGAGAGCAGGTGGTTCAAGAGGATCTCGGCCACCACCACGCGGACCAGGGCCTCGGGATTGACCCGGCGGTTGCCGGTGATCAGCCCGACGTCGTCGCGGGCGAAGCCCCACTTCTCGGCCAGGGCCTGGAACTCGCGGAATTTCTGGTCGGTCAGGGCGATCAGCGGCGTGGTGTAGTACAGCCGCCTGCGGGTGTGCAGGGCCTCGAAGACGGCCGCCTCGGCGATGAGCGTCTTGCCCATCCCCGTCGGAGCGCAGACCATCACCCCGGCGGCGGACTCGAACCAGGCCAGCAGGGCCTCCTCCTGGAACGGATACAGCGAAAAAGGGACGGTTTCGAGAAAGGCCGAGCAGACCTCGTCGCGGTTCATGGTGGGGGCATGGTAAACCGTTTCCCGATGACAGTCATCAGTCGCGGGATTCCAGCGGCCCGTCTTGAGCAACCGGCGCCGACCGACCGGTTTCTCCGCGGAGAACGCACGTGGGCGGCGGTCCGCGAGCGATGGATCGGGATGGGCGGCCACAGAGCCGACGAGGGACCGGCCGGTTCCGCAAAACCAGCAAAAAACCCCGGAAAAGCCGGGGTTTATCGCCGATCCGGGATTCTGATAGAGCAATGGGCAGGACCAGAGTTGAACTGGTGACACACGGATTTTCAGTCCGTTGCTCTACCAACTGAGCTACCTGCCCCGGTTGGGTACAAGTGTAGGGAGCGGCCCGGAGAGCGTCAAGCCGCGGCGCGGGGCGTGGGCGACCCGGGTGGATGACACGACCAGGGGCAGGGATCTTGGTGGCAAGCAGTGCGTGAGCGCAAGGCGTGAACGCCCATCGGTTCCCCGCCACGGACGTCCACTCACCGGTCACAAAGGAACCGGCGCGCCGCCTGCCCCGCGTCATGAACGCCGCGCGCCAGGGCGCGCTTTCCTGCGCCGGGACTTGACAAGGCGGCCGGGCTCCCTATCGTAATCCTAACTTGAACCGGCCGTGTGACCAGGATGAGGGCCGTCATGTCGGTACAACCCCTGCTCTTCGCCCACAACCGGGCACCCTTGAAGCTCAGCGGACGATTCCGTCCAGAGAACCACGTCACGTTGCATTGCGGCGAAGCGCTCGACCTGCTCGGATGTCTCCCCGATGCCTCCGTCGATCTGGTCGTGACCTCCCCGCCCTATAATCTCGGCAAACCCTACGAAGAGCGACTCGACCTGGACGTTTACGTCGGGCAGCAGGCCGGGGTCATCCGGGAGTGCGTCCGGGTCTTGAAACCGCCGGGGAGCCTGTGCTGGCAGGTGGGCAATTACGTCGAGAAGGGGTGCATCGTCCCGTTGGATACGATCCTCTATCCCGTCTTTGCCGACCTTGGCCTTCGCATGCGAAACCGGATCGTCTGGCGTTTCGAGCACGGCCTTCATTGCAGCAAGCGGTTCTCCGGCCGATACGAGGTGATCGCCTGGTTCACGAAAAGCGACCATTACGTCTTCAACCTCGATCCGGTCCGCGTGCCCCAGAAATATCCGGGCAAGAAGTACTTCAAGGGCCCCAAAGCGGGCACGTACTCCTGCAATCCCAACGGGAAGAACCCCGGAGACGTCTGGGACATACCCAACGTCAAGCACAACCACGTGGAGAAAACCATCCACCCCTGCCAATTCCCCGTGGAACTGGTTGAGCGCCTGGTCCTTTCGATGACCGAGCCGGGCGGTCTGGTGCTGGACCCGTTCCTCGGCGTCGGGAGCACGGCGGTGGCGGCTATCCGGCATGGCCGCAGGGCGGCCGGCGCGGAGATCTCCCGGGAATACATTGAGATTGCGGAGAAGCGCGTCCGACTTGAGTGGGAAGGCCGGCTCAGGACCCGCCCGATGAATCGCCCGGTGCACGAGCCCTCCGGCCGGGAGAGCGTGAGCCGGAACCCCTTCAACGGCCATCGAGCCGCGCGCTTCGGAGTGCCATTGTAGTGTTTCACGGGAAGTGAGACATTGGGGCCTTGGGATATCGTGAAGGTTCGAGGACACCGTCTGGGCCGGGGCCGGTCTTGACCCGACGCAGCGCGGCTCCTGTTGCTTGCGGCCCGGTGTCCAGGACAGTCGCGGGGCGGACGGCGCCGGCGGGAAGTGAAGGATTGTGGTGAGTCGCGTGGACCTCGACGAACTGCGCAGACAGATCGACGTCATCGACGAGGAGCTGGTCGCGCTGCTCAACCAGCGAGCCCGGATCGTCGTGCAGATCGGCCGGCTCAAGACCGGCAGCGGCGCGCCGGTCTACGCCCCCGACCGCGAGAAGGCCATCC
>JABRVU010000614.1:0-1729 GCA_039961895.1 Phycisphaerae bacterium | reverse complement strand
CCTACGGGGGACGGGCCGAGATCATGGCCCGACTCAGCCCGGAGGGACCGGTCTATCAGGCGGGCACGCTGTCGGGCAATCCGCTGGCCATGGCCGCCGGGCTGGCCACCGTGCAGGCGCTGCACGAGCCGGGGGTCTACGCCCAGCTCGAGGCCAAGGCCGCTAAGCTGGCGGAGGGGCTTTCGACGGCCGCCGCCAAGGCCCCGGCCGACGTGTGCCTCAACCGCGTCGGGAGCATGTTGACGGTCTTCTTCCAGCCGGGGCCGGTGGCCAACTGGTCCCAGGCCTCGCAATCCGACACCGCCCGCTATGCCCGGTTCTTCCACGCCATGCTCGGCCGGGGGGTGTACCTGCCGCCGTCGCAATACGAGGCCCTGTTCGTTTCGCTGGCCCACACCGACGAGCAGATCGACGAAACCATCTCCGCCGCCGAGGCCGCTTTCGCCGAGGCCCTGGGCGAATGAGCGCGGGCCGACCGAGCGCGACGACGGGCGCACCCTCGGTCCGCTGCCGCTGCGTCAGAGTGGACGCCGGCCGGCGGCAGTGATACCCTTCCTCCCATGCGACCAGAACTGTTCACGGTGCCCTTCACGAAGCTGGTGGTGCCCAGTTTCGGGGCCATGGTGATGATCGGTTTTCTCGGCGGGCTCTTCTGGATGACCCGCCGGGCCCGCAAGGCCAAGCAGGACCCCGACCTGGTCCTCAACCTCGGTTTCATCGCCCTGCTGTTCATGGTGGTGGGAGCGCGGACGTTCTACGTGATCCATTACTGGGATTCGCAGTTCAAGCACCAGCCGGCCCAGATCATCAACCTGAGTTCGGGCGGCTTCGAGTTCTACGGAGGCTTCATCGGGGCGTTTGTTCCCTGCCTGCTGTACGGGCTGTACAAGCGGATGTCGGTGCGTTTGTGGACGGACATCACCATTCCCTCGCTGCTGTTCGGGATGGGGGTGGGGCGGATCGGTTGTTTTCTGGCCGGCTGCTGCTATGGGGCGTCCTGCCCGGCCGGTCTGCCCTGGGCGGTGCGCTTTCCCTTCGCCAGCGAGCCGTTCCGCGCCGCCTGGGAGGCCCGCCAGATCGCCCTCCCCGCCCCGCTGGTCCAGGTCTCGGGAGAGGGCATCACCACGCTGGTCTCGGAGCGCATGGCCCGCGAGATCGCCGGCATGATGGCCCAGGGGCGCAAGGCCATGGAACAATCCCAGGCCAAGGGCGACGCCGCCCGGCTCGAACGCCAGCGCTATGCCCTGGCCCGGCTGGGCGAGTTCGATGAGCACCTGGCGGACTTCGGCCTGACGCCGGCGCGGCTGAGCGAGCTGGCCGACGACCCGCGCTATCGCAGCGGGCCGTTGCATCCTGCCCAGCTCTACTCGGCCATCGGGCCGCTGCTGCTGGCCTGGCTGACCAACGCCGTGTTCTACCGCCGGAAACGGCAGGGCGTGGTATTCGTGCTCGGTTTGAGTCTCTACGCCGTCGAGCGGTTCATCGAGGAGTCGCTGCGCACGGACAATCCGGTGGACACCTTCGGGCTGACCGTCTCTCAGGCCATCAGCGTCGGCCTGCTGGCGGTGATGGGGGTCTGGTACCTGGTGCTCCGGCGACTGCCGTTGCGCTCGCCGCGGGTTGGGCGGCTTCTTCTTTCTTCCTGTCCGGCGGGGGGACAAACGCGACCGCCCGCGGCGAGCGCAACGGCAGTCGCCGGAGCACCAGGTACCAGACCCCCATCACCGCC
>JABRVU010000613.1:0-11069 GCA_039961895.1 Phycisphaerae bacterium | reverse complement strand
GGGCATTCCGTCGGCCGGGCGGGCGACGGCCAGCGCCACCAGCACCGTCCATGCCGCCGCCATTCGCCTGCCGGTCATCAGCCGCCTGGAGCTGTCGTTGTGGTCCATTGGAATCCTGCCTTGGATGCGTGGAAGCGACTTCCCTCTGCGCTCTCCGGCGGGCGGCACCCCTGAGGGCTCAACCACCCTATCACCCCGGAGGTGAGAAATTCTATCGGATGGGCAGTGCACCGGCAAGATGGCACGCCCGGACCGCTGGAGTCTCAGGCGATGGTCCGAACCGGGCTTAGCGCGCTAAGAGCCGTGAGGAACCGACGTCCTGCCGTTCCGTTTTCAGAGAGTTCAGGGTGCACACTCCCCGGTCGCGTTCGTGGACTTCATCCGACCCGCTACCGCGGGCCTTGTCGCGCGACGTTCGCCACGACGGCTCTTGACCGCTGCGGCTTGTTGCGCCGATTTGCAGCCCGACCCCGCCGCCCGACGGCGAGAAACCCGCTCTCATCCAACCCCCGCTTCTTCTGTCGCGCGGCGCGGCAAGAACTTCCGACCCACCAGCCTGCATTGCGTCGTCCGAGTCTCGATTCAGACGTGTGAGCTGGCCACGGCCAGGCCACAAGCCTCTGCGGGGTGGCATGGCCTCAGGCTTGCGTGGCCATGTTCACGTTCGCTGATGCAACGCCAAGCACCGGCCGCGGGGGAGCGGGAAGATCCCGCACGATCGTTTCAACCCCCCATGCCACCCGGAGGACACTCGGGGTCAGCTCCCCATGTCGCTCCCGATGGAAGATTCGAGATACCGACACCTGGCCCGATGCAAGGCCAGATTAATGATAGAATACCAAAATAATCTATAATCGTCTTGACAACGCTCACCATGGAGGTACAGTGCTTATTCAGGTGTAAGCGGACGTTCAGTGTAGAGAGGCCTTTGCTGGGGGCTTTCAGATGAACCGTATCTCAGGTGGTTTCAGTCGGTTTACCGGGCGCGGCGCGCTCATGATGACCCTGGGCTGCTGGGGGTTGGCTGTCGCATTGAACGTCGGGGTCGCCGCCGGAGCCGAGCCGACCGCCGCCGCGCCGTCCGCGGCGGATTCCGCGGTCTCCCGCCTGGATCTCTTTGCCCAAGGCCAGGAGGGCTACCGGGGGTTCCGGATCCCCGCTCTGGTGGTGACCAACAAGGGCACCGTGCTGGCCATCTGCGAGGGCCGCAAGAAGAGCCTGGCGGATTCCGGCAACATCGACCTGGTCATCAAGCGGAGCCTGGACGGCGGGAAGACCTGGGACAAGATGCGGATCATCGTGGACGACGGCGACAACACCGCCGGCAATCCCTGCCCGGTGGTGGACCGCGACACGGGCACCATCTGGCTGCCGTTCTGTCGGAACAACAAGGAGGTCTTCGTGACGCACAGCACCGACGACGGCGTCACCTGGGCGGAGCCGGTGAACATCACCCGGGAGGTGAGCCGGCCGCGCTGGTCGTGGTACGCGACCGGACCGGGCCACGGGATCCAGCTTCGCTCCGGCCGGCTGCTGATCCCCTGCGACCACAAGCTCGACAACGCCACCAAGCAGCAGCCGCACCTGTACTTCTCCCACGTGATCTACAGCGACGACCACGGCAAGAGCTGGAAGCTCGGCGGCACGCTGGGCGAACGGACCAACGAGTGCCAGGCCATCGAGACCGAGGACGGGCAGGTCTATCTGAACATGCGCAGCTATCACGACAAGAACCGCCGGGCCGTCGCCTGGAGCAGGGACGGCGGGCTGACCTTCTCCGAAGTGACGCTGGATGAGACCCTGATCGAGCCGAAGTGCCAGGCCAGTCTGCTGCGCCTCACCGACAGCAGGACCGGCGGCAGGAGCCGGGTGCTGTTCTCCAACCCGGCCAGCACGGAGCGCAAGAACATGACCGTCCGGCTCAGTTACGACGACGGCAAGACCTGGCCGGTCTCGAAGGTGCTCAATCCGGGCAAGTCGGTTTACTCGGAGCTGGCCGCCGCGCCCGACGGGACGATCCTGTGCCTCTACGAGAACGGTGAGAAGGACCAGTATGAAAAGATCACCCTGGCCCGCTTCAGCCTGTCCTGGCTGACCGACGGCAAAGACACCTGGGCCGGCGAGGTCAAGGGCAGCGTGGCCCGCTGACCGCCCGCCGATTCGGCGGAACGCCGCCCCGGGGAGCATGCAACAGGAGTCACGTTCCCAAAACCGTGTGTCACCGGCGTCCGGCCGGTGGGATTGTGGAGTTTCAGGGTGCATTCCAAAGGCTGGATGGTTTTGGAACCTCCCTGCTCAACGGAACGCCAAGGTTTGTCGCGATTCCCAATTGGATTCTGGAGGAATGGTCATGTCCCGTCTGACTCGCCGTGAGGTGCTGAAAACGTCGTTGGCCGCCGCCGGGGGTGCGCTGGCCGTCGGTAGATCGAGGTCGTTCGGGCAGGTGGCGGGGGCCCATGAGCGCATCCGCATCGCGGTCGCGGGGATCAACGGCCGGGGGGTCAGCCACATCGACGAATACCTCGGCATGAACGACGTCGAGATCGCCTACCTGGTCGATCCCGACTCCCGTCTGTTCGGCGGGCAGGCCAGGAGGATCGAGAAGAAGACCGGCCGGCCGCCGCGGACCGTCCAGGACATCCGCCGCGTGCTCGATGACAAGAACGTGGACGCGATCTCGATCGCCACGCCCAACCACTGGCACGCCCTGATGACCATCTGGGCCTGTCAGGCGGGCAAGGACGTGTACGTCGAGAAGCCGATGAGCCACAACATCCATGAGGGCCGCCTGGCCGTCGAAATGGCCGCCAGATACAACCGCATCGTTCAGCACGGTACCCAGTCGCGCAGCAAGGGCGGCTGGGAACACGTGGCCGCCTCGATCGCCTCCGGTCAGCTCGGCAAGCTGCTGGTCGCCCGCGGGCTGTGCTACAAACAACGCCCCAGCATCGGCTTCAAGAAGCCGACCACGCCGCCCAAAGAGCTGGATTTCGATCTGTGGCTGGGGCCGGCGCCCCAGCAGCCGTTCCATGAGAACCTGGTGCATTACAACTGGCACTGGTTCTGGGACACCGGCAACGGCGACATCGGCAACCAGGGGGTGCACGAGATGGACATGGCCCGCTGGGGCATCCCCGGGGCCAGGCTCCCCAGGAGCGTCATCAGCCTGGGCGGGCGCTTCGGGTATGAGGACCAGGGCCAGACCGCCAACACGCAGATCGCCATCTTTGATTACGGCGACACGCAGTTGATCTTCGAGGTGCGGGGTCTGCCGAGCAAGCCGTACCAGATCAGCAAGGGCGTGGGGAACGTCTGGCACCTGGACACCGGCACGATCCGCGGGGGCGCGTTCTATCCCAAGGGCGAGGAAAAGGGCCAGGGCCTGCCGGTCAAGGGCAAGGTCGGCCCGGGCGACGGCCATTTCAGGAACTTCATCGCGGCCATGCGCAGCCGCAAACAGGCGGACCTCAACGCCCCCATCCTCGAGGGGCACTATTCCAGCGCCCTGTGCCACCTGGCCAACGCTTCGTACCGGCTGGGCGAACTGGTGCCGTTCAACCCGCGGACCAAGGCTTTCGGCGACAATAAGGAGGCCTACGACACGCTGGCCCGGATGGAGGAACACCTGACCGACAACGGGCTCAAGCTCGAGGGCATGAAGTACCGGCTTGGCCGCAAGCTGATCGTCAACCCCCAGACCGAGCTGACCGACGACCCGCAGGCCAATGAAATCCTGACCGGCTCATTCCGCGGCAAGTACTCGGTCGCCACGGCCTGAGGCCGACGCGGCGTCAGGCCGCGCGGGGGCAGCACCAAGACATGAACCGCCATCGACAAGAGGGGACCGACATGACGCGCATCTGCGTGCTGGTCTTGCTGGGCTTCTCCGCGGCCTCGACCGCCGCGCCCATTGCCGTGGACCACCGAAAGCAGCTCTTCCTCGACGATTATCTCATCGCGTCGATGAACAACGTGCAGCGCCGGATTCAGCCGGCCGAGAAGCACCCCGCCAACCCCGTGATCTGGGCCGAGGAAGCCTGGGAAGAGAAGCTGGTCACCCTGTACGGCTCGGTGATCCGCGACCAGGGCAGGTACAAAGCCTGGTACAAATGCGGCGGGGGCATCGCCTACGCCGAGAGCGACGACGGGATCACCTGGAGCAAACCCCCGCTGGACGTGGTGCTGGTGGACGGGCGGAAAACCAACGTCCTGCTCCGTAAAACGGGCAAGTTCAACGGCGCCGAAGGCTACCCCTATTTCTACGAGCTCTTCGGCGTGCACAAGGACGTCAAAGACCCCGACCCCTCCCGCCGTTACAAGATGGGGTTCCTCAACATCGAGACGGGCTACAAGGGTCCCGGCGGCGACCCGTTTCACCCCGGCCAGCGGCGCGGGCTGGGCGTGGCCGGCAGCCCCGACGGCATCCACTGGAAGCTGATCGACAACTGGGCCACCGAAGCCATCTGCGACGGGGCGACCCATTGGATGTTCGACCCGGCCCGCGACCGGTACGTGCTTTACGGCCGGACGCGCAAGACCCTCCCGGAGGTCGAGGCGGCCTGGTCGAAATACGATTGGTACAAGGACTGGCACTCCGGCCGGGCCGTCGCCCGGGTCGAGTCCCCCGACTTCCTCACCTGGGATTTCACCCGCCCGGCCAGCGCCCCGGTCGTCCTCACCGCCGACCTGGGCGACAAGCCCGGCACGGAAATCTACTCGATGAAGGTGTTCCCCTATGAGAGCGTCTACATCGGGCTGGTGCAGGTGTACATGGCCCTGCCCGACGAGAGCACGCTCGACGTGCAGCTCGCCGTCAGCCGCGACAGCGTCCACTTCACGCGGGTCGGCGACCGCAGCCCGTTCATCCCTCTGGGCGGCGTGGGGAGCTGGGACCGCTTCAATCTCTCGCTGGCCAACAACGACCCTCACCCGGACGGCGACCGACTGCGGTTCTACTACGGCGGGCGGATGTACCGCCACACGCCCTACAAGGGCCCCGACACCGGCCCGACGCGAAGCGGCATCGGCTTCGCCACCATCAGAAAGGACCGCTTCGTCGCGTTACAGGCTTCATTCGACGGCGGGCAGATCGTCACCAGGCCGCTGCTGCTGACCGGCAGGACCCTGCGGCTCAACGCCCAGGCCAACTTCGGCGAGATCATCGTCGAAGTGCTGGACGATGCCGGCAAGACGCTCGCCAGGTCGGAAGAAATCCGGGTGGACAACCTGGACATCCCCGTCGCATGGCGCGACGGCGGCTTCCCTCCCGACGGCCGGCCGGTACAATTGCGCATCACGCTCAAGAACGCCCTGCTTTTCGCGATCTGGTGCACGTAATCCTCTGAACGGCGGGTGTCGCATGCGACCCTTGGACGTGTGTATGGCCGCGGGTTTGGGGCTCGGGCTCGTTGGGCGCTGCGTGCAGCCGCGCGGGCCGGGGGAAGCCGCGGCCG
This sequence comes from Phycisphaerae bacterium, assembly GCA_039961895.1. Lineage (GTDB taxonomy): Bacteria > Planctomycetota > Phycisphaerae > UBA1845 > PWPN01 > JAAXZI01. Next base: position 5,616 of record JABRVU010000613.1, on the reverse strand, counting down.
ACTCGTCCGTCCCGCCCGGCAAGGTCCGCGTGGCCGGCATCGTCCTGAAGTGGATCACCGCTGACAAGGAGAGCAACTACCGGCGGGTCGAGCCGCTGATCCGCCGGGCCGCCGCCCAGGGCGCCCAGATCGTCGTAACCACCGAATGCTTCCTGGACGGCTACGCCATACGCGACAAGTCCATGCCGATAGAGCAATGGCAGGCCCTGTCGGAAACGCTGCCCGACGGGCCGTACATCCGCAGGCTGCGCGGGCTGGCCGATGAATTGAACATCCACCTGGTGGCCGGCTTCGTCGAGCGCCTGGAAGGTTCAACCTACAACACGGCCGTCCTGATCGGCCCCGACGGCGGTCTCATCGGCAGATATCACAAGCAACACCTCGAGCATGAGCTGGCCCGCAACACGCCGGGCGCCGAGAGCCCGGTGTTCCAGACGCCCTACGGGCGCGTCGGGCTCATCATCTGCGCCGATCGCCGCCGCCCCGAACTGGTGCGCAAGATCGCCGCGCACGCCGACCTGCTCATCTGTCCGTCGGGCGGCATGTGGGGGCCCGAAAAGAACGACTTTCACCTCCAGAACCGCTCGCGCGAGAACAACGTGCCCATCGTCTTCGTCCATCCCGTCGAGTTCCTGGTGACCGGCCCGGACGGCTCGATCCTCGACCGCCGCTTCGCCGGGCGCAGGATGTCGCTTGAGCCTGGTGAGATCGGCGGACCCGACGATGTCGTCCTGGTCGCGTTATACGACCTGCCTCTCTCGCCGAAGCGTGGAAGCGAGGGTGTCGGCGACGGCCCCGCGGCCAAAGCGTCGTCGAAGCCGACCGACGCCGGCCAACGCATGCCGCTGATCGGCAACTGGCCGGACGCGCACACGGTCGCCCGCGCCGTTCCGCTGGGCGCGATCAGGCTGGGCGGGTTTCTGGGTGCCCACGTTGATGCCAACAACCGCCAGAGCATTCCGGCCGGGTTGAAAACCGTCCTTCCCCAGGCTTTTGAGGCCCGGGCCCGCGGTCAAACGCCCGCCAGGGAATGTGCCCGCCTGGCCACCGATTCGGACTTCTACAAGTGGTTCGAGGGGGCCTGTTACGCGATCGCCTACGACACCTCGCTGACCGATCTGGCCGCGCAGGTCGAACGATATGCGGACCTGCTCGTAGGCTTGCAGGAAGCGGACGGCTATCTGGGGACGCGACTGAGCCCCGCTCGACCGTTCGACGAGAACGTGCGGCACGACCTTTACGTGGCCGGGCACTTCCTCGAGGCCGCGGTCGCTCATTTCCAGGCCACCGGCGGGCGGAAGATGCTCGACGCCGCGGTCCGGCTGGCGGATTATTACCTGCGCGCGTGGGAGAGCGGCCACCCTTACTTCAAGCAGATCGGCCAGGAGCATCCGGAAATCGAAATCGCCCTGGTCCGCCTGTACCGGGCCACCGGGCTGAAGCGGTTCCTCGATTTCTCGGCCGCCCTCACCCGCCAGGCGGTCTGGAGCCACAAGCTCTCGGAGGTCCGTGCCGGGGCGAGCAGGCGCCACGCCGTCCGGCTCTGTTACCAGTTGAGCGGCGCGGCCGAGCTGTACATGGAAACCGGCGACGCGGGCGTCTTCGAGTTTTTGCCCTCGCTGTGGGACGAACTCGTGACCACGCGGATGTACGTCACGGGCGGCATCGGCTACAACGAAGTGGTTCCCGAAGACCCGTATGACCTGCCCCACACCGTGGCCACCAAGCCCAACCGCGACATTGCCGAGACCTGCGCGTCGGTGTCGTTGATGATGTTCGGCTGGCGGATGCACGCGGTCACCGGCGACAGCCGCGCGTTCGACGTGATCGAGACGATCCTCTACAACCACTACCTGGGCGCGGTTTCGAGCGATCATCTGGCCATTTTCTACTACAACCCGCTGCGGCGGGTGGGCGACCTGACCGGCCGGAGCGACCACGGCGGCAGCCCGGTGGCGCGGACGCGCCTGCCGCGGATTCACTCCACGACCTGCTGCATGCCCAACGCATGGCGGTTCTTCGCCCAGCTTCCTGAATTCGTGATGAGCGTTCGCAAGGACGGGCTGGCCGTCAATCTGTACACCGACGCCCGGGTCCGGCACGTGCTGCCTGACGGGACGGGCATTCAGGTCGAGATGCAGACGAAGTATCCGCACGAGGGGGGGGTCGGAATCCTGTTCAAGCCCGACAAGCCGGCGAAATTCGCGCTCTATCTGCGCATGCCCGGCTGGTGCGCGAGCCCCGCCGTGAGCGTCAACGGCCATGCCGCTCGCCCGGTGAACGGCGGCACCTATCACACCATCGAACGCGAATGGCGATCGGGCGACGAGGTCCGGATCGATCTGCCCATGAAGCCGGCGGTCATCCACGGGTCGCCGCAGGTTCCGGCGGACCGCGGCCAGGTCGCTCTCCGCCGCGGGCCGCTGATCTATTGCCTCGAGCGGGAGGATGCGGCCGGTCTGGACCTTGAAAAGGTCCGCCTGGTCTTGGATGACAAAAACCCTCTCGGCTCATTGACCGAAGAGTTCCATCCGGAATGGGGGCTCTACGCTTTGAAGGCCCCCGCGGTTGAGATGCCATCGGACCCGCCCATCGTACCCCGGGAGGTTCGGCTGGTGCCGTTCTACTTCCGTGCCAACCGCGGCGACGACAGCCGATGGATCACCTGGATCCCTTCCGATGGATCTCCCCGGCCGTGATTGATAATCCGATCCCGCCATCCGAACGTCACCCGAACTCATCCCAGGCGCATCGATGCTGACAGCGTCCTGAAGACGCAACCAGGCACGGACTTTCCTCGTTTTCTGGTTGACATAGGCCATCGGTCTGGTAAACTACATATAGTTTGCGGAAAAAAACTGTAATTCCAGGCGGGCCTTGATATCCCACCGCTTGGGATTCTTGCCTTGGGGTGGGAAGGTATCACCAGGGTGCCCGCGCTGAGTGAACCGAGCGATTCCGCGACTGGGGGCCTGTTCGCGGGTGGTCCATGATCGGCTTCATGCCGACGAGGGAGGGTAGAGAGATGAAGACGGGAATGATTGGCCTGTTTGCTGCATCGTCCGCCGTTCTGATCGGGACGGCAGCTGCGGCCGCCGCCCCTTTCGCCTCGGGGAACGTGGTCGTGGTCCGGTCGGGCAACGACACGATCGCATCCGAGAACAACAACGCCGCCCCGGCGTACCTGGATGAGTATCAGCTCGACGGCACCCTGGTGCAGTCCGTCCCGTTGGGCGATTATTCCCTCACCACCGCCCAGTTCACCCTGCTGGGCGGCAACCACAGCGGGGGGTTCATCTCCAAGTCGCTGAACGGCTCGTTCCTGATCCTGCCCGGCTATTATGCGCCGGTCAACACGCCGACCGTCGCCGCCAACGACAGCCAGTTCGTGCCGCGGACCATCGCCCGCATCGACCTGAACGGCAACATCGACACCAGCACGCGGATCACCGACATCAGCGCCAACGAGATGCGCAGCGCCGCCTCCTATGACGGCACGGCGTTCTGGTCGAACGGCACCGGCAACAGCAACCAGCTTCGCTATTCGACGCTGGGCGCCTCGACCTCGACGCGCATCACCACCAGCGCCAACCACGGCTCGCGGGTGGTCAACGTCTTCTGGGACTCGGTCGGCGAAGCCCAGGTGGGTTTCTCGCGGAGCAACGGCGGGCGGTCCATCGGCCTGGTCAACCGGCCCACCAACCCGGTTCCCAAGCTGCCCATTGACGGCGACTCGGCGGTCACCAATCTGTTCTCCAACGTCAGCACCCCCAACCCCAGCCCCTATGACTTTTTGTTCATCGACAGCAGCACCTTGTACATCACCGACGACAACAACGCGGCCATCGGCGGCATCCAGAAGTGGACGCGCTCCGGATCGACCTGGACCAAGCAGTATTCGCTTCAGACCGATCTGCCCTCGATTCCCCTGCGCGGTCTGACCGGCTTCCGCGACGGGAACGGCGACGTGATCCTGGTGGCGGTGCCGGGCAACGGCGGCTCGCTGGTGATGGTCAAGGACTTGGGCGAAACCAGCCCGTTCACGGTGATCGCCACGCCGGGCACCAACATGACCTTCCACGACGCGGTCTACATCCCCGAGCCGGCCAGCCTGGTGTTGCTGACCGCCGCCGGGGCGGTGCTCCTGCGTCGCCGCCGAGGTCCTCGAGCGTGACAGGGCAGAGGGCACATCGACGCATGCCCATGCGGCGCCGCTGTCCCCAACGGCGGACGGCGGCGCCGTCTGTTTCGCGCGCCGGGATGGCGTCGGCGGAAGACGTTGCGCGCTTCAGCCGCCGTGACAGGTCGGCCGTCCAGGGATAGAATGCGTCCTTCATGGGAGCGGTAACTACCGGAGTCGTCACCCATTATGCCTGAGAGTTCAAACGTCGTTCTCATCACCGGCGCCAGCAGCGGCATGGGAGCGGCCACGGCGGTGCGTCTGGCCCGCGACGGAGCCAGGGTCATGCTGGCCGCCCGGCGCCGGGAGCGCCTCGAACAGGTCGCCGAGCAGGTCCGCCGGGCCGGCGGGCAGGCCCGGGTCTGCGTCACCGACGTGGCCGTCCTGGCCGACGTCCAGAACCTGGTCCACCAGACGCTCGAGGCCTTCGGGCGCCTCGACGTGGTCTTCAACAACGCCGGGCTCATGCGCGTGGCCCCCATCGAGAAGCTCAGCCACCAGGACATCGAGCAGATGATCCGCGTGAACTTCCTGGGCGCGGCCTGGGTGCTCAAGGAAACGGTGCCCATCCTCAAGCAACAGAACAGCGGGCTGATCATCAACGTCTCGTCGGTGCTCGGCGGGCGGAAGACGAGGGCCACCGCCTGGATCTACGCGGGCACCAAATGGGCGGTGACGGCCATGAACGAGGGACTCCGCGAGGAGCTGGTCGGCACGCGCGTGCGGGTGTGCGCCCTCCAGCCCGGCGTGGTGGACACCGAGCTGTTCGAGACCTTCGAGGTCCACCCGCGTCAATACGCGAACATCTCGACGCCGATCCAGCCCGGCGAGGTCGCCGAGCTGATCGCCTTCATCGTTCGCCAGCCCTGGCATTTCAACATCAACGAGGTTATGTTCCGTCCGACGGAGCAGACCATCTGAAGCGGGGAGCCGGGGCGACGCCTGAACGAGGCACCGACACACGATCATGGAACAGGCGCGTTGCGACATCTTTCAGAACGGCGGCGGAGGGCGGGTGCTGCGCGGCGTGGCCATCGGCAGCGGCTCGACGCGGCTGGCGGAGCTGGCCGGTCGGCTGGGTTTCGAGTCCGTGTGGATCGAGATGGAGCACGGCCCGGTGGACTTCAGCCAGGCCGAGATGCTCTCCATGGCCGCCGAGCTGGGCGGGGCCGTGCCCGCCCTGCGGGTGCCCGACGGGCAGCGCCATCACATCCTGCGGGCCCTGGAGATCGGGGCCCGGATCGTGGTGGTGCCGATGATCAACACTCCCGAGGAGGCCGCCCGGCTGGTGGAATACGGCAAGTTCGCCCCGCTGGGCTCGCGGGGCTTCAACGTGCGCAGCCGGGGGCTGGGTTACGGGCTCAACGGCTGCCCCGCGTCGTTCGCCGAGGCCAACGCCTACACCTACCTGTTCGCCCAGATCGAGACCCGCGAGG
>JABRVU010000612.1:0-4585 GCA_039961895.1 Phycisphaerae bacterium | reverse complement strand
TATCTGTGGCTCCTGCCGCGGCCGGCCCGACCGGTGCGTTGTCGAGCCGAGTGCAAGCCGGCCACGGGAAGGACGCATCGCGCCGAGCTGGTGCTCAGCCCGGCCGAACCCCGGCACGTCCACGTGATCATCAAGGCGGCGGGTCCATCGCCCGCGGCCGGCGACGGGTCCGCGGCAGCGCTTGGGGTGGGTGCATGGATGGCCGGCCTGGATCTCAACGCGGACCGCTCCGCGAGCCGACAGCCGGTCTGGACCTTCCCGCCGCATTGGCTGGAGGATTGGCTCGACGCGCGGCCCGGTGCGTCGAACCCGGCTCCGCGGCTCGAGCATCACATTCGGCAAGGCCGCGTGGCCTGGGGGCTCCTGCCCCCCGACGCAAGCAGAGAGCCTGGGGGTTTCGAGGAGTTGAGCCAATCGATGCACGTGGCCCGACGGCTGGCCGACCGCTTCGGTTGTCTGCTCCCGACGGCCGCTGATGTGAACGGCGCGCCGGCCCCCCCGAGGTCGTTGGGCATGGCTTTGGCGACCGCCGGGGGAAAGTCATTGCACCTGGCCACGGACCCGGCCGCCCGAAGACACGATGAGCCCGACCTGTCCTGGTGGCAATTCCCGGACGGCCGGCGCCTGCTGGTTCACCGCTATGATCCGGCCGGCACCTCCCTGCTGCCGCGGGCCGATTGGCCCTGGCGCGACTGGCCCGCGATTCTGATCGCGCCGATCAGCCGGCCATCAAACGACCGCCCCGGCACCTCGAAGCCCGACCGGCGGGATGCCGGTCCCACACGGGCTTTGGAATGGGCGCTCAGACATATCGATTGGCTGGATCGGCATTTCGACTGGCCGCGGTTTCGCTTCGGGCGGTTCGACGACTTTGCCGCCGCCATCATCCGCCGGCACGGGCGGGCCCTGCCGGTGCTGGACAAGGAGCGGATCGAGGCGTCGATCGGCTTGCAGGCCGGCAACGGCCTCGACACCGCCCGGCGGATCGAAGATCGTCTTGTTTCCGCCGAGACGCTGGCGACTCTGGCCGACTGGCAGCATGGCCATGCTCCGCCCCCTGCCGTGCCCCAGCGGGTGGAGCGCGGCTTGGCTCGCCCGGCCCGGCATCGCCACCGGCATTCACGGCATGACGACCGGTCCGGCCCGCAGGCCTGGGCGCTCGTCCATCGGGCCGAGTCGGCGGCGACGCGGGTCTTCCTGAACGGCTGGCCGCTCGAAGGCCCCCCGGCGGGCCGAAGGCGCCTCACGGCCACGGGAACGCGCACGAAGAATACAGACCGGGCGATCCTGCTGTTCAACACCTTGAGCTGGCCGCGCGGCGGTGTGGTCAGGTTGAACGACCCTCGGCTGCCCGCCGGCGAGTTCGAGCTGATCGACCCGACCACCGGCGAATCGGTGTCGTATGAGCGCGACGGACGGGGCCTCGAGTTCGTCGCGCCGCCCGTGCCGGCCTGCGGGTACCTGTGTCTTGAGCTGCGCCGGGTCGGCCAACGCTTCCGCCCCGGCCAGCAGGCCGAGTGGCAGCAGGGGACCTGTTCCCTGCATACCAGCGAGAATTCGCTGCAATTCCACGCCAAGGGCGGGCTGGCCCGCTGGCACGATCGCCGATACTCGGCCCAATGGTGCTCGGGCGAAGCCGAGTACCCCACCGGCGCCTTCCTTTACGAGAGGCCGGGCGGTGAGCGGATCCGACGGTTCCTGCGACAGGTGTGCGTCAAGGGGACGGCGCGCGCGATTCTGCCGTCGGTGTCGGGGTGGACTTCCGGCTCCGATGGGCCGGGGTGGGGCCCGAGGCTCGGCGGCGAGGCCCGCATCCGGCCGCGGATCACGCCGACGTACGCGCGGATCGTGCTCGAGGCCGACCTGCCGCCGAGCCCGCGGCACGGGAGCGGCGCCGGGGGGTATCGGCTCGTCTTTACGCTCTATCGCGGCCGACACGAGCTGCACGTCCGTCTCGGAATTCCCCGCCGGCGGCCCGCCGGCGTCGCGGAGGCCGGTTACGCGGTCTTTCCCATCGCGGTCGAGAAGCCCTACGTGCTGGTCGATCGCATCAGCCACCTGGTCACGCCGGCCGACGACCTGGCCCCCGGCTCCAATGCCGGGTGCATGGCCGCTCATCACGGCGCGCGCATCGAGGGCGACCACGCGGGCATGAACCTCTTTCCTCTGGACACGCCGGTGATCGCGTTCGGAGCGCCCGGGGCGTTTCATTTCAGCGGAAACGGCGTCTTCGCCGACGGGACGGTCTATGCGACGCTGTTTCAGCATCCGCCATGGGCGATCGACGGTTCGCCCGCGGCCGGAGCGAACGAAGCACCCGCGGCGTCGATCGAATCATCCTTCGACTTCGTGCTGCAACCGACCGGCAACGACGGCTGGGACGGCGGGTTGTCGCGGTATGGGCTCGAGCACTTCCGTCCGCTTCTGGCGGCGGTGACGAGCACCCCGCCGGCGGCGCCGGCGCGGTCGCTGCTCCGGGTGGAGCCGCCGGCCGTCCAACTGGTGTCGCTCAAGCCGGCCGCGTTCGAGGCCGGCTATTGCCTGCGGCTGTGGAACGCGACGCTGGACCCCGCCGAGGCCCGGCTCACGTTCCCGGAAGTCCGCCGGGCCGATCGACTCGAAAGCTGCGATCTGCTCGAGCGCCCGGCGCGGCCCCTCGACCTGACCCGCGACGGGCAGGCCCGCCTCAAGCTGCGCCCGCATGAAATCGCCACGTTGGTGATGCGTCGCGCCTGACCGCCCGGCCGGGTAGAACCCGGCGTTGCCCTAGGCAACGCTGGGTCCAGACGCTTGCCTCGCGGCACACCCGAGGGCCGATTCAGATATCATCATCGAACAGGTCATCGGGCACGGCGCCGTCGGGCGATAGGGCGGCTTCGCGGATGCGGCTGGCCTCCTGGTCCTTCATGGCCTGCCACTCATCGGGGGTGATGAGGACCTCGCGGGCCTGGCTGCCCTTGTACTCGCCGACGATGCCGGCGGCGGCCATCTCCTCGATGAGCCGGCTGGCCCGCGAGTAGCCCACCGCCAGCCGCCGCTGGAGCAGGCTCACGCTGCCGCGCCTGGTCTGGAGGGTGATCTCGACGGCCTCGTTGAACAGCTCGTCGCGCGGGCCGTCGGCGCTGACCGCCTGGGCCCTCAGCTGCATCAGCTCGGGGTGGAACTCCGGCCGGGCCTTCTCGGTCAGGAAGTTGATCACGTTCTTGAGTTCGCCGTCCTCCAGGAAAGTCCCCTGGGCCCGGATCAGCTTGGACGAGCCCGGGGGCAGATAGAGCATGTCTCCCTGGCCCATCAGCACTTCGGCCCCGTTCTGGTCCAGCACGATGCGCGAGTCCATCCGCGAGGCGACGCGGAAGGCGATGCGGCAGGGCAGGTTGCTCTTGATGAGTCCGGTGACGATGCGGGCCTCCGGCCGCTGGGTGGCCACGATGATGTGGATGCCCACCGCCCGGCTCTTCTGGGCCAGCCGCGACAGGTGCAGCTCGACCTCCTTGGCCGAGAGCATCATCATGTCGGCCAGTTCGTCGATCATGATGACGATGTAGGGCAGGTGCACCGGAATCTGGGCCCGCTCCTCGTCGTTGGAGGGCTGGAAGCGGGCCTCGCGCTCCTCGCGGGTCAGCCGGTTGTACCCGGCGATGTTGCGCACGCCTGCCTCGGCCAGCAGGGCGTAGCGTTCGTCCATCTTCTCGGTGGCCCACTCCAGGATCTTCTCCGCCCGCTCCATCTCGGTCACGATCGGGCACATCAGGTGCGGCACGTCCTTGTACAGGCTCATCTCCACCATCTTGGGATCGACCAGGATGAGCTTGACCATGTCCGGCCGCTGGGTCATCAGGATGGACATGATGATCGAGTTGATGCAGACGCTCTTGCCCGAGCCGGTGGTCCCGGCGATGAGCAGGTGGGGCATGGCCGTCAGGTCCGCGACCAGGGCGTTGCCGCTGGCGTCCTTGCCCAGGAAAAGCGGCAGGATCTGTTTGGAAAGGCTCGGGCCGGCCAGGGTCATCAGCTCCTTCATCCGCACCTTTTCCTTCTCGATGTTGGGCACCTCGATGCCCACCGTGGTCTTGCCGGGGATGGGCGAGACCACGCGGATGCCGGGGGCCCGCAGGGCCCGGGCGATGTCGTTGGCCAGGGACGATATGGCGCTGACCTTCACGCCGGGGGCCACCTGAAGCTCGAACATGGTGATGACCGGGCCGGTGTCGATCTCCACCACCTTGGCCTCGATGCGGAACTCATTGAGCGTCTGCTCCAGGATGCGGGCCTTCTCGCGGACGATCTCCTCCTGCTGGGCGCTGAAGGTGTACTCGGGGTCCTGAAGCAGGGCCAGGCTCGGAAACTCCCATTCCGTCAGCTCGGTGGGATAGGCTCGCGGCGGGACGATGGGGCCGTTGTTGGCGGCCAGCTTGGGCGGAGTGGCGAACTTCACCACCATCGGCGGCTCGGGCGTCAGCGGTGCGGTCGTCAGGTCGTCATCCTCGACGTCGGCGGCGGGCGCTCCAGCCCCTGCGACGCTTGACATGGCGCCCGCGGACTGGCCGACGCCGGAACGCGCTTCGATCCGTGCGGACGCCGGGGC
>JABRVU010000611.1:0-12081 GCA_039961895.1 Phycisphaerae bacterium | reverse complement strand
GGTGGCGGCCAGGGCGGGCTGGGTGTCCGCCGGCTGGGTCGTGCCCGCCGGTTGCGTCGAGGCCGGCTGCGTGTCGGCGGCCTGAACCACCCGGCGGTATTGATCGTCCAGCTCCGACAACCGAGCGAACAGCGCCTTGCGCGAGGCCACGCCTTCGGACATGAGCCGGAAGCGCTCGTCGCGCCGGGCCGGCTCCAGCATCAGCGCCGCCCGGATCTGCGGCTCGGTGATCGCGGTGTCGGCCAGGGCCTGACGGGCCTGCTCGTAGGCCTGCCGGGCCTCGCTGTCCACCTTGACCAGCGGCATCTGGATTTCGAGCCGGTTCCGCCCGATCGGGCGCCACACCAGGTTGCGCGTGCTGCCCGGGTCGATGCGCTGCTTGAGGATGTTCATGACCTTTTCGGCCAGGTCCGGGCTGTCATCGTTCGAGTCGTCGATCTCGAACAGGGCGCTGTACCCGCCGCCCAGGTCGATGCCGGGTTTCAACCGCTTCTTGAGGGGAAACATCTGCGAGATCGACAAACCGACCAGCAGGACGATGAGCCCCACCTTGGACCACAGGTTTTTCTCGCCCATGAGAGTTCCTTTACGATGGCGCAAATAAGGACTGAAACGATATATCGGGTGGTTTGAGGGTTCGCGTCAACCAGGTCCGGGCAAGCCCGGCCTGCCCGTTCAGGATGGCGTCAGCAGAAGACGGGCGGAGCGTGAGGATAACGGGCCGTCAACCACGGCCGAGTGGTTCCAGGACGCGCCAGACGGGTATTCGTCTTGAACGCCTGGTCGGCAGAAACGGAATGGTCCAGCGGCCTGGGTCCGGCTTGCACGTGCTGGACGGTCTGGGGCTCAGGACCGCCCCCCGTCCACGGATTCGCATGACCGGTGCCGCCCCAGGCATTCAGATTGGGTGTGAGTACCAGAATCGACTCGGGGTTATCGCCTTGGGCTGACGCCTGGTCGCTGTTGTGCCGGTTTTCGCGGGCCGGCAGAATACCCATTCCAAACCCCGGATGGGACCGGCCGCCAACCGGTCGTTTTTCAGGATGCGAGGAGGGGCTCTTGGATGGGCGCGCAGCCTCGGCGGGCCGAGTATGAGCTTGCAGCGTCGTCGCCACCAGCGGCAGCGCGATCAGACCAGCCATGCGGACCAGGGACATGCGGTCACTTTTCCTCAAGGCCTCGCACCCGACCGGGCCGTTCCGGGTTTTAACCTTCGGGCGCAGTTCGGTTATAATAACCTCATTCCCCACAATCAACAATGCTGTTCGGCAAGATCGGATTCTCGTGGGGCCAGACGCGAAACGGCCGTATTGTATCCTCGATCCATGATACGGCGGTTTCGCTTGTGAGCGAAGGGACGTGATCCATGCCTGAGCTGCCTGCCAGACCCAAACTTCGTCCGGTCGAGGCTTTCCCGATCGAGGAGGGCGGACGGCGGATGTTCGTGATGCACGATCCGGCGGGCCTGGCCAGCGGGCCGATTACCGCTTCGCCGCCGACGGTTTTTCTTCTGCTGCTGATGGACGGTACGCGCAGTCTGGACGAGGTGCAGGCCGCCTTCGCCGAGCAGATCGGCCAGCCGGTGCCCCGCGACGAGTTGGAGAACCTCGTCCGCCAGCTCGATGCCGCCCACTACCTGGCGGGCGAATCGTTTGAAGAACACTTCCGGTCTCTGGCGGCGGCCTATCGGGCCGCGCCGGCGCGGACCATCCGGGATTTGAGCGCCTACGGGATCGACGGTTCCGGCCGCGACCCTGATCCGGCCGGGCGGTTGCGGAAAACCCTGAGCCAGGTCTTGAGCCAGGAGGGTGTTTCCGTTGAACCGCGCCGCGGCCGGCTGACGGGGCTCGTCGCGCCGCACCTGGACTATCCCCGCGGCGGGCCGTGCTACGCCGCGGCCTATGGGGTGCTGGCCGCCGCCCAACGGCCGCGACGCATCGTCATCCTGGGAACCAACCATTACGGACGCTCGGCCTCGGTCGTGGCCACCCACAAAGACTTCCAGACCCCGCTGGGCACCACGCGCACCGACCGGGACTTTCTGGACGCCCTTCAAGCCCGCTGCGGCGCGGACTTGTGCGCCCACGAGTTCGATCACGCCCGCGAGCACTCCGTCGAGTTGCAGGTGCTCCTTCTGCAGCACCTGCTGGGGGCCGACCGCTTCGAGATGCTGGCCGTCCTCTGCCCTGATCCGTGCGGCCCGACCGGCACGGCTCCGCACAACGGCGAGGGCGTCGATCTGCGCATCTTCGCCGAGACCCTGGGGGCCCTGGTGCGGGAGGATGCCACGCCCACCCTGCTGATCGCCGGCGCGGACTTAAGCCACGTGGGGCGGCGCTTCGGCGACGCCCGGGATCTGAGCGGGGCTTTCCTCCAGGAAGTCGAGCTCCTCGACCGCGCGGCCCTGGTCCAGTGCATCGGGGGCGAGCCCGAGGCCTTCATCACCACCCTTGCCGAACGCGACAACTCGACGCGGATGTGCAGCGCCGGATGCCTGTATGCGCTGCGCACGGCCCTGGACGGCGCGGAAGGGGAGTTGCTGCGGTATCATCAGGCGGTGGACGCCGCGGCCGACATCTGCGTGACCTGCTGCGCGGCGGCGTTCTGGGAAAAGTAAGAGCCCGTTGCCACACCCGCGTGTGACCGGCTGCCTGCCGGTCGTTTTTCAGGGCTCTGGGGCAGGCTCGAAGGGCGCCGGTCGGATCGGCTTCTCCGCACCGGACGACGAAGCGCGGCGCGAAGACCCCGATGAACGAGGAATCCTACTTCGCCATCATCACCGGGCGGCGGCAGGGACCGGGGGCGGCGCTGGCTCGCGGCGGGCTCCTGGGGCTCTCGGCCGTGTATCGCTGCGTCACCGGCGTGCGCAACGCCTGGTACGATTACTGCGCCGCCCCCAAGCGGCTGGGCATCCCGGTCATCTCGGTGGGCAATCTCACCGTGGGGGGGACGGGCAAGACGCCCATGACCATCTGGCTGTGCCGTCGGCTGTTGGAGCGCGGGCTCAAGCCGGCGGTGCTCAGCCGGGGCTACAAGGCCGACGAGCACGGGCGGGCCGATGAAATGCTGCTGATTTCGCGGCACTGCCCGCGGGCCGTCGTGGTGGGCCATCCCAACCGCTATCTGGCCGGCCGGCTGGCCATCGAGGAGTACGCCGTCCAGACCGCGGTCCTGGACGACGGCTTCCAGCACCGCCGGCTCGGGCGCGACCTGGACCTGGTTCTGATCGACGCCGTGGAGCCGTGGGGCTTAGGGCACCTGCTGCCGCGCGGGCTGCTGCGCGAGGGACCGGGCGGGCTGCGCCGCGCCGATGCGGTCATCCTCACGCGCTGCGACCAGGTTGACGGCGAACAGCTCGAGGCCCTGCACGCGCGCATCCGAGACCTGGAACCCGAGCTGCCGGTGATTCGGGCGGTTCATGAGCCGACCGGCTTCGTGACCCTGCTGGGGCGCGAGACGGTGATGCCCGAGCCGGCCCGCCTGGGTTGCTTCGCGGGAATCGCCCGCCCGGAGGCCTTCGTGCGTACGCTGGCCGGCCTGGACCGGGCCCCGGCCGACACCTTCTGGTGGCCGGATCATCATCGCTACACGCCCGCCGACGCGCGGGAACTGATCGCCTGGGTAGCCGACGCCGGGCTGGACGCCCTGGTGACCACCGAAAAGGACGCGGTCAAGCTGGCCCCTCTCGAGATCGACTGGCCCGTGCCCATCGCCGCCTTGCGCGTCGAAATCGCATTCTGGGGCCGTGGCGATATGATTCTCGCCGGTCTGATCGACGACGTGCTGGCGGAGTATGCCGATGAACGCAGGCCCGATACCCAACCCCCAGCCGGAGCGGACACCGATTGAGCCGACGGTCCAACCGCCCGACTTGAGCGCCCTTCGTCTGGGTTCCATCCACGAGCGCCAACACCTTTCGCAGATCGAGCGGTTCGCCCGCACGCCGCCGGCGGGGGCGTCCTTCGCCGAGTGGCTGGCGGCGCTGCCCGGCTTCCTGGGCGTCAACCGTCTGCGGGCGGTGGTCGAGGCCATCGTCGCGGCGCGGCGGGCCTCGAAACCGGTGGTCTTCGCGATGGGCGGCCACGTGGTCAAGGTCGGCTGCGGGCCGGTGGTGATCGACCTCATGCGACGCGGCCTCGTCACCGCCATCGCCTGCAACGGGGCCACCGCCATCCACGACACCGAAATCGCCATGATCGGAGCGACCAGCGAAGACGTGGGCGACACCATCCGCGACGGGCGCTTCGGGATGGTCCGCGAGACGGCGGAATTCTTTGCCGAGGCCGCCCGGCTGGCCGGCGAGCGGCAGTGCGGCTATGGACGGGCGATCGGCGGGTTGATCCGCGAGAAGCAGCTACCCCATCGGAATCTCAGCATTCTGGCCGCCGCCGCGGAACTGGACCTGCCCGCGACCGTGCACGTGGCCATCGGCACGGATACGGTGCACATGCCGGCTTGCGCGGATGGAGCCCTGATCGGATCGGCCAGTCTCGCGGATTTCCGCATGATCTGCGGCGTGGTGGCCCGGATGGGCGGCCGGGCCGACGAGCCCGGCGGCGTGTGGTGCAACGTCGGCTCGGCGGTGCTGTTGCCCGAGGTTTTTCTCAAGGCGGTGTCGATTTCCCGCAACCTGGGAGCGGAGCTGGACGCTCTGACGGCCGTCAACATCGACCAGCTCCGCCATTACCGGCCGGCCCAGAACGTGGTGAGCCGCCCCGTGCGGCAAGGGCGCGGCTTCGATCTGGCCGGTCAGCATGAAATCCTGCTGCCCCTGCTGCGCCAGGCGGTCCTCGAGAAAATCTCGTAAAAAGCCCATATTTTCAAGCCTTTCGGCTGGACGTGCCGATAACCAGCCCGTAAGATTGCGATCTGCCGGGCCCGCTGGGTGGCCCGCTTGAGTCCAAGAGAAGGAGCTTCGCATGGCAAAGAAACTGTCGAAGTCGGCGGTCGCCGCGGCCCTGGCCGAGAAAGCCGACATCACCAAGAAGCAGGCCGCCCTGCTGCTCGAGGAGCTGGCCAACCTCGCTTACCGCGAGGCCAAGAACAGCTTCACGCTGCCCGGGCTGGGCAAGCTGGTGCTGGTCAACCGCAAGGCCCGCATGGGCCGCAACCCCGCCACCGGAGAGGCCATCAAGATTCCGGCCAAGAAGGTGGTGAAGTTCCGCGTGGCCAAGGCCTGCAAGGACGCGATCCTGGGCACCGGCGGGGCCAAGAAGAAGAGCGCCAGGAAGTAAGCTGAAAACAGCCGTACAAACCTGTCGCCGCGATCACCGCGGAGATCGGCCGGCGCCGCTCCCCGGTTGTCGCGGCGGCTTTCATTTCCGCCCAAGCCCCCGCGGCTTTGGAGCGCATTCCCTATCCCTGGAGTCCCCGGCCGGATGGAGTCCGGTCTCGCACGGGTGATGGAAGGAAGGATCAATCCAGCCACTGCTTCCGGTCGGCGAGCTTCATGGGCACGTATTCCTCGGTCAGGTAGGTCAGCCGCTTGTTGCTCATGGCCTCGACTTCCATCTTGAAGCCGTTGCTCATCATCTTGTGAATCTCGCGCTCCCAGTGCTTCTTGCCCTTGAACCAGGGGTAGGCCAGGATCTGTTTGGCCCGCTTGATGT
Organism: Phycisphaerae bacterium; assembly: GCA_039961895.1. Lineage (GTDB taxonomy): Bacteria > Planctomycetota > Phycisphaerae > UBA1845 > PWPN01 > JAAXZI01. Next base: position 6,472 of record JABRVU010000611.1, on the reverse strand, counting down.
CGGTGTCGTCCAGGCCGATCTTGACGTCGTCGGTCAGGTTGCAGCGTTCGTAGTCGAAGCTGGAGACGCCGATGAACTTGGCGTCGGGGACGGCCATGCGGTTGCTCTCGTAGGCCAGGTTGATCGAACCCTGCTTGATCACCGAGTAGATGTAGTATCCCCACGGGTCGTTGTCGAGCAGGCAGTAGACCGGCAGCTTGAGCTCGTCGTGCATCCGCCGGAGCAGCCGGCGCATGCCGCGGGCCGGCTGGCCCTGCCCGTGGCTGAGGATGCACTGGTGCTTCTCATGGAAGCGGTCCTCGTAGAAGCGGCGCCACACCGTGCCCTTCTCGACGTGCAGGATGAACCGGGCCTCGCACTTCCTGAACTGGATCACGTCGGGCTCGACGATGCTGGGGACGGCGTAACCGGCCGAGCCCATGCGCATGCAGTCCAGTGCGTTGCCCTCGTCCACCAGCGTGATCGGGCCGGCCAGGTTTCCGCGGTTGTCGGCGTAGACGTGCAGCTCCTCGCGGAGCGAATCGATGGCGACCTCGATGTCCTCGATGATGGGGTCGGACTCGTCCTGGTCGGTGAAGGTCTTCTCCCGGGTGCCGGCCACGTCGTGCTTGGCCAGGTAATAGAGCTGGCGGATGCTGGCCGTCTTGCCCTCGTCGATGAGCTGCTTGAACTTGCTGGCGATCAGCACGGTCTGCATGAACTTGCGGGCCATGGACAGGTCGAAGAACTGCCGCGACTGCCTGGCGTCGCCCATCTCGATGATGGCCTTGCGCGGGTCGAAGCGCACGTTGGACAGGGCCCGCAGCGGGATGTCGAAGGACGGCCCGCGCTTCCTGGCGGCCGCGGCGGCGACCGATTCGGCCAGGCCCTCGAGCTTTCCCGCGGTGACCGCGGCCCGCCCGGTGAGCTTCGCCTTCTTCGAGGGAACGGTTGCTTTCGTTCTCGATGTTTTCTTGGCCAAGGGCTCCTCCTTGAGTCAACGGGGATGGATGCAAGCGGGAGGGTTCATCTGAATCACACGGACCGCGCCGGACCTCACCCGTCCAGGTTGGCCCGGATCTCCTCGAGCCGGGGCCGAAGCTCCCGCGGACTCTGATCGGCCAGTGCGTCGTCGCTCAGGCCGACCATCATCAGATCACGAATCCTCGATCTTTCCACGGCGCGCTTCGCTTTCATGACTACTTCCCAGGAGAAGTAGACCGGCGTGATCGGAACGCTCCCATCGGGAATCTTCATGGCCACCGTTTTTATATCACCCAACGGACATTCCCTCAACCCCGGTGTCGCAGCGGGAAACGCGGAAACCCCGGGGCATTTTCTCCCCCTTTGCGTTCCCGGCGTTATTGCGGTTCAATCTCTGCGTCCCGTCTGTGCTGGATGGCCGGGCCGGTTTTCACCGGAGACACGACGATGTACGGTTGGACGATCTGGATGGGAATGGTACTGCTCGCGCCGGCCGGTCCGGCGACGGCCCCGGCAACCGCGTCGGCCCCCGCCGGCGCTCCCGCCGACGGGCACCCCGGCTACACGCGGCGCGACCGGCACGACCCCAACGGCATCGGCAAGTTCTATCTCGGCCGTGAGATCGCCCAGGTCATGGGCCACACCGGCATCGGCTGGCTTGAGCGTCCTGAACGCGAGGAAGAGGAACACAGCCGCGAGATGCTCGAGCTGTTGGCCGTCCGCCCCGGCGACGTGGTGGCCGACATCGGCGCCGGCAGCGGCTACCACACCCTGCCGCTGGCCCGCATGGTCGGCCCGAAGGGGCGCATCAAGGCCGTTGACATCCAGCCCGAAATGCTCGCGGCCATCCGCAAGAAGGCCCGCGAAACCGGCCTGGACAACATCGACCTCGTCCTGGGCGCGGAGGATGACCCCAGACTGGAACCCGAATCCGTGGACCTGATCCTCCTGGTCGACGTCTATCACGAGTTCGAGTGGCCTTTCGAGATGACCCGCCACATGGTGCGGGCCCTCAAGCCCGGCGGGCGGATCGTCTTCGTCGAGTTCCGCGCCGAAGACCCCAAGGTGCCCATCAAGGCCGTTCACAAGATGACCCAGGCCCAGGTCATCAGGGAGATGAAGCCTCACCCGCTGCGGTACAAGGAGACCATCGACAAGCTTCCCTGGCAGCACATGATCGTCTTCGAGAAGACTCCCCTGGCGACCCGGCCGGTCCGCAAGCCCTGAAGCCATCCGGGCGTTGCGGGATGCCCTCTCGCGAGGCGCCGGGCCGAAAAGGTCATCGGAACGGCCGAACGGGGCCTTCCTTCGTGATGGTCCGTGCCTGCATGGTGAAAAACCCGGCCACAATGAGGTACACTGTCCGCCCATGCGGATTGACGCGGTATCCTTCGACTCCGCCGAGGAGCGTTACGCCTACGTGGTGGCGACTTATGCCGACAGCCTCAAGGGACGGGTGCTGGACGTGGGCTGCGACCAGGGCCAGCTCGGCCGAATGCTGAATGGGCGGGTCGAATACGTCGGCACCGACGTCGGCGGCCTGGGCGACCTCCGGCTCGACCTCGACAGGATCGACCGGCTGCCCTTCGAGGACGCCGTCTTCGATTGCGTGGTCTGCACCGACGTCCTCGAGCACCTGGATCGCCTGCACCTGGTGTTCGAGGAGCTGGTACGCGTCTGCCGGGGCCGGCTGATCATCTTGCTGCCCAACTGCTGGCGGGTGATGCGCTCGCGTTTCCGGCGCGGGCAGGGCACGCCGCGCTACTACGGCCTGCCTCCCGAGCCGCCCCCGGACCGCCACAAGTGGTTCTTCAACGTCGCCGACGCCGTCGCGTTCATGCGGGCGGCCGAACGAAGGCTGCCGGTCCGGGTGGTCGAGTTTCGGGCCTGCGAAAAGCCCCGTCGCGGGGCCCGGGCCGTCCTGCGCCTGCTCCGGCGGTTGCGCTATCCCGACCAGATGCGCTATCTGAACCGCTACGCCGGCACCCTCTGGACGCTGCTGGAGAAGCGCCCGCTGAGCGGGTAAACACGAGGGGACTTCTCCGCCCGGATCTGCTAAGATAGAAGGCGACCCTGGGCACCACGTTCAAAGGAGCGGGCTCAAGCCGGTGGGCAAACAACACCGCGAGCACGGCACGGACCTGTCCGTCCGCCAGGAGCGGGCCATCCTGGTGGGCGTGGAGCTGCGCGACGCCGATCATGACGCCCGCGAGTCGCTGGAGGAGCTCTGGGCCCTGGCCGAGTCGGCCGGGGCCATCGTCATCGACAAGATGCTCCAGAAGCGCGAGCGCATCGATCCCACCACCTTCATCGGCAAAGGCAAGGTCGAGGAGCTGGCCGCCAACGTCCGACTGCGTTCGGCCGACGTGGTGATCTTCGACGACGACCTTTCCCCCGCCCAACTTCGGGAAGTCGAGGCGGTCTGCGCGTGCAAGGTCATCGACCGCAGCGAGCTGATCCTGGACATCTTCGCCGGCCGGGCCCGCACCCACGAGGCCCGTTTGCAGGTCGAACTGGCCCAGCTCGAATACACCGCCCCCCGGCTGCGCGGCATGTGGACCCACCTGGAACGGATCGCCGGGGCCGGCGGCGGAACGGGCATCGGCGGCGTCGGCGGCATCGGCACCCGCGGGCCGGGCGAACGCCAGATCGAGATCGACCGCCGCCTGGTCGACCGCCGCGTCACCCAGCTCAAGCGCCAGATCGCCGAGATCGACCGCCGCAAGGTCCGCCAGGTCCGTTCCCGCCACGGGCATTTCACCGTGTCGCTGGTCGGCTACACCAACGCCGGCAAGAGCACGCTGATGAATACGCTGACCGGCGCGGGCGTCTTCGTGGCCGATCGGCTCTTCGCCACCCTGGATACCAAGACCGGGCGCTGGAACCTGGGCGGCGGGGCCTATGCCCTGCTCAGCGACACGGTCGGGTTCATCCGGCGGCTGCCGCACCACCTGGTGGCCTCGTTCAAGGCCACGCTCGAGGAGGCCATCCACGCCGATCTGCTGCTGCACGTGGTGGACGCCTCCTCCCCGGCCGCCCTGCGGCAGTACGAGTCGGTCAGGGGAGTGCTCGAGGAGCTGGGCTGTGCCGCCCACAAGACCCTGGTGCTGCTCAACAAGCTCGACGCCGTGACCGACCCGGCGGCCCTGTCGGTGCTGCGGCATCAGTTGCCCGAGGGGATATCGATTTCGGCGAAAACGGGCATGGGCCTGGACGGGCTGGTGGAGCGGGTTCGCGGCTTGGTGGCCGGCGAGCCCCTGCGGGCTGTGCTGCGCGTTCCGGCGGCCGACGGCCGGGCGGTCAGCGCCATCGAACGCCACGCCCAGGTCAGCCAACGCCGCTACGACGACGGCGCCGTCGAAATGGACGTGACCATCGGCTCGCGCGCCCTCCACCGCCTGCGCGAGCTGCACGCGGGCATTACGGTGGTCGAATAGCGGGCCGAGCAGCGGCCCCCTGTCGATCGAGGATCATTCTTCAGTAACAGACGGATTACAAAGGGGCCTGACGCAGTTTTTTGTATTGGCATGAGCACCTTCAACGCGTGGCCGCCACCGTGGTCTCGTTCTCCCGCCTTATGATGGAGATCGATCATGGCCAGCCAGTCCAGTTTCAATAGAGGTTCCGCTCCGACTAAGCAACCGGCGGTGATCCAGCCCGGCCGGCCCACGCTCCGCACCACATTCCAGCTGGCCGCGGACATTCTGCCTGCGGCCGGGGAGGTGGCTAAAGCCTTCGATCAAAGCACCAAGGTGATTCTCCAGTGGGTGCGAAGCAAGTTCCCGACGGAACTGCCTCAGCAGGGCTGGAAGGGTGAGTCGTTCGATGTTGAGGAGTGGGGACAGAAGGTCGAGTGCATCGCCATCGCGGAAGCGGGCTTGTGGAGCCTGCGGCTCACGCAGCCGGATGCACCGTTCGGCGCCCGGGCGGCCGTGCCGGGGCGGATCTGGACGACGGATATCGCCGTCTCGAAGCGGCCGGACAGCATCGGTTTCGGCATCCGGGTCATTTGTGCGTCGCTGCCCTACTGCAACGAGGAGATCGCACTGACCCGGCCGCGCGTGGTTCTGGACCTGATCGCTGCGGTCGGCCTGCACGAGATTCGACTCCTGGACGGCCGGCCGTGGCAGCTGGCGTCCGACCAAGAACTTGTCGCTTTTCAGGACTTCCTGACCGACCCGCTGCGGACCATGCCGGTTTTTCTTCTGACGCAGCCGGATCGCCGGCGGTTTCAGGTCCAGGTCTCGGACTGGATGCTGGACGCCGACCATCTTGCTCGAAAAACGCAGGGCTTTGCTCACGTCGTCCTGTTGCCGTGGCAATTGGGCTACCAGTGGACCGAGATGGTGGGCAAGCCGTGGTCGGCCTACCTGGGGGCGGTTCGCACGTATCAACCCGGGCTGGATTTCGAGCTGGACTCGCCGGACATGCACCCGCGAGCGATCGCCGAGCGCATCCTCTTCTTCCGCTACAACGCCTTGGAGGGAGAGAAGGCGTTTACGGCGTTCCTGATCGATCAGGCCGCGGCTCAGGCGGCAAGCAAGCGCGTACACTGGAACGACCGCCTCTTCATCACCGATGCCCGGACGAAACAGACGGAATTGGTCCGGCAGCAGGCGAAGGATGACAGCGACTGGCGAAAATTGTACGAGGATGAAATCGCGTCGCTGAAGATCAAGGTTGAGGAGGCGACACGGGAGGCGGAAGAGTACAACAACGACGCGATTCAGGCGATGCGCGACCGGGAAGCCTACGCGGAGGAGAACGCCAAGCTCCGAGCGCATATCGAGTCGTTGCGGGCTCGTCTGGCCGAGAAGATGGGCGAAGAGCCCGACCTGAGCATTCCCATCCCCAACAAGTACGACGACCTCAGGGAGTGGGTGGATACGCACCTGGCCGGCCGACTGCTATTGCATCCCCGAGCGCTGAAAGGCTTGAAGACCGCTGATTACGAAGACCCGTCCCTCGTGTACCGCTCGCTTCTGCTTCTGGCCAACGAGTATCGCAACATGAGGATGGGGATTCCGGAAGCCAGAAAGGCGTATGAAGAGGGGCTAAACCGACTGGGTGTCCGTCATGACGGCTCGATCACCAGGGAACGGGCCGGCGAGCAAGGTGACACGTATTTCGTGGTGTACCCCCTCGGTTCGGGGCAGAAGCAATTCGTGGAGTTCCATTTGAGGAAGGGATCGAACAAGGACACGCGCTACTGCCTGGCCATCTACTTCTTCTGGGACGAGAACACACAACAGGTCGTCGTAGCCTGGATGCCGAGCCATCTGGATAATCGCATGACTTAACGGCGGCCGCGGATCGAACTGCTGACTTTGGCCGCTGGCTGGACCGACTGTGGACAACACCGCCCACGGCCCCTTCGTTTCATGTCGCGGCGGGGGGAACTCGGGCCACGAGCGGGAATGGGAACATGACTGATCGGGCCCGCCAGTCTTTGCGGACCCGGTGTTGCACGGCCCATTCCAGTCGTCGGCGGGCGTGGTCGAGTGCGTCG
>JABRVU010000610.1:0-20994 GCA_039961895.1 Phycisphaerae bacterium | reverse complement strand
GCCCCCACGCGAGCAGCACGGCCGGCGCGAGCCACGCGACGCGCGCGGGCCGCGCGATCACCGCGGGCCGGACCGCGGACGACCCGACCAGCGCGACCCGCACGGGCAGCGCGATCAGCGCGATTCGCGGCCGGCGCGCGTCGAATCCCCGGCCGCGCCTCAGCCGCTCGATGAGCCGCACGAGGACGAGGCCCCCGAACCGACCGGCAGCGGCGACCGCGTCATGCTCATCAACGTGGCCGAGGGCGAAGAGTGCCGCATCGCCATCCTGCACCAGGGCCGGCTCGAGGAGCTGTTCATGGAGCGGGCCTCGACCGGCTCGCACGTGGGCAACATCTACAAGGGCCGGGTGACCAACGTGGAGCCGAGCATCCAGGCCGCCTTCATCGACTTCGGTCTGCCCAAGAACGGCTTCCTGCACATCTCCGACCTTCAGCCGCAGTATTTCCCCGAGGGCATGAAGCAGATCGAGGAGGTCGGCCGCAAGACCCCGCGCCGCGACCGCCCGCCGATCCAGAAATGCCTGCGCCGCGGGCAGGAGGTGCTGGTGCAGATCATCAAGGAGGGCATCGGCACCAAGGGTCCGACGCTGACCACCTACATCTCGATCCCCGGGCGGTTCCTGGTCATGCTGCCGGGCATGGAGCGGCTGGGCGTCTCGCGCAAGATCGAGGACGACGAGAGCCGCCGGGCCATGCGCCGCATCCTCGACGAACTGGACCTGCCCAAGGACATGGGCTTCATCCTGCGCACCGCGGGCATGGACCGCTCGAAACGCGAACTCCAGCGCGACCTGCAATACCTCAACCGGCTCTGGAAGGTGGTCGCCGCCCGGATCAAGAACGAGCGGGCCCCCTGCGAGCTGTATCAGGAGTCCGACCTGGTCATCCGCACGGTGCGCGACGTGTACTCGCCGGACTTCGGCAAGATCATCGTGGACGACGAGGCCGTCGCCGAGAAGATCCGCGACTTCCTCTCGATCATCATGCCGCGGGGCAGCGCCCCGGTGGAGGTGTTCAAGGGCCCCGAGCCGCTCTTCCACCACTACAAGATCGAGGAGGAGATCGAGCGGATCAACGCCCGGCACGTGCCGCTGCCCTCGGGCGGGTCGCTGGTCATCGACTCGACCGAGGCCCTGGTGGCCATCGACGTCAACAGCGGGCGCTACCGCGAGCACGACGACGCCGAGGAGACCGCCTATCGCATCAACCTCGAGGCCGCCGAGGAGATCGCCCGGCAGCTCCGACTGCGCGACCTGGGCGGGCTGGTGGTCTGCGACTTCATCGACATGCGCATGGAGAAGCACCGTCGGGGCATCGAGCGGGCCCTGCGCGACGCCCTCAAGAAGCACAAGGAGCGGGCCAAGTGCCTGCGCATGAGCCAGTTCGGCATCATCGAGATGACCCGCCAGCGCATGCGCCCGTCGATCAAGCGGAGCATCTACCAGGACTGCCCGCATTGCCGCGGCTCGGGGCTGGTCAAGAACCCCGAGTCGATGACGCTGGACATCATGCGGCTGCTGCGGCTGACCGCGCACAAGGAAGGCGTGCACACGGTCGAGGTCCGGGTCGCGCCCAGCGTCGCCCACCATGTGCTCAATCGCAAGCGGGCGGCCATCCACGCCCTCGAACAGGAGACGCACCGTCGGCTGATCATCCGCGCCGACGGCAACCTGGGGCTGGACCAGTATCACTTCGAGTGCCTGGACGCCCGCGGCGGGGTCGTGCACACCATCGAACCGCCGCCTGTGCCGCGCAGCCCGGCTGAGATGCGCTCCAAGCGGAACGCTCCGTCGCCCGAACCGCGCGACGCCTTCGAAAGCGTTTTCGATTGAGCTGCCGGCAGAATGCCGGATAACGGGACGAAGCCTCGAGGGACGGTGGAATCAAAGACGGTGGGAAGGTAGGAAGGCGGGCAGGTGAGAAGGTGGGAACGAGTTAAGGCCGGAAGGTGACAAAGTGACGCAGGGATACTCCATCCAGTCCGCCTCATCCGCGACTTTCCTCTTTGGTCCGGCTTCTCACCTCCGCCTAGGCTTACTCTCCCGTGTTTACAGCGTTTCATCTCATGACATTCCCGCCCTCCGCCCTTGGCGTCTTCTCACTTCTCCACTTTCTCACTTTTTCCCATCGTTGTTCTCCCGTCTTCGCGCCCGCGTGGCATCCTGGCTGACCCTGGCATTGTTGGTGATTTTGGTACCGTCCGGCCGCGTACCGGCGGCCGAGGTGCCGTTGGTCGTCGCCGGCTTTGACGACGCCGAGACGATGAAGGCATGGTCTTTTTCCAACGGCGCCGAGTTCCCTGGCGCCCGGGGCAGCCTCGCATGGTCCGCCGAGGCCGGCCGTGACCGGCCCGGTTGCCTGGCCCTGGGATACGACTTCTCGGGGGGCGGCAACTACGTGTCGGCCACCTGGAACCTGCCCCGGCCCGTCGCCGCCGCCGGCCTGAGCCTCTGGCTCAAGAAGCCCGCCGGCCACGGTGTCACCATCCGAGCCACCGACGCGACCGGCCAGACGCATCAGAAGACCACGCACTACGCCTACCCCGACTGGCAGCGGCTCGAAGTGGACCTCACCCGGTTTACTTCTCACTGGGGCGGCGCCGACGACGGCAAGGTGCATCCGCCCATCCGCTCGGTGGGCGTCCTGGTGGAGAACTCGACCGATCCGCGCCAGGGGACGCTGTTGATCGACGACGTATCGCTCACCGCCCGGCCGGCCGGGCGGGCCGGGGTGCTCACCTCGACCTACACCGTCGCCGAGTTCACCTCCGAGACCGGCCGACGCGAATACGCGCTCGACGACCGCCGGTCGCGGAGCCAACTGATGGGCGGCGTCACGTTGCTGGGGGAACCGGACGCCATGCGGCTGGTTCTCGACAGCGACGGCTCGGGCCACGCCGTCCACGCCGAGTTCGCCTCGCACTTCCAGACCTTCTTCAACCGGATCGGCGCGCTGGGCCCCGCCGGCCGACAGGTCATCGACGTGCCGCTGGGCGACCTGAAGGGCTGGCGGCACGCGGGCATGGAGAACGACGGCAAGGTCCGCTACCCCCTGCGGCTCACGCGCATCTGGCTGGAGCCGAAACCCGACGGTCCCCGAACCGGCACGCTGCGGCTCCATCGCCTCGAGGCCGACATCCATTTCGCCGCGAAGAACGCCGTGCAGCTACGCCCCGATATCCGCGAGGCCGGCGGCGACGTGGCCTTCCTGCTCGACTTGCAGAACATCCGCGCGCACGCGGTCAAGGGCCGACTGGTCTGCGAATACCGCAACCTGGCCCGCCGGCTGGACATCAAAACGGTCGAGGTCGAGCTGCCCGGCGGCGGCGCGACCCTCCGGCGGGAATTCACCTTCCCGCGCGGCGATCACCACATGGTCGAGGCCGTTTTTCATTGGCTCGATCCTGAACTGCCGATCGCGCCGGTGTCCATCGGAACCAGCGCCCCGCCGCCCGATCCGGGCTCGCCCCGGCTGGAACCGGAGAGCCTGATGGGCTGCGGCCTGTACCTCTATCGCTGGAACGGCAACCCCGCCGCCCGCGAGAACATGGCCCGCGTCGCCTCACTCGCGCAGCGGGCCGGTGTCAAATGGACGCGCGAGGAGTTCCAGTGGTCGGCCACCGAGCCGCGGCCCGGCGAGTTCCGCTTCGACTTCTACGACCAGGTGGTCGAGATCGCCCACGCCCACGGCATCAGCGTCTACGGCCTGCTCTGCTACTGGGCCCCGTGGGCAAAACAGAACACGCCGGAGGGCATCGACCAGTACTGCAACTGGGTCCGGCGGGTCGTCCGCCGATACAAGGACAGGATTCATCACTGGGAAATCTGGAACGAGCCGAACATCTTCTTCTGGAGCGGCCCCAAGGAGTTGTACGCGACGCTGCTGGACCGGGCGTACGAGGCGGTCAAGGCCGAGGACCCCACCGCCGCCGTTCTGGGCTGTTCGACTTCCGGAATCGACGTGAAGTTCATCGAAATGGTGATGGCCAGGGGCGGCAGGTTCGACGCGCTGACCATCCACCCCTACCGCGGGCAGATGGAAGAGCTGCGCTACATCGACGAGCTGCGCGCCGCGCGGCAGCTCGTCGGCGGGCGCGAGGTGTGGCTGACGGAAATCGGCTTCCCCAGCCACCTGCCCACCGGCTGGAGCGAACGGCGGCAGGCCGCGCTGGCCGCCCGAACCTACCTGGCGTCCGTGGCCAGCGGGGCCATTCGCAGCGTGTCCTGGTACGACTTCCGCAACGACGGCCCGGACCCGTATGAGAACGAGCAGAATTTCGGGCTGGTCCGCCACGATTTCCGCCCCAAGCCGGCCTACCGGGCCCTGGCCACCGTCTGCCGGACGCTGGGCGGGATGGGGGTGAAAGAACAGATCGACGTGGGCCCCGGCGCTTATGCTTTCCGCTTCAGCGACGGCCGGCGCGACGTGATCGCGGCCTGCGCCCCCGAGGACGGACGGCTGCTGGCCTTCGAGACCGACGCCGACGTTGCTCTCGCCGACGGCTTCGATCAACCGATCCGCCCGCTGCGCGATCAGGCCAGGCACACTCTCACGCTCGACTCCGGCTTCCCGGTGTACGCGGCCGGCCCCTCGGGGTTCGCGTTCAAACCGGTCGAGCCGCGTTATGGCCTGCGCGTCTCGTCGTCCAGCGTCCGGGCCGGCGACCGGCTGGAGGTCACAATCTGGGCGACGGCCAACGTTCAGGAATGGGAAGTACCCTACGGCTGGCCGGCGCCGGAGGGATCGTCTCTGAAAACGGAGCCTGGTGCGGCGACCTGGTTGCTGAACGTGCCCGCGGATGCCGCCGCCGGCCGATACGACGCCCAGGCCATCCTCAAGACCGATCCGCCGCTGCGCTTGCCGGTGTCGATCCGGGTGACGCCGGCCGTCATCCGGTTTTGAAGGAACCGGGGGTCGTGGTTTTTGGTTCCTGGTTTTAGGTTCCTGGTTCCTGGTTGCATGGCTCGGATACCAAGCCGGCTCCCATCCGCAATTCCCTCATTCCCCGTCGCATTCCTGAACCCCGACCCCTGATGCCTGAAGCAACTCAATCATCGGGTTAGACTATGGGGGTGCGTATCGACGACCTCTTTTCAACGACGAACGAGTGGCCCTCGTCTGCGATCGGGGGCCCGGGCGCGGCGCGCGCGTGGCCGGGTCACGGCGGCGTGTACCTGCTGACCGACGGCGAAGACCGGCTCGTGCAGTTGGCCGCCGCCGCCGATCTCAGGCGAGCCCTGAGCGTCCGACTGTGCCCGCCCAAGCCCGGCGAAAGTCCCGTCGGCGAAGCGGCCCCCCCCGGACGGCCCCGGGCGGACCTCAGCCAGATCGTCCGCCGCGTCCGCTGGCGGCGGGCGGATTCGATGTTCGAGATCACCTGGGAGTACTACCGCCTGGCCCGGCTGCTGATGCCGGAGACGTATCTGAGGCAGGTGGGCTTCGGCCCGTGCTGGTTCGTGCACGTGGACCCGGCGGCGGAGCATCCGCGGTTTTCGGCCGGCAAGCACCTGCGCGGGCCGCCGGGCACCGAGCTGGGCCCCTTCGCGACCCAGGCCGACGCGGCCCGGTTCATCGAAATCCTCGAAGACGCTTTCGATCTGTGCCGCTATCACCACGTGCTGGTTCAGGCCCCGCATGGCCGGCCGTGCGCTTACCTGGACATGGGCAAGTGCCCGGCGCCGTGCGACGGGCGGGTGCCGATGGCCGCCTATCGGGAGATGATCGCGTCCGCGCTGGCGTTCGCCGCCGGGCGGCGCGGCCCGGCGTTCGAGCAATGGGAATCGGCCATGCGCCAGGCCGCGGACCAGCGGGCCTATGAAAGGGCGGCGGCCATCCGGCAGACCCTTGAGCGAGCCAGACGCATCGAGCACGAGGTCTTTCGACTGGTCGTCCCGATCGAACGATTCAACTATCTGATCGTTCAGCGCGGCCCGGGCCCGACGCGGGTCAGGCCGTTCTTCATCCGCGGCGGGCTCATCGAGGCCGGCGAAGCGACCCGGCTCAAGGAGGTGCCCCATGCGGCGGGCGGGTGGATCGAGCGGCTCCGATCGGCCGGTGCCGACCATGCCGCCGCCGACCCGATCGCGCGCAGCGAACAGCTCTGGCTGGTGAGCCATTTCCTCTTCAAACGCGACCCGCCGGGCCTGTATTGGCGCGAGGACGCCCTCGGCGCGGCCGGCGACCTGGCCGGGCGGATCCAGGCCCATTTCGCCGCCCGGCCTGGAGAGGAATTGAAAGATATCGGCGAGACGGCACAATAAGATCGCGGTCTGAAACCCGCGCCGCACCGGCGTCTGGCCGGTGTGGTTTCGGGTTTGCAGGACCATTCATGAGGACGAGACGATCCGAGCCGCGGTCGCATGGGAGCGGGCACGTGGCCGTCCGTTTTCTGGCGGGCGGGGTACCGGCAGGCGACCTCGCGGTCCATCTTGCGGCTCAAGGAACCGATTTCCACGATACGTTCAGGACCCCAGCCTTCATGAGTCACGCAACGCCGGTCGGGTCGCTTGCCCGCCGATGGACCGTCATCATCTTCCTTCTGGCGGCGCAACGACTGTCGGCCCAGGCCACTCAACCGGCGTCGGTGCGCGACGCGGACCGGCGCTCGGTACCCGCGTCGCAACCCGCGCCCGCCGCGACGGATCGGCCCAGACCCGATGAGCGCGGTTACTTCGTGCTCCCCCCGGCCTATGGGACGCGCGTCGAGAACGAGCCCCCGCGCTACGTGCGGACGCTTGGCCGGACCGGCATCCCGGCCCTGGCCGAACTGGACTGGCTCGACTTCGGCGCGGATCATCGCACCCGCTTCGAGTTCCGCGACGACGATTACCGCCGGCCCGAAGCGGTGCGGGACACGCCCTTCCAGCTCCGCTCGCGCGGCTACCTGGGCGTGCACGACCTGCTGGATCCCTTCCGTTTCGGGTTCGAGTTCACCGACGCCCGCTGGTTCAACAGCGGGTTCCCAGCGGACAATAACGAAGCGAACGCGAACGAAATCCTCCAGCTTTTCGGCGAATTGTTCTTCAAGGATGCCGTCGGGCCGGATCGCCCGCTGCGGCTTCAGGCGGGGCGCTTCTCCTTCGATTTCATCGATCGCCGGTTGATCAATCGCAACAACTGGCGCAACACCACGAACAGCTTCGACGGCTTCCGCGCCTTCCTGGGGCGGCAGGCGAACGACTGGGAGCTGGACGTATTCGCCCTCCAGCCGGTCGAGCGCCGCATTCACCGGCCGGACCGCGCCAACGAGGAGGAGTGGTTCTATGGCCTCGCCTGGCACTGGCGGCGCTGGTCGAGGATCATCACGCTCCAGCCTTATTACCTGGTCCGCGACCAGGACCACAAGGACCCGGCCCGGGCCGACCGCGAGATTCACACCTTCGGCCTGCACGGCTACGGGTACGTCGGGCAGACGGGGCTGGATTACGACTTCGACGTGGCCTGGCAGTGCGGCAAGGACGGGCGGCGCGAGCAGCGGGCCCTGGCCGCGGCCGCCGAGGCCGGCTATACCCTCGAACACGAATGGAAGCCCCGCGTCAGCGCCAATATCAGCTATGCCAGCGGCGACCGCGACCCCGCCGACGGCGTCAACGAGCGGTTCGACCGCCTCTACGGCTTCTCCCGCCCGTTGTCTACCAGCCGCTACGTCATCTGGGAGAACCTGATCGCGCCGAAGGTTCGAATGGAGTTCCATCCGCATCCACAGGTGATCGCGGAAGTCGCCTATGGCGCCTACTGGCTGGCCGAGGACAGCGATTCATGGGCCAGCGCCCGCCGGCGCGATCCGAACGGCGAGAGCGGCGAGTGCATCGGCCAGGAAATCGACACCCGCCTGGCGTGGACGCCCGATCCGCGCGTGACCGTGACCGTCGGCTACGCCCATTTCATGCCCGGTTCGTTCACCCGCCGCACCGGCCCGGCCGACGACAGCGATTTCTTCTACGTCGAGACCGTTCTCCAGCTCTTCAAGTGACCGCCCTCAAGAGCAAGACGAGGGGCCCGGGACGATAGAGCCGAGGGACCATGCGACGATGGAACAGGACCGTGGCTTGAAGGCATGATGACCGCTCCTCGTTCCCAAGCCCCACCGTCCCCCCTTTTTCCTCGTCTTGTGTTCCAGGCCGCGCTTCAGCGGCCGCGGGCGTGGCAAGAATTCCGGGCCCACGGCCTTCCCGCCCCGTCCGAGCCTCGATTCCGGCCCGAAGAAGAGGATGATCCGTATCCGAGACCCGGGTGCCTGAAGATTTACCGCCCCCACCCGCGCCCTTCGCCCGGTTCCCCGTCGCGGCGACGGGGGATTGCGATTAAACTGTCCGGCACGGTCACAACCCGGCGAGGAATCAAAAAGGGAGATGCGGTCATGAGCCATTCGATCATCCGGTTGCGTTCGTTCACGACGGTCCTGCTGGCCGGCGCGGTGCTGACGGCGCAGGCCGCCCAGGACAAGCCCCGCCCGAACATCCTGTTCATCATGACCGACGACCACGCCGCCCACGCCATGAGCTGCTACGCCAGCGCGGTCAACAAGACCCCCAACCTCGACCGGCTGGCGACCGGCGGGATGCGCTTCGACAACTGTTTCGTGACCAACTCGATCTGCACCCCCAGCCGGGCGGTGATCCTCACCGGCAAGTACAGCCACCTGAACGGCGTGCCGGTCTTCAACCGCTTCGACGGCTCGCAGCCCACCGTGGCCAAGTACCTCCAAGCCGCCGGGTATTACACCGGCATGATCGGCAAGTGGCACCTGGGCAGCGACCCCACCGGCTTCGACCACTGGGAGATCCTGCCCGGCCAGGGCCGCTATCACGATCCGGTCTTCTACACGGCCACGCAGACCCGCACCATCAAGGGTTACGCCACCGACGTGATCACCGACCTGTCCATCGAGTTCCTGGAGCGCCGCCCGAAGGACAAGCCCTTCTTCCTGATGTGCCACCACAAGGCCCCGCATCGGGCCTGGGACCCGGACGAGAAGCACAGGGCCATGTTCGCGGGTCGAAAGATCCCCGAGCCGCCGACGCTGCGCGACGATTACGCCACCCGCACCGACGCCCTCCGCGAGAACCGCCAGCGGGTCTTCGACGACATGACCCGGCGGGACCTGAAGCTCCAGCCCCCGGCGGAGTTGAAGGGACAGGCCGCCGCGGCGTGGCTGGGCGTCAAGCCGACGGAGGTGGAGATCGAAGTGGACGGGCAGAAGAAAGTGCTCAAGGGCGAGGAACTCAACGCCTGGAAATACCAGCGCTACATGCAGGACTATCTGGCCTGCGTGCAGTCGGTGGACGACAACGTGGGGCGGCTGCTGGACTGGCTGGACGCCCACGGCCTGGCCGAGAACACCGTGGTCATCTACACCAGCGACCAGGGCTTCTACCTGGGCGATCACGGGATGTACGACAAGCGATTCATGTACGAGGAGTCGCTGCGCACGCCGTTCGTGGTGCGGTGGCCGGCGGGCATCCCGGCCGGCACCGTGCAGCAGGGCATGGCCCTCAACCTCGATTTCGCGCCGACGTTCATGGAGCTGGCCGGCCTGCCCGTGCCCGCCGACATGCAGGGCCGCAGCCTGGTGCCGCTGTTCCGCGGGCAGACCCCGCCCGACTGGCGAACCAGCATCTACTACCGCTATTACCACGATCCCGGCCACCACAACACGCGGGCCCATTACGGCGTGCGGACCCGGACGCACAAGCTGATCTACTACTGGAAAAAGGATCAGTGGGAGCTGTTCGACCTGATCGCCGACCCCCACGAACTCAAGAACCTCTACAACGATCCGTCCCAGCATGAGACGGTCGAGAAGCTCAAGGCCGAACTCTGGCGGCTCAAGAAGGAATATAAGGACGAGGACCAGTTCGCGGACCGCCAGCCGCCTGAGGGGGTGGACGGCGCCCCGCCGGCCCGCCGCGGGGGGTCCTGAAGCCGCGATGCCGCGCGGGGCATCGCCGGCCTGATGGGAGGCACATCCGGGCCGCGCCGGGGCGTTCGTACCGATCAGGGAGGTCTGCGGACATGGCCATGCTGTTGGAGTTTTCGATGTCGCCGTTGGGCAAGGGCGAGTCGGTCGGGGAGCAGGTGGCGGCGAGCCTGGACCTCATCGACCGAAGCGGCGTGCCCTACCGCCTGAATCCCATGGGCACCGTGCTGGAGGGCGAATGGGACGAGGTTTTCGGGGTGGTCCGGGCCTGCTTCGAGCAGATGAGCCGGTCCTGCGACCGCGTGACCTGCGTCATGAAGGTGGATTGGCGCAAAGGCGCCACCGGCCGGCTGGAGAGCAAGGTCGCCAGCGTCGAAAAACGGCTGGGAAGGACGTTGAAGAAGTGATTCCTTCCGGGGGTCCGCGTTGACAGGGCCGCTTGCCGGTCAGACAATGCCCAGGCGGCGTGCGCGGAGGGACGTGAACCCCGTTTTGACAGGAAATGGAGCTTGAGGATATGGCAGCAGCGGTCCGACCCCCGGTGCCCGGCGGGAACAGCGGCATGAAGAGCGCCCTCATCGCGTTCGTGTGCATCTCCGTCGCCTCACTGGGCGCGTTCGTCTACCTGTTCACCCAGCAGGCCGACCTGGACAACCGGGTGAAAAGCGCCGAGGACCGGGCCGCCCAGTCCGAGAACAAAGCCCAGCAGGCGACCGACCTGCTCAGGTACATCGCCAAAGAGGCGACCGGCCAGCCGACCGAAGACCCGGCGGTGCTGGAGCAGGCCATCGCCAAGGCCCGCGCGGACCTGCTTCAGGACGCGAGCCTCAAGGCCGTCGTGGCCGCGGGCGACGCGCTGGGCACGGCGCTGCAAAAGCTGTACGGCCAGTACCGCGCGCTGTCGCAGCAGTTCGCGGCCCTGACCGCCGAACGCGACGACCTCAAGACCCGTCTCGAGGCCGCCAACAAGGCCGCCCAGGCCGCCGAGAAGGGTTTCCAGGACCGCATCGCCGAGCTGACCGCCCAGTATCAGAAACTCGAGCAGGATTTCACGGCCGCCCGCGAAGGCTGGGACAAGGCCGTCGCCGACCGGGACAAGCGGCTGGCCGCCGCCACCGACACCGCCGGCCAGACGCTGGCGGCCATCCGCAAGACGGTCGAGGACCTGCAAGCCCAGTTGGCCCAACGCGACGCCCGCATCCGGGAGCTGCGCGAGACGCTGGCCTCCTTCCGCCCGTCGGCGGACGAGTTCGCGGCCATTCAGATCGCCGACGGAAGCGTCGTGCGGACCGTCCCCGGCGAACGCCTGGCCTACATCAGCCTGGGGGCCAACGACCGCATCAAGCCCGGCATGAACTTCGCGGTGTACTCGCGGCATCGGGGCGTCCCGCCCGACGGCAAGGGCAAGGCTTCGCTGGAGGTGGTCCAGGTCTTCGACACCACCTCCGAGTGCAAGGTGACGTCCACGACCGCGGGCGAGCCGATCCTGGAAGGCGACATCGTGGCCAACCCCGTCTTCGACCGGAACCGGCAGTTCAACTTCGTGGTGGCCGGCAACTTCGACCTGGACTTCGACGGGCGGATCGACGACCCCGCCGGGCAGGAAGTGGCCCGGCTGATCGAGGCCTGGGGCGGCAAGGTCGTCAAAACGGTGGACACGCGCACCGACTTCGTGGTCCTGGGCGCGGCCCCGGAGGTGCTGCGCGTCGGGCCGGTGCCGGATGGCGCTGTCGCCGCCGAGCACGCCCAGGAGGCCGACACGGCCCGCAAGCAGTTCGACGCCGTCGTGGCCGACGCCAAGTCGCTGGGCATTCCCATTCTGACCCGGACCCGCTTTCTGCATTTCATCGGCCGGCCGGTGCCCAAGGGCGCGCCCGAGAACTGAGACCCGGCACGCGCCGGATGTCCACCGCTCGCCAGCGGTCGTGCCGTCCGCTCAGGGGCCGCGTCCGCCAGCAGAGACGTGGTGCTGGGTGGAGGTGCCGTTCCCGCGGTACGGGTGTATGATCCCGGCATGATTCGCGCGCTGGGGATGGCGATGGCGGTGACGTGGGCGGTGTCGGCCCCGTCGGCGTGGGCTCAGGAACAGCGCTGGTCCTGCCGCGTCCTGCCGGCCGAACACGAAGTCCTCGTCGAACCCGACACGGGCGCGAAAGTCGTGTTCGCCACTACCCACCCCGGAACGGATCGCAACCTCTACTTTCACGACCGCTCGTGGCTGAGCGACGGATCGCTGGCGGTGTTCTATTCGGATCGCGGAGGGCGGCAGACCCTGTACGGCTACGCCGAGGCCACCGGCAATCTCGTCGAGCTGATACCCGAAGGGCAGCCGCCGGCCGGCTCGGTCACGTGCAGCCGACGGGGCAATCGCATCTATGGCGTGTGCGACGGCGCGGCGTGCGCGTGGGCCGTCGCGTGCCGATTCGAGCCGGAATTGCGCGTGGAGGTCCGTCGGCGGCGCATCGCCGATCTGCCCCGCAACGGCGGCCTGACCTCCAGTCTCAACGAAAACGCGGACGGCCGGTTGCTTTCCGTCAGCTTCGTCGATGCGGACGCACCCGGCGTATATCACATCGCGGTCATCGAGGTTCAGACCGGGCGGATCACGCCGGTGGCCCGCGTGGATTTTCCGGTTTCGCACGTTCAGTTCAGTTGGACCCGGCCGGACCTGCTCATGTTCGCGCGGACCTACCCGCAGGGCGATCGGATGCCGCAGGCCTCCGGTCCATCCCCCGTTGCCGGCGCGCCCGGACACGTCGTCGGGACTCAGCCCGCCCCGGCGCCCCATTATCGCATCTGGCTGGTGGACCTGTCCGGCAAGCCCCCCTGGCCGATCTATCCGCAGGTCCCCGACGAGCTGGTCACGCACGAGTGCTGGTGGACCGAAGAGCGTTTGACGTTCTGCGGCGGGCATCACGTGCCGGATGAGTCGCACGTGAAAGTCTTCGACCTCAAGACCGGGCGGATCAGCATCATCGGTGCGGGAAGCTGGTGGCCGGCCGCGAGCCAGAGGCAGATCACCCGGCGAAGCTGGTGGCACGCCGCCGGCTCGCCCGACGGACGCTGGGTGGTGGCCGACAACTTCCACGGCGACATCGTGCTCTTCGACGCCCTCACCACGCGCGAACGGCCGTTGACCACCGGCCACCGCAAGCTCGGCCAGCCCCATCACCCTCACCCCGGCTGGGCGGAGTCATCCGACCGGGTGGTGTTCACCTCCAACCGCCGCGGCAATCCCGACCTGGCGATCGCCTACGTCCCCGCCGGCTGGCGTTGAGGCGCCCGCCGCTCCCATCCCCAGCCGGCAACGCTGACTGGAAACGGAATGCCCGGAATCGCAAACTTTACGCCTCGGCGTTCAGCCCGATGGTGAACTGCCGGCCCGCCGGCATCTGGATTTTCGCCCCGCCGCGCAGCCGGTTGCCGGTGATGATCGCCGATTTCACCTGGTCGCCCAGGCGGATCTGGCGCTTGTCGGCGTCGAGGAAATCGCAGTTGCGCACCGCGACCGACCGGCAGTCGGCGTCGATGGCCGGGGCCCCCTTCTTCTCCACGTCCCACTGGGTGAAGTGGCAACTGTCGAAGCTGACCGTCCCCCCGCCGGCCAGCACCGCGTGCGAGGCGCAGTGCAGGTTGTTCTCATTCACCCCCCAGAAGCCGCAGGCGGTGAACTTCACCGGCCCATTGTTGGCCTCCGAGACCTCGATGCCGCTCATGAACTGCCCGTTGACCCAGGTGATGCCCGCGTGGGGTTGGAGCTGGTCGATGCGGACGGCCGTCGGGCCGATGTCCGAGCCGCTGTTGGTCAGCATGGTGTTGCCCGGCCCGGGCTGGTTGGCCACGAAGTGAAACCCGACCCGATACCAGATGCAGAAGCAGAAGTCGATCATCTGCCAGTCGGTCTTGCCGATGACGAAGGCCTCGCCCCTGGTCTCCATGAACGGGCGGGCCTTCTGGTTCCAGAACGGCCAGAAGTGCACGTTGCGCACCCGCCCCACGTCGTAGCACTTGTCGATGAACAGCCCGCGATACAGCGGCTGGGCGTAGAGCCCGTCGATGAAATGCCGCCCGCCGGTCACGGTGCCGAAATCCACGCCGCGGTAGGGGTTGGTCAGCAGGCAGTTGATGATCGTGGCGTTGTCGGCCACGCCGCGCACGCACCAGGGAAAGGGCTTGATGGCGGCCGGGTCGTCCTGCCGCGGGTAATGAACGCACAGGCCCGAAAGCGTGCTCTGGGCGTGCAGGGTGATGAAGGGCTTGCCGTCGTCGGCCGGTTCCACGTCGGCCAGCAGCACCGAGCCGGCGGCGCGGTTGGGCGGCGAGTCGCGGTGCACGCCCTGGAGGGTCACGTGATCGGGCAGCTCGATCGGGCGCGAGAGCCGATAGCGCCCCGCGGGGACGTACACGACCGCTCCCCCGGAGTTGCCCGCGGCCTTGAGGGCCTTGTCGAAGGCCTCGGCGCAGTCGGTGGCCCCGTCGCCCCGGGCCCCGAACGCCGTGACCGATACGCCCAAACTCTCTGGCTGATCGGCTCCGGGCCGCGGCGCCGCCGGCGGTACCTGACCCATCGCCGCCGCGCTCAGGCCCAGCCCGCCCATCATCCCGGCCATCCCGCCGATGGCCTCGCGCCGCGTGGTGGTCATGTCATTCTCCTGATCCGGCACGTACGCTCAGTCATCGCATCCCCCGGAAGTTATCCTAACCGCTCCGGGCGGTCATGCCCCGCTCTGAGGCTCGGTTGCCTCAGGTGTCGTCGAGGAGACTCATGGACGCGCGGAATGGTAATACTTATAGTCTCTGGACAGAACAGCATTCAAGCAGTTTGCTCTTGACGTGACAAAAGTTCAAGAGCATTTCGGTGCGCGTGTTCGGTATCTGCGGAAGGCACGAGGCTGGAGCCAGGAGGAGCTGGCCCGCCGCACCGCCCGACATTGGACGTACATCGGCGGGGTTGAACGCGGCGAACGCAACCCATCGTTGCGGGTCATCGCCGACATCGCCAAGGCCTTCGGGGTTCCCATACGTGACCTCTTCCCGGCGCGGAGGGGTTCATGAACCGGCACCCTCTTGAGGAGGCCTTTAACGCCACGGCCTGGGACATCCTTTCGGCCATCGAACGCGGGTTTCGAGCCCAGGTGGACGTGAAGGGCAAGCTCGCGGAGTATTACCTTCATCGAATGCTGATCGGGCTTCAGGACGGCGGGTTCTTGAGTGATGTTCAGTGGCAGGATAGGGATGGTGAACCCGATTTCCTGGTACAAGCAGATGGTCGACCGCTTCGAATCGAATGCAAGAACGTACGAAGCAAAGGTGCCTGCCGTGTGGAGCTGCAGAAAACGCGCAACAGCAAAGATGGGTTGCCTACCCGCGGATACCGAGTTTCCGAATTCGACGTGTTGTCCGTCTGCCTGTTCAATCGGACGCGCGAGTGGTGGTATCTTTTCACGGCGACGAAACGGTTGGCCCGACGGGAGAACATGCCCGAATACCTGGTGGTGATGCAACCGGTCCCCCTTCGTGCGGAAGGGTGGTGGACAACCAGCCTTGAGGAAGCAATTCGAGATGCATTGGCCGGGGAGCCTTGAACCGTGAACGATGAGGTTCGATCAGCGTTCTATGAAACGAAATATGGCAGGGCCTATGTCTGCGACGCCATCGCATTCATGCCACAGATCGCAGCGCAGAGTGTGAACCTGATAATGACTTCTCCCCCGTATGCGCTCCATTTCAAGAAGGAATACGGCAACGTCAACCAGCGGGCGTACGTGCAATGGTTTCTTACCTTTGCGCGAGAGTTTCACCGCGTATTGCGCGACGACGGGAGCGTGGTCATCGATCTCGGCGGGTCCTGGACGCCCGGAAAGCCAACGCGCTCACTCTATCAGTTTGAACTGCTTATTGCCTTGTGCCGGGAAGTCGGCTTTCACCTGGCCCAGGAGTTCTACTGGTACAATCCCGCCAAGCTGCCTTCTCCCGCCGAGTGGGTAACCGTCCGCAAGCTCCGCGTGAAGGACGCCGTCAATTGCATCTGGTGGTTGTCCAAAACTCCTCATCCCAAGGCCGACAACAGGCGGGTGCTGAACGAGTACAGTGATGACATGAAGCGCCTCGTGAAGCGGGGCTACCGAGCCAAGATCCGGCCTTCGGGACACGTGATTACGTCGAAGTTTGCCGATCGGGGCGGGTCCATCCCATCCAACCTGCTGGTTTTTGGGAACAATGACAGTAACGGTCACTATCTTCGTCAGTGCAAGCAGCACCATGTAAGGCCGCACCCGGCACGGTTCCCGATTCAGCTTCCCACGTTCTTTGTGCGGTTTCTGACCGATCCAGGCGACTTGGTCCTGGATCCCTTCGCGGGCAGCAACACCACAGGAGAGGCTTGTGAGCGCGAAGGCCGCCGCTGGATCGCCGTGGAGAAAGAGGAACAATACCTGAGAGCGAGCCAGTTTCGGTTCCAAGCCGAGTTCCCCTCGCATGTTCCCCTTTTCGAGGCCGACGGGGGCGGCGGCTCCCGAAATCCCACTGCGGCGCTCTTTCCTGGGGCGATCTGATCTCAAGTACGCCCCATAACCTGACCGATGCATTTGCCATGCATACCGTTGCCGTGATTCTGGCCCGTGCGGGCTCGAAGGGCCTGCCGGACAAATGCGTGCTGCCGCTGTGCGGCCGGCCGGTGATCGCCTACACCATCGCCCACGCCCAGCAGAGCCGGCGGGTGGACGCGATCCTGGTCACTACCGACTCCCCGCGGGCGGCCGCCACCGCCCGGCAGATGGGCGTGATGGTGATCGACCGACCGCCGGAACTGGCCGCCGACACCGCCACCACCCAGGACGCCACCCGCCACGCGGTGGGGGAGTACGAGTCGCGCACCGGGCGGCAGGCCGACGTCATCGTCGCCCTGGGCGGCAACACCCCCCTGCGCGAGGACGGCATCATCGACCGGTGCATCGACCGGCTGGTCGAGACCGGCTGCGATTCGGTGCAGACGGTCGGCCGGGTCGGAAAGCATCATCCCGACTGGATGTATCGGCTGGAGAGCGGCCCGGCAGACGCCGGCCGGGTGATCGCCGGGCGGATGAGCCCCTATCGGCCCAACAACATCGTCCGCCGGCAGGACCTCGAACCGCTTTACGGGCTCGACGGGGCGGTG
Organism: Phycisphaerae bacterium; assembly: GCA_039961895.1. Classification (GTDB taxonomy): domain Bacteria; phylum Planctomycetota; class Phycisphaerae; order UBA1845; family PWPN01; genus JAAXZI01. The sequence goes on along the minus strand of JABRVU010000610.1, from coordinate 3,917 downwards.
GTGGTGGTCCGCCGGGCGTTCCTGTTCTCCGAGGCGACGGCCTCCAACCCCACCGCCTACCTCGGCCAGGATCGCCATGCCGTCGTCCAGGAGGAACCCTGCGTGGACATCGATACACTGGCCGACTTCTACCAGGCCGAAGCCATGATCCGGGTCCGCAACGAGACGACTATCGTGGACTTCCCCACCGGCGCCACGCGCCGGCGGGCCGTCACCGCCGCCATCGGGCATGGAGCCGCTCATGACCGCCGACACTTCTGACAACGCCTGTGCCTTGAGCGTGGTGGAACCGAGCACCGTCCGCCATTCTCAGGGCCGCGACCGTGAGGGAGCGGTATGTATCTCAAGTCCTCCTTTTCACGATGGGCGCGGCTCGGATTCGAGGCGCAGCCGGGATGAGGAACCCGGCCCTGATTCGAGGCACGGCCTGCAAATCGCCCCCATCCAGATCGGTCCGGCGGTCATCGGTCCCGGCTATCCCGTGTACGTCATCGCCGAGGCCGGCGTCAACCACGATGGCGACGCGATGCTGGCCCGGGAGCTGATCCACGCCGCCGCCGAAGCCGGCGCCGACGCGGTGAAGTTCCAGGTGTTTTCCGCGGACCGGCTGGTGACGCGACGGGCCCCCGCCGCCGCCTATCAGAAGGCCGCCGTCCGGGCCGACTCGCAATACGACATGCTGGCTCGCCTGGAACTGGCCTGGGACGACTTCGCCCAACTGGCCGAGGTCGCCGGGCGGGAGGACCTCGAGTTCCTGGCCACGCCGTTTTCCGTCGCGGACCTGCGGTTCCTGCTGTCCATGCCCGTTCGGGCCCTGAAGCTGGCCTCGCCGGACATCATCAACACCGAGCTGCTCGAGGCGGCCGCGGCCGGCGGCGTGCCGGTCATCGCCTCGACGGGCGCGGCCGATCTGGATGAGATCGCCTTCGGCGTCAACTATTTCCGGGCTCACGGCGGGGGTCCGCTGGCCCTGCTGCACTGCATCAGCAGCTATCCGGCCCCGGAGGAGGAGGCCAATCTGGCCGCCATCGCCGTGCTGGTCGAGAGGTTCCGCTGCGTGTGCGGCTACAGCGACCACACGGAATCGACCCGGACGGGGGGCTACGCCGTGGCCGCCGGGGCCTGCATCGTCGAGAAGCACCTGACGCTCGACCGCAAGCGCCCGGGCCCGGACCACGGTTTTTCGCTGGAGCCCCGCACCTTCGCCGAATACGTCCGCGACATTCGCCTGGCCGAACGGCTCATGGGCCGCGGGCGGATCGAGGTGTCGGCGTGCCAGCGCGAGGCGCGCCTCCTGGCCCGCGGCAGCGTGGTGGCCGCCCGCGACATCCGCGCCGGCGAGCCCATCACCCGCGCCATGCTCACCGTCAAACGGCCTGGCGACGGCATCGCGCCGGCCCAGATCGAGCAGCTCATCGGCCGATGCCCCCTCAGGGACATCACCGCCGACACGGCCCTGACCTGGGACGACCTGGCCTGACGTGATTGTTATCGCGAACGCCAGGCGGCGCGGGTCTGGCCGTGAATCCACCGCGGATTTCAAATTGCGGATCGTCGCCACCGCCGTCGTTCTTGCTCCGAGCCGCCGGCGGATGTTGCATCGGACAGCGGGTGAAAGGTCTCTTTGTCTTACGTGTTCGCTTCCCCGTTATGGGTTGACGCAGGCACCCCGGTTGCGGAGCGCAGCTACTCTCAAACGGGCCGCTGGAAAACGCACCTGGAAACTGAGATCCGGCAGCCGGCGACTTTCATCGGCTTCGCGTTGAGTTCCGCTCATGGCCACTCCCCGCCGCATCGCGATCATCACCGGCTCGCGGGCTGAATTCGGGTTGCTCGAGCCGGTGCTGGGCGCGTTAACGTCGCGGCCGGCGGTTCGGCCACAGCTCATCGTGACCGGGATGCACCTGCTGGCCAAGTTCGGGCGCAGCGTGGATCACATTCGAGCCGCCGGTTGGCGGGTGGACGCGGCCGTGCCCATGCAGACCGGCCGGGATGATCCCGACGCCGAGCCGCAGGCCCTGGCTCGGGGCATCGCCGGCATCGCCGCCGCGCTCAAACGCCTGCGCTCCGATATCGTGGTGGTGCTGGGCGACCGGATCGAGGCCTTTGCCGGGGCCTGCGCCGCGGCCGTCGGCCGGCGCGTGCTCGCTCACATTCACGGCGGCGATCGGGCCCCCGGCGACGTGGACGACTCGCTGCGCAACGCCATCACCCGACTGGCCCATGTGCACTTCGCGGTTTCGCGGGAGGCAGCCGAGCGGCTCCGGCGCATGGGTGAGGAATCCTGGCGAATCTTCACCGTCGGCGCACCGGGTCTGGATGCCGTTCGAAGCCCGGCGCGATCCGTCCCGGCGGAACTGCGGCCGGCCGGCCGCTACGCGGTCGTGGTTCAGCACCCCATCGGCCGCGACGCTGCTCGTGAGGCCGCCGTGATGCGGGCGATTCTGAAGGCCGTCCGGGCCAACCGTCTTAACGGCGCGATCCTCTATCCCAGCAGCGATCCCGGCCACACGGGCATCATCCAGGCGATTCGGCAGTGGGGTCGGCCGCCGGGCTGGAATGTGTTTCGTTCGCTGCCGCGGGCGGACTACCTCGCTCTGGCCAAGGGATCGGCCGTCCTGGTCGGCAATTCTTCGAGCGGCATCATCGAGTCTGGAGCCCTGGGCGTGCCGGCTGTCAACGTCGGCGACCGCCAGGCCGGCCGGCTGAAATGCGGACCGAACGTCATCGACTGCGGCGAGACATTCGAGAGCATCCGCCGGGCCATCGGCCGGGCCCTGAAACGCCCACGCCAGCGGCCTGTTCGCTCCGTTTACGGCGACGGCCGCGCCGGCCAGCGCATCGCCCGCACGCTCGAACGCCTCGCCCTCACCCCCGCTCTGCTCCGCAAACGCCTGGCCTGGTGAACGTTACGGCGTCCGGCCCGGCCGATGGAACTCGATTTCAAAGCGCGACCGGCCGGCGATGAAGAGGCGGGCCCTTCGGCCGGCGAGCTTGTCCGTCTCGCGCCGGGCCGCGTCCAGCCCCACGACCTGCGGATACCACTGCCCGGAGCCGGGTCCGAACTCGGCACGGTCCAGGATTTTCCGCGCGGGCGTCCACCCGCCCGGGTCGGCCAGATCGGCGTTGAAACTGACGTAGATGCCCTCCTGGTTCCAGTCCTTGTCCTTGGCCCGGTTCAGCAGCATGACCCACCGGCGAAGGTAATGGTTCCAGTGCACGCTCGGGCCCCAGAAGGCATCGGCGTCCGGGCGGTGCCAGTCGCCGGGAAAAATCGGGCTGACGTGTCCGCGCAGGCCGGGCTCGGCCCAGCGCCCCGCGTGCCATTTGAAGACCTTCCCTGCCGGCGCGGGCAGATCGGCATGGTTCATGCGGGCCACCGAGACGCCCTGCTCGGTCCGGTTCCTGTTATACGTGCTGATAAAGAAATAGACGTAGCGGCGATCGGCGTCGACGTTGACGCAGAAGTCGCCGTTGCCGCCGGTGAAGTACTTGTTGGGCGTGTCGCAGGCCAGGGCGTCGGCGGGGCCCTCCAGGATCAGCCCCTGATCGCGGAAGTTCAGGCCGTCGTCCTCGGAGACCATCTGGCCGATGCGCGGGGCGGTCAGGTCGGGCCGGTTGCAGACGCGCGGCGGCTCGTTGTGATACCACATGTAGAGTCGGCCGTCGGGAGCCTTGTAGGTGGCCTCCGCCCAGCGCGGGCCCTGCTGCGAGTGGTTCCACTCGGTTTCGTTGTCGAAACGGGTCTTCACCGCCGCGGACAGGTGAAAGAGGTCCGGCCCGGCGCTGCGGTAGGGGTGGCCTTCCGAGTAGAACATGTACAGCGTATCGCCGGACCAGTGAGCCGGGCTGTTGCAGTCCACGCGGACGTGCTCCGGCGGCTGGTCGGTCCGCGGCACACCGGGGAAGCGCAGCTC
>JABRVU010000609.1:0-2196 GCA_039961895.1 Phycisphaerae bacterium | reverse complement strand
CCGATAGACCACCCGCAGGGTCCCGCCCACCACGCTGATGATGCTGTAACCGGCGTTCGGTCCGAAGGTCGATCCGCCCATCACGCCGTCCAGCCCGTTCCAGCGCTCCGCCCGCACGCCGTGACCGTGTCCCATGCACAAGGCGGCCACGTTGTGGCCGCGCAACGCCTCCAGGAACCGCAACTGCTCCAGCGGCGTGGCGAACTCGGTCGTCCCCAGCGGATGATGCTGAAACAGGAACACCGGCACGTCGGGCCCGACCCTGCTCAGATCCGCGCGCAGCCAGTTGAGCGTCCGGGCCTCCAGCGACGGGACCGGCTCCTGGATGCTCGCCGAATCGAGCACCGCGAAATGACACCCGAAGCGGTCGAACGAATAGTGGTCTCCCCCGTGCCGCCGGCGCAGGATCGGCAGGATCGTGGTCCAGGTGTTGTCGTGATTTCCCGCCGCCGCGTAGAGCGGCACGCCCAGCGGCTTCCAGAGCGACTCGAAGTGCTCCCAAGTCGCGCCGATCACGCCGTATTCAGTCAGGTCGCCCGTGGCCACCACGAACGCGGGCGGCGGGGCGGTGACGCCCGACGGCTCCAGTCGCTGCGGCTGTCGGACCTGCTCGCAGATCCAGCCGATGGTGCGGGCACTCTGGCCGTCGTCGGGCGCCGGCTCTCCGGCCGGCCGGGGCAGGATATGAACGTCCGAAACCTGGACGAAACTGAAATCCCCCGGACCCGGCTCGGCCGCCGCGCGGGCCGTCGCTGCGGTGATCAGCGCGATGGCAAGGAAGAAGCAGACTACCCGGCTCGCGTCCCACCGCGCCGTTTTGACCCGCCGCTTCAGACCTGGCCTCACCGTTCACCTCGCTGCTCACACGTTTGGAAACCGGCCGCCGATGACGCCCGCACGGCCCGGTAGACGCCGGGCCGTGCGTAAACCCCGATCATACCGCTTCAACCGGACCGTCACCAGGAAGCGCTCGGCCGACCTCATAGCCCCGCTGGCACCAACTCCGCGCTCCAAAGTCCTGGAAAGGACCCGGGAAGACGGGAGATTCCCCGTTGATCCGGCTCCGCCCGCGAACCCTAGCCCGTGCGGCGAACTCCCAGGTCTGGCCGGCCAGACGCCTTTTCCGTCTTCCCGCCCGCGCGCTTTCCCGCTGCTGTCTCCTGCGTTGCGGCGGGCGGTGGCGGGGTATACACTTGCGGGATCATGGCCTACACCGTTCTGGCGCGCAAATACCGAAGCTGGACGTTCGACGAGCTGGTGGGGCAGGAGGCCCTGGCGGCAACGCTCAAGAACGCGATCTCCAGCGGACGGATTCATCACGGCTACCTGTTCTGCGGGACGCGCGGAGTGGGCAAGACCTCGGCCGCCCGCATCCTGGCCCGCTCGCTGAACTGTTTGAAGGCCGACGGGCCGACCACCCGGCCCTGCTGCGAATGCGAGTCCTGCACGGCCATCGCCGAGGGCCAGGACGTCGACGTGATCGAGATCGACGCGGCCAGCAACACCGGCGTGGACAACATCCGCGAGCTGCGCGGCAACACCGTGTATCGCCCGGCCCGGGCCCGCTACAAGATCTACATCATCGACGAAGTGCACATGCTCAGCACCGGGGCGTTCAACGCCCTGCTCAAGACGCTCGAGGAGCCGCCCGAGCACGTGAAGTTCATCCTGGCCACCACCGACCCGCAGAAGGTGCCGGCCACCATCCAGAGCCGCTGCCTGCGTTTCGACTTCCGCAGCATCAGCGCCGACCAGATCGCCCGGCACCTGGAAGACATTCTCCGGCGGGAGAAGGTCGGGGCCGAACCGGCGGTGATCCGACGGGTGGCCCGGCTGGCCAACGGTTCGATGCGCGACGCGCTCTCGCTGCTCGATCAGCTCCTGTCGATGGGCTCCGACAAGCTGACGCTGAGCATGATCGACGACGTTCTGCCCATGCCGCGCGACGAGGTGCTGACCCGGCTGATCGAGCGGCTGGCCGAGCACGACGCGGCCGGGGCTCTGGACTGCCTGGACCAGTCGCTGTCCGCCGGCTACAGCCTCGAACGCTTCAGCGAGGCCCTGGGCGACCAGGTCCGCACGCTGATGCTGCTGGCCGTCTGCGGGCCGGATACGCCGCTGGTCGAACTGCCCACCGGCGCCGCCGAGGCGATGGCGGCCCTGAGCCAGCGCTTCGACGCCGAGCAGTACGTGCAC
>JABRVU010000608.1:0-1897 GCA_039961895.1 Phycisphaerae bacterium | reverse complement strand
GAAATAGGGCGAGGCGAACAATTCCTGAAGGCAGATGATCCGCGCTCCGCGGGCCGCGGCCTCGCGGATGCCGGCCACGGCCCGGGCGAGGTTCGCGCTCCGATCCTCGACGCAGGCGTGCTGAACGAGCCCGATGGTGAAGGTCCGACTGTTCATGGGCGGGGATTATACTCCAGCGTTGCATCCCGCCACGATGGGGAACCGAGAAGCGAGAACAAAAAAGCGAAAAAGGGCCTCCTTGCCGGACGAACCGCCGCGAAGGAAGCATAAAACCGGCATCCGGGAACGACCGTCCGCTGGAGTCTTCCCCCGCGGGACGCCGGACCGGGTCATCCCAGGATCGACGATCCGCCGGCGCTGATGCCCTTGAGACGCATCTTGAGCTCCTGCGGGTTGGGCGAGGCCGCGTAGGCCGTCTGGGTGTCGATGAACTCGTTCTCCACCAGGTTCTTCAGGCACTCGTTCATGTCCAGCATGCCCTCGGCCTGCGAGGCCCGGATCACCTTGACGATCTCGTCCTCGCGCTTCTCGTCGATCAGCTTGCGCACGCTGGCGTTGGCGAACATGATCTCGACGGCCGGCACGCGCGGAATACCCGGCTTGAGGCACGGCACCAGCTTCTGGCAGATGATGGCCTGCAAATTGAACACCAGCGTCTGGCGGATCAGGTCGCGCGAGCCCTCCGGCAGCAGGTCCAGCACGCGGGTGATGGTCTGGGCCGAGCCCGAGGCGTGCACCGTCCCGAAGACCAGGTGCCCGGTCTCGGCGGCGTTGAGGGCGGCCATGAAGGTCTCGGCGTCGCGCATCTCGCCCACCAGCACCACGTCGGGGTCCTCGCGCATCAGGTACTTGAGGGCCTCCTGGAAGTCCTTCACGTCGATGTGGATCTCGCGCTGGTTGACCAGGGCCTTCTTGTCCTCGAACAGGTACTCGATGGGGTCCTCGATGGTCACGATGTGGCAGGCCCGGTGGGCGTTGATGTAGTCCAGGGCCGCCGCGATGGTCGTGGACTTGCCCGAGCCGGTGATGCCGGCCAGCAGCACCAGCCCCTGGTGATACTCGGTGATCCGGTAGATCGACTTGGGCAGGTGCAGCTGGTCGAAGTTCAGAATGTCCTTGTTGACCCGCCGGGCGGCCACGCTCAGCGTGCCGCGCTGCCGGAAGATGTTCACCCGGAAGCGGTCCGACCCGCCCAACTGATAGGCGAAGTCGGCGGCGCCCTTCTCGGCGAGCTGCCGGCGCTGCTGATCGGTCATGATCTCGAACCAGATGGCCTCCACCTCCTCGGGCGTCAGCGGCGGGCCCTTGATCGGCTTGAGGTCGCCCTTGAGCCGCACGTGCACGCGCGAGCCGCTCTTGAAGTGCAGGTCCGAGGCCCGCGATTCGACCATGTACCGGAGGTATTTATGGATCTTCGGCTCGCGCTTCGCGGTCGCGGGGACGCCGGCGGGCGTCCCGTTATCGCCCAGGGGCGCGTCCACCTCCGGGACCATGTCGATCGCTTCGTTCCTGACGTCCGTATCCGCCATGGTTCGTGACTCCGGCCTTTGGGCTCACAGCCGAACGGGTATCCCGCGGTCGGCCATGAAGCGCTTGGTCTCTCGAATGGTATAAGTTCCAAAATGGAAGATACTGGCCGCCAGGGCCGCGTCGGCCTTGCCCAGCGTGACCGCGTCGGCCAGATGCCGCGGACAGCCCGCCCCGCCCGAGGCCACCACCGGAATGGTCACCGCCTCGGCCACCGCCCGGGTGATCTCCAGGTCATACCCGTCCTGGGTCCCGTCGGCGTCCATGCAGGTCAGCACGATCTCGCCCGCCCCCAGCTCCTCGACCCGCCGGGCCCAGGGCACCGCCTCCAGCCCGGTCGGAATCCGCCCCCCGTTGATGTGCACGTCCC
>JABRVU010000607.1:0-2016 GCA_039961895.1 Phycisphaerae bacterium | reverse complement strand
GCGAGGCGAAGCGACTCGAACTGTTTTGCCGGCTCGTTCAGCCGCATCTGGGCCGAAGTCTGGCGCTGATCGGCGAGCCGGGCATCGCCGAGCTATCCGAGCGACACCGACAGGTTCTGGCGGGACTGCTCGACGGGATGTCCGAAAAACAGATCGCCCGGAAACTGGCTCTGGCTTTGCCGACCGTTCACGAGTATGTCACGCGTCTGTACCGGCACTTTGGCGTCAGCGCGCGCGGTGAACTGCTCGCCTGGTTTCTGCGCCGACACAGTGGACCGCCGGAGCAATGGCTCGATCACTTTCGCCTGGATGACGGCGGCCCATTCCATTCTGCTGGCCGCGACATTGATTGGGGTGTCCGGGCAACAGGGCCACGCGCATGATCCGGCAGTGGATCCGCGAGGCGAAGCCCAACTGCGGCTGGACGAAGAAAGCCAAAGAAAGCGGGACAGGTCCGGCCCGGCCGCCGGGCCGCCGTTCCGTCGATTCCACCACCCCTCATGCCATCCAATCCCGCCGGCGGTTGAGCTTGTCCTTGTCCGCCAGCACGTCCAGCGCCAGGTTCACGTCCTCGATGATCTGGAAATCGTACATGCCCACGCAGATGAAATCCGCGCCGTTGGCGAAGGCGTAGCGGAAGCCGTCCCTGGGCTCGATGGCCCCGGCCGCCAGAATCTTGTAGGCGATCCACGGCTGCTTGAGCGTGCCCATGAAGGCGATGGTGCCCTCGGGGTCGTCGCACCAGGTGTTGTCGTGCTCCTCGGCGGGCTTGGCCGACCAGTAGTTGGCGTGGTGCAGCGTCTTCATCCAGAAGTCCGGCAGCAGCCCCTTCTCGACGCAGGCCCTCACCGTCCGCAGCTTGTGCCCGGCGATGCCGGCCGGCAGCCCGTTCCGGCGGATCAGCTCCAGCGTCCGGGCGATGGTGTCGAAATCGCCGCGGGCCACCAGGCCGTCGGCCACCCCGCCGTGGACGTAGCAGGCGCACGCGCCGCGGTCGATCGACTCGCGGGCCCCGGCCAGCACGTCGCTCCCTCCGCAGTCGGAAATGAACCGGATCTTCCCCCCCGTGCTGCGCCAGTAGTCGTTGATGACGTCGCACAGCAGCGGATTGGTGATGATGGCATTGACGCCGGCGGACTCGGCCAGGCGGAGCGTCTCGAACACTTTCTGGCGGTGGTGGTAGGCCTTGATCAGCTTCGACACGTAGAGCAGATCGCGGGCGTGGGCCCAGCCGCCGATCAGGTTGCCGCCCAGCATCACGCGGGAAAGCTCGAGGTGCCCCAGGCGCGCCGTCGGGAGGCGGCCCTTCAGGTCCGCCAGCGAGGCAGAGAAGTCGAACTTCTTGAGCGTGGCCCCGGTCCGGGCGTCCACGCGGAGCGCCAGGTTCGCCTCCTCGTGGGAGAACCAGCCGTGGCGCTTGAGGACCGCCAGCACGAAACCGCCGATGAAGGGCAGGCCGGCCAGACCGGCCAGGATCCGGCGGCGCGACAAGCCGGGCGGCGCCAGGTTCATCACGATGGTATGGGGGCGAAGACCGGGCGGCTCGGGCGCGTTCGACGCCGGCGAGACGCGGGCGCCACCCGCGGCGGTGCCTCCTGCTTCCGCCCGGCGCCGGGCGCGACCGGCCATGAGGATGCCGTCCAGCCCGAACCCGGTCGCGGGCATCGCCAGGATCACCAGCAGGGCCAGCAGCTCGACCAGGTTCTTGTTGACCAGCAGGTAGTTCCCCTCGACGTTGGCAGCGGCCGGCGGTCCGAACCACGGGGGGCAGGCCAGGTAATACAGCACCACCAGGATCATGCCCGCCACGGCCGCGGCCCGCGTGAACAGCCCGAGCATCAGCGCCGCTCCGATGATCGTCAGGGCCCACATGTTCAACGGATCGACGATCTTCAACAACGCGGGGTGGTCGGCAACGTAGCGGAAGGCTCCGGCCAGCGGCCCGCCGCCGGCGCGCAGGAAGCCTTCGGCGCTCCAGCCCGGCGCAAGCAGCTTGCTGACCCCCTCGTACAGGAA
>JABRVU010000606.1:0-4633 GCA_039961895.1 Phycisphaerae bacterium | reverse complement strand
GACCGCGGTTTGCAGCCCCTCGCATTCGTAATCCAGCAGCCCCTTGAAGCGCTTGCCGCCGCCGGGGTTGAGGATCAGCGCGTCGAAGGTGGCGTTGTTGGGGCTGACCTCGATCTCGACGTAGGCCTTGCGGTCGCCGTTCTCGTTGAGGAAGACCTCGACGACCTCCTGCTCATAGAGCTTGTCGTCGTGGCGGGTATAGCCGGCCCAGACGTCGTCGTCTACGCACTCGAAGAGGATGTAGAGATGCCGGTCGGTCCAGAGGGCCCGGAAGGTGGTGGCCTGAACGGGCTCGCCGCTGCCGTCGGCGAGGACCAGCCGGGCCCGGTCCGCCCGCAGCCAGGCGCGGTCGTCGGCCTTGCCGTCGATGAGCGGCGCGACCGGCGCCCGCCGGCAGATATAGGTGGGCAGGTCATCCTGCCGCTCGACGGCGGGCGGTTCGAGGCAACCGGACGACAGGATCATTCCGGCAATCGCAACGACAAACCAGGCGCTCTTCACGATCGCTTCTCCACTGCCATGCGCCCGTCTGGCTCACACGGCTCGGCAGGCGGCGATGATATCGGCCGCTCCGCCGGCGGACAATTGACCGATGACTTCCTCGACGACCCGGCCGGCCTGTTCGACGGCACCGGCGGCCCGGGCCCGCACCTGCCGCCGGCCGGTCGGCTCGATGACCAGGGCCTCGCACGTCAGCGACTCACCCTCCACGACGGCCAGAACGGCCAGCGGCGCCCGGCAGCCGGCGTTCAATCCGGCCAGCACCGCCCGTTCGCAATCGACGGCGGTGGCCGTGGGCCCATGATGGATCGCGCCCAGAAGCGCCCGCGCGGGCTCATCGTCGCGGCGCCCCTCGACGGCCAAGGCCCCCTGTCCGGCGGCGGGCAGCATCACCGAAGGCTCGAACGGATGCGCGACCTCCTCGACCAGCCCCGCGCGAATCAGGCCGCTCATGGCCAGCACGGCGGCGGCGCATTGCCCCTGGCGCACCTTGCGGATCCGCGTGTCCACGTTGCCGCGCAGCCCGACGAAGGTCAGGTCGTTTCGCAGAGCCAGCAACTGGGCCTGCCGCCGAAGGCTGGTGGTGCCTACCGTGCTGCCGGTCGGCAACTCGGTGAAGGGCCTGCCGTCCGCCGAGACCCAGGCGTCGCGGGGATCTTCGCGCGGCGGATAAGCGAGAATGGCCAGTCCGTCGGCCAGGCGGGTGGGCAGATCCTTGCAGGAATGAACGGCCAGGTCGATCGAGCCGTCGAGCAGGGCCCGCTCGAGCTCTTCGGTGAACAACCCCTTGCCGCCGACCTCCGGCAGCGGGCCCTTGAGCCGGTCGCCGGCCGTCGAGATCACCTCCATCCGCAGTTCCAGCCCCGGGTTCGCCGCGGCGAGTCGATCCATCACCCACTGGGTCTGGGTGCGGGCCAGGAGCGATCCGCGCGTACCCACCGTGAGCCGGCTATACATGGCGGCACCTGAGTGCGGATGGCGGATGGCGGATGGCGGATGGCTCCCGCGCGGCAGAAGTCGAAGCGGGAGGTCGAGTCGCGGCGAACCGCACCGTTAAAGCTGCATTCCCGCGCAGCCCGTCAACCACGACGGGGCGTTCCATCCGCAATCCGCGATCCGCGATCCGCATTATCAGCCCATCGCCTTGATGATCGCCTGCGTGAACTCCGCGGTGCCGGCGGTTCCGCCGATGTCGCGGGTGAGGTTCTCGGGGTTGCCTTCCTCGAGGACGGCGTTGTAGGCGTCGCGGATGCGGGCCGCCGCCTGGACCTCGCCGATGTGGTTGAGCATCATGACGCCGCTCATGATGCAGGCCAGAGGGTTGGCCAGCCCCTTGCGGGCGATGTCGGGGGCCGAGCCGTGAACCGGCTCGAAGATGGCTCCGTTCTCGCCGATGTTGGCCCCCGGCACCACCCCCAGCCCGCCGACCAGTCCGGCGGCCAGGTCGCTGATGATGTCGCCGTACAGGTTCTCCAGCAGCAGCACGTCGAACTGCGACGGGTCGCGCACCATCTGCATGCAGCCGTTGTCGATGATGAGTTCGTTGTATTCCACCCGTCCGAAGTAGTCGGCGTGAACCCGGCGGGCGCACTTGAGGAACAGGCCGTCGGACTTCTTCATGATGTTGGCCTTGTGGAAGACGGTGACTTTCCTGCGCCCGCGGGTGACGGCGTACTCGAAGGCGTAGCGGGCGATGCGCATGCAGGCCGGCTCGGTGGCGATCTTGAGGCTCTGGATCACGCCGGGGATGATCTCGTTCTCGATCCCCGAGTAGAGCCCCTCGGTGTTCTCGCGGATGATGACCATTTCGACGTTGTCGAACCGCGTTTTGACGCCCGGCAGGGTCCGCACCGGGCGGACGGCCGCGTAGAGGTTGAGCTTCTTGCGCAGGGCCACATTGACGCTGGTGTGCCCGCCGCCGATGGGCGTGGTGACCGGCCCCTTGAGGGCGATGCCGTGGCCGGAGATGGCCGCCAGGGTCCGCTCGGGCAGGACGCTCCCGCAGAACTCCAGCGCCGTCGAGCCGATGGGCAGGTGCACCCATTCGATGTCCACGCCGCTGGCCTCGATGACCTGCCGGGCCGCGGAGGTCACTTCCGGGCCGATCCCGTCGCCGGGCAGTAAACACACGGTATGACTCATGCGCGCCTGACTCCCGCATCCGGGCCGCGAGGCCACGGCAGGGCCGGAACCTTGCGTAACTCGTGCGGATGGCGATTATAACGGGCCGAACCGGGTCGGCAACGAGCGACGAACGGGACGACTGTCGGCCGATCAGCGGACCACCTTCGCCAAGGACGACGGGCGCATGAGCCTCATGGCCGATCTGACGCGGTGGGACGGGTGGCTGCACCTGGTCTCCGACGACCGCAGCGGGCACGACCTGCCGCGCGGACCGCTGGGCGTGGTCGTCTATGTGCCGCTGGCCCTGTTGTTCCGCTACGTGCCTTCGCGTTGGCGGGCGGCGTACCTGGCGGGCAGCAGCCTGTTGACTGCTCTGCTGACGCTGGGGCCGGGCTTCGCGCTGACGCTGGCCGGGCTGGCGGGGCTCGGCTTGTTGCTGGTCCGTACGTGCGCGACGGGGTGGAGACCGGCCGTCGGGCTGATCGTTCTGGCCGCGGTGTACGCCGGGTTTCTGCTCTTTCCGCGCCCGCCGTGGCTGCCGCCGATGGACGACCCGCGGCTGGCCGAACCCACCTGGTTTTATCTGCACTGGGCGGGCATCGGGTATCTGTTCCTGCGCATGGCCCACGTGCAGGCGGACGTGGGGCGGGGCCTGCTGCCGGCTCCGGCGGCGGTTGATTACTTCGCCTACCTGCTCTTCCCGCCCACGCTGCGGATGGGGCCGATCTACCGCTTCGGGGCCTTCGCGCAACAGCTTCACGGCGACCTGGAGCGAGGCCGTTCGCTGCCCGCGGCCGCCGGCCGGTTGCTCGCGGGGTTCATCCGGCTGGGCATCATGGCCGCCCTGCTCAAACACGCCCCGCTGGATCGTCTTTACGGCGAGATCGATCAGCTCAACCGGCTCTCGACCGACCGGTTCCTGGCTGGAATTTACATCGCGCCGATGACCATCTACCTGTGGATCGGCGGCTACACCGACCTGGCCGTCGGAGTCGGGCGAATCATGGGATTCACCGTGCCCGAAAACTTCCACTACCCCTGGGTCGCCACCAGCATCGCCGATTTCTGGCGGCGCTGGCACCTGACGCTGGGGGCCTGGCTGCGCGATTACATCTACATCCCCCTGGGCGGCAGCCGGCGGCACGTGACGTTGAACTACCTGGTCACGTTTCTGTTCTGCGGGCTCTGGCACGGGACCTACCCGGCGATGGTGCTGTGGGGCCTTTCGCAGGGCCTGGGCCTGGCCGTCTGGCGCGTGTGGAACCGGTTCTGGACCCGGCAGGCCGAGCGGACCACCCCGCTGTGCCGCGCGGCCCGGCGGCTGCGGCTGAAGGACGGCCCTCTGGGCACGGCGCTGGCCTGGCTGCTCACGTTTCACTATCAGATCCTCACCATCAACGTCATCCTGGACGAGCGGCACGCCGGGCGGCTGATGGCCGGACGGCTGGCGGAACTCATCAGCCTGCGCGGGTGATATAATGACGCGAGGAGGAGTGCCGTGCCGGTCAGCATGCTCTATTGTCCGCGCTGCGGCAAGCCGATGAACCTCTCCGGCGGGGTCATCCCCACGTCTCTGGAATGCCCGCACTGCCGCCACGTCTTTTCGGTCAACCTGCCGCGCGGCGAACGGGGCGTGCCGCCTCCGCTGCCTTATGGCGCATGGGGCGCCGACGTTTCGCCTCACAGCAGGCTCGTCGCCGGCCTGTTGGGTCTGCTCCTGGGCGGGTTCGGCATCCACCGCTTCTACCTGGGCTTTCTGGGTATCGGCGTGCTTCAGATTCTGGTGACGCTCATCACCTGGGTGGCGTGCGTCAGGATTCACGGCTACCCGATCGGCGCGATCTGGGGCATCATCGAGGGCATTCTGATCCTGGCCGGGCGCATGCGCGACGCCGAGGGCCGGAAGGTCATCGGGCCTTGACGGCGGCCCGACCCTGATGGCCGACGCATTCGGTCCCTGATGGGCGGGGGGTACTTGGCCGGATCACTGAGCCGGGCGGGTCATGGG
>JABRVU010000605.1:0-7340 GCA_039961895.1 Phycisphaerae bacterium | reverse complement strand
GTGCGGTTCGTTCCGGGCCAGGGGGAAATCGTGGCCGGGGCCGTCGTCTGTCTGGGCCTGTTCGCGGGTCTGGCCGGGCTGCTGGTCCGGGCCGCCTGGGGCCCGGCCGCCCCCAACCCCGACACCCATGAAGTCGCCCAGGTGGGCTGGTCGCTGCTGACCACGTACCTGGTGCCGTTCGAGCTGGCCAGCGTGCTGCTGCTGGCGGTGATGATCGGGGCCGCCTACCTGGCCCGCCCGGAAAGGGGGCGCTAGCCATGTTTCACATCGGGCTGACCCATTACCTGGTTCTGGCCGCCTTCATGTTCTGCTGCGGCCTGTTCGTGATGACCGTGAAGCGCAACGCGGTGGGCATTCTGATCGGCGTCGAGCTGATCCTGAACGCGGCCAACATCAACCTGGTGGCCTTCTCGCGCTACCAGACCGGCCTGCTGGACGGTCAGATCGTGGCCTTGTTCGTGATCGTGCTGGCGGCGGCTGAGGCGGCCATCGCCATCGGCATTTTCGTCAACTATTACAACAACCTCGCGACCATCGACGTGGACCGCGGGGACAGTTTGAGCGGTTGACATGGTTGAGCGCCCCTCTCATAAACCCTGGCCTGCGACCGGCTGGTAGCCGGTCGCGCACGGGTTCGGGGACGGGCTCGGTCGCCCCGCCGCGTGCGGCGGGCTTGCGGGGTCCGCACGCGACCCCGCGCAACGGGTTTTCGGAATCGACGTCATGCTCAGTCTGTCCAGTCTCGAAACCATGCTCGTGGCCGGCGTGACCATTCCGCTGGTGAGCTTCGCGGTCCTGGCGTTTTTCGGCGCCCGGATCGGCAAGCCCCTGGCCGGCTGGGTGGCGACGGCGGCCATCACCGCCAGTTGCGTGCTGGCCGCCCTGGTCCTGGTGCAATGGCGGGGGCTGGACGCCGCCGGGCGCGCGGCCATGCGGACCGGGCCGTATCCCTGGGCCGAACTGGGCGCCGTCCGCCTGGCGGTCGGCGTCAACCTCGACAGCCTCACCGTCATCATGTTCTTCATGGTGACCTTCGTCAGCGCCTGCATCCACGTCTTCAGCATCGGCTACATGGCCGGCCATTCCGACCGCGTGGACCACGAGAGCAAGTATCACCGCTTCTTCGCCTACCTGTCGCTGTTCTGCTTCAGCATGCTGGGGCTGGTCATCGCCGACAGCCTGCTGTTCCTGTTCATCTTCTGGGAGCTGGTGGGGCTGTGCTCGTATTTGCTGATCGGCTTCTACTTCGACAGGAAGAGTGCCTCCAGCGCGGCCATGAAGGCCTTCATCACCAACCGCGTGGGCGACCTGGGCTTCATCATCGGGCTGGGGATGGTCTTCCTGTTCCTGGGCGATTTCACGCTGGCCGGGGCGGCCAAGGCCCTGCGGGCTCACGAGGCCGCCGGCGGCGACCTCTTCTCGCGGTCCTTCCTGGGCCTGAACCTGGCCACCTGGATGGGCATGCTGCTGTTCTGCGGGGCCATGGGCAAGAGCGCCCAGTTCCCGCTGCACGTGTGGCTGCCGGATGCGATGGAGGGCCCCACGCCGGTCAGCGCCCTGATCCACGCGGCGACCATGGTCGCCGCCGGCGTCTATCTGGTCGCCCGCATTTTCGTCCTGCTGACCCCCGAGGCCCAGACCTTCATCGCGGTCATCGGCTGCATCACCCTGACCCTCACCGCCCTCATCGCCGTCGTGCAGACCGACATCAAGAAGGTGCTGGCCTATTCGACGCTCTCGCAACTGGGCTACATGATTCTGGGGATGGGCCTGGGAGCCTGGATCGGGGCCCTCTTCCACCTGCTGACCCACGCCTTCTTCAAGGCCCTGATGTTCCTGGGCTCCGGGCAGGTCATCGAGGGAACGCATCACGAGCAGGACATCCGCAAGATGGGCGGACTGCGCAAGAAGATGCCGGTCACCTGCTGGACGTTTTTCATCGGCGTGCTGGCCATCGCGGGGGCCGGCGTGCCCATGACGCGGATCGGCCTGGGGGGGTTCTTCAGCAAGGATGAGATTCTGGCCGTCGGCTGGCACCGGGCCTTCGGCGAGAGTCACGGCGGCGGCGGGGCTCATCACGCCCGGTCCGGACTGCCGGGCCCCTGGGCCGAAGCCCGCCAGCCCGGCCACGCCCCCACGGTCAACGACGCGACGGACGCTCCCGCGCCCGCGCCGTCGGGCGGCGCTCATCCGGCGCATCCGCCCCGTGCCACCGCCGGCGGAGGGCACGAGTCGCGCGTTCACTGGCTGCTCTTCGCCCTGCCGGTGCTGATCGCCTACGTCACGCCGTTTTACATGATGCGGGCCTGGTGGCTGACCTTCATGGGCAAGCCGCGCGATGAGCACGTCTATCATCACGCCCACGAGAGCCCGCTGATGTGGGTGCCGCTGGTGGTGCTGGCCGGCGGGACGTTCGTATCCAGCTACGTGCTCTTCCGCCCGATGGTGGCCGAGGCCCACCCGGCCGACTTCCTGGTGGCCTCCTACGACGGCGGGCATCACGCCGACGCCGGAGTTCCGATCGACCACGCCGCCCACGGGCAACTCGCGTATATCGTCGGCGGCGCGTTCGTGGTCGGTTTCCTGGCGGCCTGGCTGATCTACCGCAACGGGCTGGCCACCGCCGACCGCCTGGCCCGGACATTCAAGCCGATCCACACGTTCCTGCTGCGGCGGATGTTCATCGACGACCTGTACATGGCCGTCCTAGTGGGCGGCGTGATGGTCGTTAAGAGCGTGGCCTACTTCTTCGACAAGGTGGTGGTGGACGGGCTGGTGAACCTCTCGGCCGGCGTGACCGAACGGCTGGCCCGCTTCTCAGGCGACGTGCTCGACGCCCGCGGCGTGGACGGACTGGTCAACGGCGTGGGATGGGGCACGATGGAGCTGGGCCGGGTCGTCCGGGCCCCGCAGGTCGGGCGGATACGCAACTACATCCTCTTCGCCGTCGCCGGGGCCGCGGTGATCATGCTCGTGGTCGTCCGGCCGTGGTGGTAGGACTGCGTCCTGAAACGCCGAAAACCGACCGGCTGGAAGCCGGTCTCCCAGGCGGGTTTCAGGACGCACTCGATCGAGAGCAGGTGAAGGACGAAGGGGACGGGGATTGCGGGTTGGTAATCGTGGATTGGGAACACGGATTTGGGATTGCGGACTGGGAACACGGATTTGGGATTGCGGACTGGGGGACTGAGCCCCGAAGGGGCGCGCGTCAATAGCCGGGGGCTTCAGCCCCCGGCAGGCGGAATACCCACGACCCTTCGCCCTGAAAGGGCGAAAGCAAGATCGTTGACGGCTGACCGCTGAAAGCCGACAGCTGATTGACTGCCGCAACCCGACCGCTGACTGTCAATACGAGGATTCTCGACGTGGACGCGAAGCTGCTCATCAACCTGCTGATTTTTCTTCCCACGGTCGGGGCCGTGGCCTGCCTGATCGTGCCCGGCGCCCGGCTGGTCAAGACCGTGGCCGTCGCCACCAGCGGCCTGGTGCTGCTGCTGTCGCTGATGCTCTTCCAGAACTTCGCCTGGTGGAGCGGCGGCGACATCTTCGGCCCCTCTTACGGCGAAAAGCTGGTCGGCGTCACCCAGATCGACTGGATCAGCCTGGGCAGCGAGCCCGGGGCCCCGGCCATCCAGTACTTCGTCGGCATCGACGGGCTGAGCTTCCCGCTGGTCATCCTGACCACGCTGGTCAGCTTCCTGGCCTGCCTGGCGAGCTGGAACATCGAGGAGTGGAAGAACAACAGGGGCATCAAGGGCTATTTCGCCCTCTTCCTGCTGCTCGAGACGGGGATGATCGGCGTGTTCTGCGCCCTGGACTTCTTCCTCTTCTACATCTTCTGGGAGGTGATGCTCCTGCCGATGTACTTCCTCATCGGCGTGTGGGGCGGGCCGCGGAAGGAATACGCGGCCATCAAGTTCTTCATCTACACCCTGGCCGGTTCGGTGCTGATGCTGGTGGCCCTGGTGGCCTTCTACTTCTTCGCCCCGGCTGGCCATCGCACCTTCGACCTGGTCAGGATGGCCACGGATGGTGCCATCCAGGAAGCCTTCGCCTCGGCGACGTTCCTGGGCGGGCTCAAGTTCGCCCACGTGATGTTCGTCTTCCTCTACATCGCCTTCGCGGTGAAGGTGCCGGTGTTCCCCTTCCACACCTGGTTGCCCGACGCCCACGTCGAGGCCCCCACGCCGATCAGCATGATCCTGGCCGGCATCCTGCTGAAGATGGGGGCCTACGGGCTGTTCCGCATCAGCTATCCCATCCTGCCGGAGGCCGGGCAGTGGGCGGCCTACAGCCTGGCCCTGCTGGGGGTGGTCAACATCATCTACGGCGCGCTGTGCGCCATGGCCCAGACCGACTTCAAGCGGCTGGTGGCCTACAGCTCGATCAGCCACATGGGCTACGTGCTGCTGGGCATGGCCATCATGACGCCGGCCGGGTTCCAGGGGGCCATGTTCCAGGTCATCGCCCACGGCATTTCCAGCCCCATGTGCTTCTTCCTGGTCGGCGTGATCTACGACCGGGCCCACCATCGGGAGATCAACCGCTTCGGCGGGCTGTGGCTGACCATGCCGATCTACGGCTCGCTGGCCACGCTGGGCTTCTTCGCCTCGCTGGGGCTGCCGGGCCTGTGCGGTTTCATCGGCGAGTTCTGGGTGCTGATCGCCACGTTCTCGGCTCCGTTCACCTGGGCCAAGCCCATGGCCATCGCGGCGGCGACCGGCGTGGTCCTCACGGCCGGCTACATCCTCTGGATGATCCAGCGCGTCTACCTGGGCAAGCGCAGGGAGGAATATGAGCACTTCCCCGAGGCCACCGGCCGGGAGGTCTTCATCCTCACTCCCTTCGCGGTGCTGGCCCTGGCCCTGGGCATTCTGCCCCAGCACACGCTCTTCAACTTCATGAACGGCACGCTCAACCAGATCGTCAGCCTGATCCAGCCGGGCGGGCCGGCGGCAACGGCCCTGTCGGGCGCTTTCGGGGGCGGGTGATGGAGTGAGAAGGTATGAGAGGCTCGGAGGGTGTGAGGCTTGTCATGGGAAGAGGACCACGGCAACTTGTTGCCGCCGTCTTTGAGATGGAAACGTCATGATTCTCGCTGTTCTCGAACCCTGGATACCCGCCGGCGACGACCTGCGGATGTTTCTGCCCGAGCTGGCGCTGGTGGGCACGATCGTGGCCATTCTGATCGTCCCGCTGGCGACCGGCCGCAGCGCCCGGACGTCGGCGGGCATCGCCCTGCTGGGCGCCCTGGCCACGATCACCCTGACCGTCAGGACGGTCGCGGGCCCGCTGGCCGGCGCCGGGTACGCAGGCATGTCCCCGGCCGGCGAGCCCCCCATGCTCCTGGCCGACAACTTCTCGGTCTTCTTCAAGCTGTTCCTGATGGGCTTCCTGGCCCTGATTATCGGTTTGTGGACGCTCCGGCCGCCGTCCGACCGCCTGTCCCCCGAGCACGCGGGTGTCGGGCCGGAGTTCTTCGTCCTGCTGGTGACCAGCGCCCTGGGTATGTCGCTGATGACCGGGACGCTCAATCTCCTGGTGATGGTCATCGCCATCGAGACGGCCTCGCTGCCCAGCTACGCGATCGTGGGCAGCGACAAGCGCTCGCGGGTGGGGGCTGAGGCCTCGCTCAAGTACGTGCTCTTCGGGGCGGCCACGTCGTCGATCATGGTCTATGGGCTGTCGCTGGTGTACGGCGCGTTCGGCTCGCTGGATATCCCCACCATCGCGGCCAAGGCCGTCAGTTCGGCCGCTCCGGGCGGGTGGGTCCCCGCAGTCGGCTTCTTCGCCGTGCTGGTGGGCATCGCCTTCAAGATCTCGGCCGTGCCGTTCCACTTCTGGTGCCCGGACGTGTTCGAGGGCGCGCCCATCGAGGTGACCACCTGGCTGAGCGTGGCCAGCAAGGCCGCCGGTCTGGGGCTGCTGCTGCGCATCGTCTACGCCCTCAGTTCGGCGGGCGGCACGGCGCCGTGGATGGCCCCGGTGGCCTACGGCATCGGCGGCGTCGCGGCCCTGACCTGCACCGTCGGCAACCTGGCCGCCCTGCGGCAGGACGCGGTCAAACGCATCCTCGCGTACTCGTCCATCGCCCACGCCGGGTACATGATGATGGCCGCCGCCATCTTCATGCAGGGCGGTGAGGCCGAGTACCGCAACGTCGGCCTGGCCGCCGTCATCGCGTATCTGATCGTCTACCTGCTCATGAACCTGGGCGCGTTCGGCGTCACCGCGATGGTCTCGTGGCGGACCGGCACGGATCACATCTCGGCTTTTGCCGGGCTGGGGCGGCGGGCCCCGTGGCTGGCCTTGCCGATGGCGGTGTGCCTCTTTTCGCTGATCGGCCTGCCGCCGCTGGGCGGGTTCGCGGCGAAATACTGGCTGCTGTTCGCCCTGGGCAAGGCCGCCGTCGCCGCCCAGCCCTGGCTCTGGTCGCTGGTCGTGGTCGCGGCGATCAACACCGCAATCAGCCTCTATTACTACGTGCGGATCATCCGCCAGATGTACATCCACGAGGACGCGCGCCAGCCGGCCGTGCCCGCGCCGCTGGGCGGGGTCATCCTGGTCAACGCCGCCGCCCTGGCCCTGCTGTTGTTCGGAACGGTGTACTTCGGCCGCCTCAACGACTACTCGACGCGGTACGCCTCGAACCTGGTGGGGGCGCAGGCCACGGTCCCCAGCGCCGCGGCGGGACCGGCGCCGGGCGTGGCGGCAGTAACGCTCGGTTCGTCGGATGCGCCTCGATGAGGCGGCCCCGGAAGGGGATGACCGCGGACACGGAAACATCGCACATGAGCGACAACAGGGACCCGCAACGGTTGCAGACCATCGAGGTGTTGAACCGGCTCCACGCCGCCGAGCGCCGCAGCCTGCTGCCGCGCCTGCCCGAGACGGCCGCCTTCGTGTCCTGGTCCTCCGCCGCCGAGCTGGAGATGGTCGAGAAGATGGTCGCCGAGGAGGGCGAGCACCTGGCCTGGCTTTCAGAAGCCCTGGATGAGGCCGGCGGAGCGCTCTATCCGGCCGGGCCCGACATCCACACCGGGCACCTGCACTATCTCGACCTGCGCGTGATTATGCCGGAGGTGATTCGCAGCCTGGAAGGTCTGGTCCGCGCCTACCAGGACGCGGCCAAGGCGCCGATGACTCCGCGGGCCGCGGAGGTCGTCAACCGCATCCTCCGCCGCCACCAGGCCCACCTCGAACGGCTTCGGGCCCTGGAGACAAGGGCTCCGGCCGGAGCCTGACGGCTTGGCGTGTTGCGGAAGGCACGCGCTCCGGCCGGTAGACGCCGGCGCGAGGCCGAGGTTGTGAATGCCGGCCCGGCCTTGCCGCAGCGCGTC
>JABRVU010000604.1:0-8603 GCA_039961895.1 Phycisphaerae bacterium | reverse complement strand
CCGACGGAAACGCCCTGCCCGGGCGCGAGGGCGGGGAGAAAGGCGCCCCGGGCGTCGGGCCGGCGCGGTGACCAGGGGCCGCGGACGTCGAGACCGGCCGATCGTTTCGCGCCACCGGGCGGGCGACGGTGGCGGAAGTCGGCGTTTCAGTCCGCGGAACCGTCGTACTCGGCACAGGTTTTGGCCGTTTCCCAGACGCGCACGCCGGCCAGCCGGGCGGGCTCGAACCGGCCGTCGAGCATCGTCCAGATGACCCGGGCGATGTTCTCCACTGATGGATTCAGATCCGCGAACTCCGGGCAGTCCAGGTTGAGGTGTTTGTGGTCGAGGCGGTCGAGTACGCGCTGCCGGACGACCTGCTCGAAGTGCTGGATGGGCACGAGCAGGCCGGTGGCGGGGTCGGGTCGGCCAGCCAGGGTGACCTCGAGGATGTAGTTGTGCCCGTGGCCGTTGGGATTATTGCACTTGCCGAAGATTTCGCGGTTCCGGGCTTCGCTGAGCTGGGGGCAGTGCAGCCGGTGAGCGGCCGCGAACTCGAAGCACTGGGTCATGCGGATCACGTGATCGCCTCCGGTCTCGTAGCTGAGGAAAGGAGTGAGTTGCAGGCGGCAGCAGACCCATTCGGTGCCCGGCGGGGCCCGGCCGGCCAGGTCGTCGGCGATGGCTCGGATCAGCCGTTCGCCGCACACCGGCGCCGTCGAGCGCTCGGTGTGCAGCCGTTCGACCAGCCGGACCGACCGCTCGCGCAGGAGCCGATCGAGGTCGCGGATGTCGCACAGGTAGCCGGTTTGCGGATCGGGCCGGCCCGCGACGGTCGCGCTCAGCACGGCGAACGGCTGCAAACCCGCCGCCGCCGGCCAGCCCGCCCATGAATTGGCCACCACCGGCTCCGCCACGGACCCGACGCTGAACCGAATCTCGCGCCTCAGACGCATGGCCGGTGATTCTAGACCTCGTCCCGGTCCGCCTCAACGCCGGGAACGTCGCAACCGGGAGCTGAAACCCAGCGCTGCATGCCGCAACCCAGGGGTCGATGGGAATGCGATGCGGGAAGATGGAAAGGCGTTGAGTCGGCCCCGGAGCCGGGAGTTCACCCGTGGTGAAGCTCGCGGGCGGACCGGATCAACAGGCCATAGCCCGTCTTCACGGCATAATTCCCGGACTCGGACCGCGGGAGTTGAAACAACCTGGGTGTTCACTCGTCAAAGCACGTGCAAAAAAATCAACTATTCTCTACTCAGTTGCTCTTTCGACATGCTCCAGCGGGTTTTTTCTAGTGTTGCGGTATGCAACGCCGGTGAATACCCCCTCTTCTGAGGCGCGATGAGGATCATCGTCGATCCCGCTTATTCCGAAAGCGCCTTTTTTTCGACGACGGCTATTGATATTGACTCGTGGATGCCTATAGATGTACGCACCGATCCTGGGTTTGCCCACCGGCCGTGGGCTGAAGGTGTATGTTCACCCCGATCAAGCATACCAGGCGCGGGCCATCAACATAATGAGGAGTCTGCGAATGCCGAGAGTCGCAAATCCCGCCAGGCAGCTTGCCAAGACGATCACGGACTTGCAGGCGCAGCGACGCACACACATGGCCGCCGTCGAGCGGATCGACGCGCTTTTCAAGCAGTTTGGAATTCATCCCAGCAACGGTCGGCGGCCGGGCCGTCCGTCCGCCGCCGTGAAGAATGCCCGGCGTCCCGGCCGGCCTCCCAGGCGAAAAAGAACCCGCAAGACGTTTTCCAGGAGCGGCCTGGAGTCGGTTCTTGATTTCGTCAAAGGCCGAGGCGCGGAGGGGGCCACGACCGGCGAGATCAACAAGCATTGGAAGTCTGAAGGCCGCGCCGGCACCGCCTACGTCACCATTGGACACCTGGTCAAAGACAGGAAACTGAAGAAGCGCCGCCTTGTCGGCCAGCGCGGCAGCCGTTACACCGCGGTCTGAGTCGGGGTCCCGCGGCCGGCTCGCGGAATGAAGGATGCGATCATGCGGTAGGCCGCGCCTTGCGGTGCCCGGCGCGTCGGTTCGTTATGCGCCCGTCACCGCAGCCGAGAGCGGCCGTTTGCCAGTGTCGGACACGCACGCGGCGCCAGGTGGCGGCTCCGCTCCGATTCGTTGCGGTTTGATGCTCGCCGGATAGACTGTTGAATCATGACGACATCGACGCGCCTCTCGGCTCCACCGGATCGGCTGGTTTCGCTGGACGTCTTTCGCGGCCTGACGGTGGCGGGCATGATCCTGGTCAACAACGCCGGCGACGACGGCGCCGCTTATGCGCCGCTCAAACATGCCGCATGGAACGGCTGGACGCCGACCGACCTGGTCTTCCCTTCGTTTCTGTTCATCGTGGGCACGTCGCTGGTGCTGTCGTTCACCCGGCGGCTGGACCGGGGCGAATCTCGCGGGTTGCTGCTGGCTCATGCCCTCAGGCGGTCGGTCGTGCTGGGCGTGCTGGGCGTGCTGCTCAACAGCTTCGGTTTCGCGCGGGTCTTCGATCCGTCGGCCGCCCGCTGGCCGGTGCTCATCCCGACGGCGCTGGTGGTGGCGGGGCTGGGTTTTATCTGGCCCGACGAGGGTGCGATCGCCCGCAAGGGCTGGGGCCGGTCGAGCCCGCGCGTGATCCTGGCCTTGCTGGCCGTGGCCGGCGCGGCCTGGGCGTTCATGCACCATCGCGGGTTGTTCGCGCAATCGTCGCTGCGGCTGCCGGGCGTGTTGCAGCGCATCGCGCTGTGTTATCTGCTGGCCTCCGTGGTGGTGTTGTACGCGGGTGCGGGCGGTCGGCTGCTGATGCTGCTGGCCTGTCTGGTGGGATACTGGGCGATCGTGCGCTTCGTGCCCGCGCCGGCCGGCTTCAGCGCCCCGGTGGCGGCGCCCGAGGGGTTGCTGCACGACTGGATCGACCAATGGGTCTTCCGCGGGGCCGAGCACCTGTACCGCGAACGGCCCGACCCCGAGGGATTGCTGAGCACCCTGCCCGCGCTGGCCACCACCCTGATGGGGGCCCTGGCCGGCGGTTGGCTGCTCGGGGCGCGCGGCCCGGAGCGCAAGGCCGCCGGGCTGATGCTGGCGGGCCTGCTGGCCCTGGCCGCCGGACTGCTGCTCGATCACTGGGTGCCGATCAACAAGAAAATCTGGACGAGTTCGTACGTCCTGCTGGCCGGCGGGTTCGGGCTCTACATCCTGGGAGCCTGCTTTCTGCTCGTGGACCTGGAAGGGCTGCGACGCTGGGCCGTGCCCTTCCTGGTGCTGGGCACCAATGCCATCGCCGCCTACGTTCTCTCGGGGGGCGTCGGTTCATTGCTGGAGGCGGCCTGGCCGACCGCCGACGGCGGCGCCTTCGTTCCCAAGGACTGGTTCTACGCCCGTCTCACCATCGCCGATCCGGCGCTCAAATCGCTGATCTATTCGCTGGCCTACGTGGCCCTGTGGATGGTCCTGTTCTATCCCTTCTACCGTCTGCGGGTGTTCATCCGGATTTAGAGTGGATCCTCCAACCCTGAAAACCGACCGGCTGGAAGGCGGTCCCACACGGGTTTGAGGACGCACTCCTGGGGGTCTGCGCCGGCCGCCGGCGCCCATTGCCGGGGTCGCCACGTCCGCGGAACACCGAAAACGCTCAGGAAAAGCTGAAGTCTGCGAGTCTTTCATCCCCGGCGTCTCTTTCCGTCGCGCCGGGGCGCCTCCGCTGGACGCGGACAGTGGGCGGGCTCATAATAGCTCCCCCGAACCGTTCGAGTCTGAGACCTCCCGTCGGAACGAAGACATGAGCCTGACCATCCGATTCACCGGCTCGGAAGAGCGCATCCCCGTGGACGACGCGGAGCCGGCGCCCTTCGAGGCCCAGTATGACTTCCCGCTGCTCTTCGAGGTTTCCTGGGAGGTCTGCGCCCAGGCCGGGGGGATCTACACCGTCCTGCGAAGCAAGGCCCCCACCACCACCCAGCGCTGGCAGGACGGCTATTACCTGATCGGCCCGTGGCGGCGGGGCTCGGAGCTGGAGTTCGAGGCCGAGCCGCCCGGCGACGTCCTGGCCGACGTGCTCGCGGAGTTCGCCGGCCGGGGGATCCAGATCCACTGCGGGCGGTGGCTGGTCACGGGCCGGCCGCGGGTCCTGCTTATCGACCTCACCTCCGTCTCCAACAAGACGGACGAGATGAAATACTTCTTCTGGAAGGACTGCGGCATCGGCACTCCCGGCGAGGACTGGGAGGTCAACGGCATCATCGCGCTGGGCTACGTGGTGGCCGACCTGCTGATGGCCGTCCACGCCCGGATCGGCGAACGGCCGATGATGGCCCACTTCCACGAGTGGCAGGGCGGGGCGGCCCTGCCCATCCTGGCGTACCGGCAGGCCCGCTTCCCCACCATGTTCACCACCCATGCCACGCTGGTCGGCCGGAGCCTCAGCGCCGCCAACGAGAACCTCTACGACTACCTCGGGCAGATCGACGGCGAGGGCGTGGCCCGCCAGCACCAGTTCTGGCATCGCTACGCCATCGAGCGGGCCTGCGCCCACTCGGCCACCACCTTCACCACCGTCTCGGAGATCACCGCCCTGGAGGCCGGGCAGTTCCTCGGCCGCAAGCCCGACTTCGTGCTGCCCAACGGGCTCAACATCGAACGTTTCGCCGCCCCGTATGAGTTCCAGAACCTGCACCGCAAGAACAAGGAGCTGATCGCCGAGTTCGTGATCGGCCACTTCTTCCCTCATCACAGCTTCGACCTCGAATCGACGCTCTATATCTTCACCGCCGGCCGCTATGAGTACCGCAACAAGGGCTTCGACGTCTTCATCGAGGCCCTGTACGAGCTGAACCAGCGGCTCAAGGCCGAGCGGCGCGACGTGACCGTGATCGCGTTCATCATCGCCCCGGCTGCCTACCGGACCCTGAACGTCGAGACCCTCAACCGGCAGGCCATGCTCAACGAGATCAAGGACACCTGCGAGATGATCCAGCAGGACATGGGCCGCAAGCTGTTCCGCACCGTGACCGAGGGGCGTCTGCCGACCACCGACGATCTCTTCGACGAGTACGCCGCGGTGCGCATCAAGCGGATGGTCCACGCCTATCGCCGCGGCAACCAGCCGCCCATCGTGACCCACGACCTGGTCAACGACGCGGCCGACCCGGTGCTCTCGCACCTGCGCGGCCGGAACCTGGTCAACGCCGCCGACGATCCGGTGAAGGTGGTCTTCCATCCCGAGTTCATCACCTCGACCAGCCCGATCCTGGGGCTGGAGTACGACCAGTTCGTCCGCGGGTGCAACCTGGGCGTGTTCCCCTCCTATTACGAGCCGTGGGGCTACACGCCGATGGAATGCGTGGTGCGGGGGATACCGGCCATCACCAGCGACCTGAGCGGCTTCGGGGCCTACGTGATGGAGCATTTCCCGGACCACGATCAGAACGGCATCTACGTGGCCCGACGCCGGGGCGTCGCCTTCCACGACACCGTTCAGCAGGTCGCCAACTGGCTGCACGCCCTGACCCGCATGAGCCGGCGCGACCGCATCCAGTTGCGCAACCGGGTGGAGTCGTACGCCGAGCATTTCGACTGGTCGAACCTGAGCAGGTATTACCGCCAGGCCCGGCAGTCTTCGTTCAGCGTCTATTACCCCGGCCGGAACGTGGTCCCCGGCGAAGGGTTGACCCCCATCGACGTACCCGCGCCGCTGCCCGAGTCGGCCGGGCACCGCTCCGACCGCCGCCGCATCGCCTATAACGGCAAGCAGCAGATCCCGGTGTCGCGGGACCAGCGCGAATCGTAAGGCGTCCCCCCGTGGCCTCGCTTCCGGCGCGGCATCATGCCCCGCGGGGAAATGCGCCGACGGTCACCACCCGTCGCAGTGCGGGTCGAGAAAGGCGGGGTCCATCGCCGGCCCCGTCACGCACGACGCGAAGGATTCCAGATCGTGCCGGTCGACGGCTCCGTCGGGGTCGTCCCACTCCGCACCGGTCACGTCCATGCACCGGCAGGCCAGCGGCAGGGCGTTGAACGCCTCCGCCGTCACGTTCGGCCCGGTCAGGCAGTTCTGAAACGCGCCGAAGTCGCTCTGGTCCACGTCCTGGTCGTCGTCGGCGTCGAAGATCACCGCCCGGCAGTCGCAGTCGTCGGGCACGAAGTTGCCGTTCAGGTCGTTGCTGACCCCGTTGGCCAGGTCCTCGTAATCCGGCAGGCCGCTGCCGTTGCAGTCGGTCGATTGGAAGTACCGCATGACCGCCTGGCTGTACAGATCGAGCAGCAGTTCGGTGGCCGGGAACATCTCCGGCACCAGCGAGGGGACGCCGGCCAGTTGCTCCAGCTCGGCCAGGGCCGCGCCCACGTCAGGCGGGTCCACCGGCTGAAGCAGCTCGAGGCCCACGATCAGGCTCATGAGCAAAGAGAGAGGCGCGTCGTCCGCGAGGCCCGACTCCTGCCGGGCCAGGGCCTCGAAATACGCCGCGGCCAGCGCGTTCTGGGTCTCGATCAGTCGCAGGGTCTTCTGCGAACCTCCATCCGGTTTCCTGGGCTTCTCCCCGGAGCCGTCCGAGCCCTTGGGCGCGTCTTTCGGCGGTTCGGGCGTCGGAGACGGATCCTTGGCCGGCTTGATCTGGTCCTCGTGTTCGGTGTAGACCTTCTTGGGCTTTTCGAGGGACTCGACCGCGACGACCAGTTTCCTGGCTTCGTCGCCGCACTTGAACGTGACCTTGCAGGTGCCTGCCTTCTTGTACTTGAAGGTGAACTCGAGCTCGCCGGTCTTGCTCGCGGTGCCGCTGGCCGGGCTCACCTCGCAGGCCCCTTCCGGGTCCACGGTGTAGGAGAACGTGGCCGGGGCGACGATCCGGCCGTTGTCGGTCTTGCAGACCATTTTGAGCTTCTGCTCGGCTTTCCTGGTTTTCGTGTTCTCTTCATAGAGCTTGATGGTGGCGTTGACGTCCTTGTCTTTCTTCTCCTTGGCCGCCAGTGGCGAAGCCGTCATGGCCGCGAGGATCAGCACGCGAGCGGTTCCGGAAAAAGAAAACCCGCGGATCATGGGCCTGCTCCTGGATGCCGGCCGCCGGAGGCCTGCAGGATTTACGGCGGCGGTTGATGCGGCCGAGGCCGGTTCGGCCGTCCATATCCGCCATCGAGGCACCAGCGGAGAGATATTCGCCGCCGGGGGCCGAAAATGGCCTTGGGAATGAAAGGGGAAAGGCACATCTCAACGCCGGGGGTCCGTGCCGGCCGTTGGGAGAGGCGGCCTCAGCCGGAGGCGGCCTGGGCTGGAGCGGCGGGCGCTTCGGGCATCTCGATCGCCGGCTCGCCGGGCGCCGACGCGGGCACGTCCGCGCCGCTCGTGTGGCGGAGCGTTCGCAGGAAGTATAGGGTGGCCATGACCAGCAGTAACGTCCCGACCGCCGAGAGCCCGTAATTCAGGCCGGTGAAGAAGCTCAGCCACGAGACCCCCTGTCCGAAGCGATCCCTGAACACCAGCAGGCCGACCGAGCCGGTGTAACCGACGGCGTCGGCCACATAAATGCCGAAGACGGCGGTGCCGGCGGCGCCGGTTGCCGCTACCAGGCGCTCGAACAGCACCGAGTTGAACGGCACGTAGGTCAGGTAGGAGCCCAACCCGGTGAGCGTCATCCAGGTCAGCCCCCCGATGCGCCCGCGCGTCCACAGCAGCGTGGCCGACCCCAGCAGGACCATCCCGAACGTCATCAGGGCCAGGGCCGCCAGCAGCCCGCGGCGGTTATTCTTGATGAGATTGAGCCCGGCCATGGCCGCCATCACCCCCAGCATGACCGGCAGTTCCACGCGCGTGAACACGCCGCGGGCCTGGCCGTAACCGAGCTGATCGAGAATCTCGATGCCGTAGGTGTCGCGGAAATCGCGGAAGGCGGTCAGCAGGAAGTACACCGCCACCAGCAGCACCATCCCGCCGAGGAAGCGGCGGAAGAACCAGCGGCGCTGGGCGGCGTTCATCGGCCGGCGGAGCACGCGGGCCGCCACGTCGGCCGCGTCCGGCTCCGGGACCTTGTCCAGCAGCCAGACGAACCCCACGAACGCCGGCAGAAACACCAGCCCGGTGACCGCCGGCATCCAGAACTCGCCCACCCCCAGGAGCGATTCGAGGTAGAGCCCCACGTCCTTGACCACGCCGCCGGAGACCACGAACGAGCAGCTCACGCCGGCCAGCAGCAGGTCCGAGGTCCGCCGGCCTTCCAGGTAGCTGACCACCAGCCCCCACACCACGCCCAGGCACAGCCCGTTGAGGAACAGGGCCGCCGGTTTCAACCAGCTCGGGGCCACCGCGAAAAGCAACAGCGCCGCCTCGGCCGCGGCGACGACCATCAGCAGCCGCGGCACGCGCTGGCTTCGCCGCGTGCTCGAACACAGCCCGATGCCCACGTATTTGGAGAGCGTGTAGCCGACGATCTGGCTGATGACGATGACGGTCTTGAACTGCCACGGGCCCAGCAGATGCCCCTCGAATCTGGCGGCGGTGAACGGCTTGCGGAAGGCGTACATGCAGAAGTAGGCGCCGAAGGCGGCGCCCAGGGCGTACAGCGCCAGCACGGCGGCGGGCGCTGCCGAGAGCCGTGCGGTCAGTCTGCTCGGGTGTGCCATCATCCAACCG
>JABRVU010000603.1:0-2600 GCA_039961895.1 Phycisphaerae bacterium | reverse complement strand
GCCCATCCACCGGAGGCGGTAAGGCCATGCCCCTGGCAGGCGGCTTGAGACGAGAGCATCGCCCGGCGCGTCCGGCGTCGGCCCGGGTCTGGGGAGAGGGTCCCCGGCCGGTGCGGGCCGTACTGCTCGCCTGCGGCGTCCTCCTGGCCGCCGCCGAGCGGGTCCCGGCCGACGGCCCCGTCTGGAAACTCATCTACTATCGCCAGGTCGGACAGTCCGTCAACGACAATCAGCGCGCCGTCCACAACTTCTGCGTCCGCGAGAACGGCACCCGGGCCGGTTCGACCGGGCTGACCGACCAGCTCCATCCGGCCACGGCGTTTTTCGGACGCACCGACGTGAACGGCTATCTGGCCATCAACCCCACCGCACTGGTCCTGACCCACAACGTCAGGGTCCGCGAGAGCGCCACCGTGCCCAGCGATACCAGCCCCGATTTCTACTTCCAGAGCGCCGACACCGGCCGGTTCTATTCCTACGAGGCCCACTGGCTGCGCGTGCAGGATGATTCGGCCGTGTACGCCTACCCCACCGTGCCGGTCTATCACTACGACGAGGTGGACGGGATCAGCGGCTCGGAGGGCCAGCCGCCGCCCGGCTACGACGGCGACGCCTTCGGGCTCGACCACGGCGGGGTCTCGACCCTGGGCACCTACCAGGCCCAGACCTTCAAGGTTCCGCCCGGCATCAACCGGATCATCACCGCCAAGGCCTTCGTCGTGACCGCGCCGGGGACCCACTTCCAATACCGCGCGACGATCCGCTTCGGCGGACCCGACGGACCCCAGGTGGGCGCGGCGGTGGTCTCGCGCGACATCACCTCGCCCGATTTTCTGCCGGTGATCGTGAACTGGCCGCTGGACGGGCCCGACGCGGCGGCGGTGGCGCCGGGCGGAACCTACTGCCTGCGGCTCGAACCGCTGGCCGGCGGGACGTTCAACGCCTATGCGACGCTGCGGAACACCTACGCCGACGGGCAGATGTACTACGGCAGCCCCGCCGGCGGCGACACGACCAACGCGGGGCATGACCTGGTCGCGGTCGTCGTCGGCGTGGGCTACCAGATCGCCGCGACCCCGGACCCGGAACTGGTGCTCGACCCGCCGACTCTCGAGCACACGTTCGTGCGCGGCCAGAACCTTCCCGATGGCGCGGTGTACGTCACCAACGCCGGCGGCGGCAAGATGACCTACACCTTCAGCGTGGAATACGCTTCCGCGCCGCCGGCGGCGTGGCTTTCGCTGGAGCCGACCGTCGGGTTCGTCATCACCGAGACGGACGCCATCGCGGTCAAGTATCTGACCGCCGGCCTGCCGCCGGGAGACTACATCGCCACGATCAAGGCCGAGGCCGCCGCCGTCGGCAGCCCCCGCTACTCCACCGTGACCCTGCACGTCCTGCCCCCGCCGTTCGCGCCCTGCGACTTCGACCAGGACGGCGACGTGGACGGGCGCGATTTCGGACGCTTCCAGGCCTGCATCCGAGGCCCCGGCGTGGTCCAGGACGACCCGGCCTGCGACGGAGCCGAACTCGACGGCGACGGAGACGTCGACGCCGGCGACCTGTCTCGGTTTGTGCAATGCCTCGACCTCAGCGGCCCCAACCTGCCGCTGTTCGACACCACCTGCGCCGACCAGGATGAGTAGAGCCCATCCCCAAACCCGTGCGGGATCTGCTTCCAGCCGGTGGATGGTCAGGGTGATGGGAGGCCCAGAGCGGCGATGCAGTCGCGCGGGCGTTGGACCACGATGAGCATCTGGACTGCTTCGAGGGATCGCCGGGGCTCACAGGGCCGCGCCGACCCGAACGCCTTCACCCGCGCACCCCGATGCCGCGGGGCCCTTCAGGTCATGATGCGCTTTGGGCGCCCAAATCGGCGATCTTGATGTTCCTGAAGCTCAGGTCGGTGGTCGGGTCATGGCCCTGGAGGCTGATGACGCCCTTGCCGAGGTAGCGGCCCTGGCGGGCGTTCTCGGCGTCCTTGTCGTTGTCGTAATAGTCGGCGCACTGGTAGCCGTTGACCCAGGTGGCGATGTGGTTGCCGTGGGCCAGGATGGTGTAGGTGAACCACTCCTTGTCGTTGGAGACCACCTTGCGGGTGGCCTGGCGGTTGTAGATGCCGCCGGTGCCTATGTCGATGGGCCGGGTGCGGTCTTCCTTCTTCTCGGCCACCCGGGGGTTCTTGCTGTAGCCCTCCCACTCGTTGCGGATCTGGGCCTCATAGCCCGACCAGAACCGCCCGGGCTTGGCCCGGAAGAAGACGCCGCTGTTGAGGTTCTGGCCGTTGGAGTAGACGTCGAGCTGGAGGAGGAAATCGGCCCATTGCCCCTCGGTCTGGATGTCGCCGCCGCCGTCCTTGATGTTCAGCTCGCCCTTCTCGGTGACGGTGAATTTCGACTGCCGTCCGGGGATGATCTTCCATCCGGTCAGGTCCTTGCCGTTGAAGATGGATTGGAGCCCCAGCGGCTTGAGCTTGAGGTTGCGCAGGCGCAGGTGCCCGTCGGCGGGGGTCGAAAAGCCGAGGGTGAACCGGGCCTGACCGCGCTTGGTGATCGACAGGGCCCCGCCGACGGGCACCTGCGCCTGCGCAACCTCAAGCT
>JABRVU010000602.1:0-3194 GCA_039961895.1 Phycisphaerae bacterium | reverse complement strand
GCCGCGGATCTGCTCTTCGACGCGATGGCCGCTGGCGACCCGAAAACACGGGATGAAGCCCAGACGGCATTTCGTCAGACGGCTTATCCTGTCGCCGATGCCTTGGCTCATCCGATCATTGAGACGTTTTCCCGTCCCGAATGGACGGATCAGGATCGAGAGCGGGTCCGGCGATGGTGGTTGTCATCGGTCCGGCCAGGAAACCTGGCCGTTATCTGGACGCGCCGAGGGGAATGGGAGCGGTGGCATCATGGGCGGGACAGGCTTTTCAAAACCCGAGAGACGGCCAGACGTTTTCTGTCGACCGATTTATACATGACCGGCCCGCCGTTCCCGGGACCGCGCTGATCGAGCATCCTGAGTCGCTCTTCGCGCTTGCCGAGGGTTTCACCTGCAGGATCCCGGACTCGCACGAGGAATCCGAAGGCACCCCCAATGCTCGCGGAGCCGGGATGCCGGCGGTTCAGCCTGGGTTTGGACAGCGGACTGGGAACCTGTATGATAGCCGCTTCCCAATGCGGCCCGCCGGGCGATGGCCGGGCGACCCGACGAGACAACCGAGTTATTCAGAGGCGATATGAGGGCTCAGTACGCACCTGCCACGTTCATGACCGGCGCGACCGGCTTCCTGGGACAATTCGTGCTGCGCGATCTTCTCTCGCGCGGGCGGCGCGTGGTGGCGATGGTCCGCGGACCGCTGCCCGACGCCGCCGACCGGCTTCGCAACCTGATTCTGCCCATCGGACTGGACGTCGCGGATTACCTGCGCAGCGGTGAACTGTTCCTGGTCGAAGGGGCCTTGCCCGACAAGCTTCCGGACGGGATTCCGGCGCCGGTCGATTCGATCCTGAACTGCGCCGCCAGCATCCAGCTTTTCTCGAACGGCAACGGCGACCCGTTCCGCACCAACGTGACCGGCACCCAGGCGCTTCTGGAATGGGCCGACCGCCACGGCCTCCGCCGGATCTACGCGGTCAGCACCGCCTATACCTGCGGATGGAACGGCGGCGTCATCCGCGAGGTCTTTCACGAGCCCCAGCCCGACTTTCAAACCGATTACGAGCGCAGCAAGTGGCTGGCCGAGATGCTGCTCAAGGAATGGTCCGACCGGCCGGGTCATTCGCTGACCGTCTTCCGCCCCAGCTTCCTGATCGGCGAATCCACCACCGGCTACACCACGCAGTTTGGCGGGTTCTACCAGTTCGCCCGGCTGGTCAGCGTGCTCAAGCAGCAGTTCTCGCACAACGGCAACGGGCAGAGCACCTACATCCCGTTGCGCATTCCCGGCAAGCCGGAGGACCGCCAGAACATCGTGCCGGTCGATTACGTCTCGCGCATGATCGCGGAAGTGGTGCTCCGCCCCGAGTTCCACGGGCGGATTTATCACCTCACCAACCCCGAGCCGCCCACCAATGACCTGATGAAGCGTTGTTATGAGGACTACTTCGGCCTGCACGGGGGCTACTTCGCCGACCCGGACGACGTGGTGGGCAAGTGCTCCAAGGCCGAGTCGCTGTTGTGGGACAAGTATGAGCTGATCACGCCGCGCGTGGTGCACACGCCCGAGTTCGACGTCCGCAACGCCCGCGAAGTGATGTCGGCCCTGCGGATCGAGTTTCCCATCCTCGACAAGCAGCGCATCTTCACCATGTTCGATTACGCCGCCGCCCACCGCTGGGGGCGCGGGACGGACGGCTTCCACGGATAGCGCGGCAGGGAGGGCGCCGTCCGCGCGAATCAGGCCACCGACAGGGCCTCGAGGGCCTTCAGGTACGACGTGACCGCCGACCGCTCGGCGGGGCAGACGTGTACCTGGCAGCCGGTGGCCGCGGCCAGGTCGTTGATGGCGCTCTCGGTCAGATCGGTCGGCCCGGCCACCACCAGATGTCGGCCCCATAAGCGCAGCGGCACCACCTCGAATCGCCGCGCCATCGCCGCCGGCACGCGCTTCCAGGCGTTGGTGTCGCTGCCCGCGGTGGACAGATCGAGCCGCTCCCGGGCCGCGAACTGCCGGGCCCAGGCCTCCCACACCTGGTCCTGCGTGGCCAGACCCCAGCGCACCGCGATCTGCCCGAACTTCTGGCGCGTCCGGCTCTGGTGCTTGAGTATCCGCTGCACGTCATTGGCAGACAGAACCCCCATTTCACACAGAATCTCCCCGATTCGCAGACCCTGCATCAGACCCCTCCAGGTGCCGGAACGGTTATGCGGACCAGCGCTTGTTCCGCGCTACGAAAATGTACGATTCAAATGCCCGGCGTGCGGCCATCCGCGCTGGGGTTCATGCCCCCGCGGGCCGCCGCGCCGGTTGGGCATCCTGACGGCGACTCGTTCTTTCGGGACCTCGCCCGGCGCCCGATCCGCCGGGTGCCGGGGTTTACCTTCGCTTGCGGAAAGCGGCCTCGAGCTGGGCGAGTTGTTTCTTGGTGGCGATCCTGTCGGCGGGGGTCATGCGGTCGATGATGAGCCGTCCGTCCAGGTGGTCGGTCTCATGCTGCCAGATGCGGGCGAGCAGCTCCTCGGCCCGCTCCTCGATGGGCCGTCCGGTCACGTCGAAGCCCGCGACCCGGCAGCTTCGGGCCCGGCGGACCATGACCCGCACCTCGGGGATGGACAGGCAGCCTTCCTCGCCCTCGACCGCGCCGGTCAGCTCGCTGAGCACCGGGTTGACGTAGACGCGGTCGTCGGCGGGCTCGCCCGTGGGGTTGCACACGAAAATCCGCCGGGCGATGCCGACCTGCGGACCGGCCAGGCCCACTCCGCGCTGAGCGTGCATGATCTCGAGCATCCGCCGGGCCAGCCCGGGCAGCGAGGCATCGAACTCCTCAGGACGGATGGGGGCGCATTTCTGCCGCAACCGGGGGTCGGGATAGATCACGAGGCTCCGGGGCAGTTCATCCACCAGCATACCCGGATTGTAGCGGCCCCCGCGGCGGACACGAAAGGGACCGTATCGGCTTGCGTCCTGAAACGCCGAAAACCGACCGGCTGGAAGCCGGCCGTTGTTCAGGGTTTTAGGAAGGGCTCGGCTCGAAACAGCTCCCTGGGCACGGGCCGGCCGATGGAACCCTCGGGCCCCAGGCCGGCCTTGAGCAGCTTCTGGTAATCGGCCCGGGCCTCGCTCCAGAAGAGTTTCAGGGACTCGCCGGAGTTTTCGAGGGCGGCCATGGCGCTGCGGGCGGCGAAGGCGGCGT
>JABRVU010000601.1:0-13296 GCA_039961895.1 Phycisphaerae bacterium | reverse complement strand
CCTGCTGGCCGAGCAGGCCCCCGTCTGGATACCCAAGATCGCCCTGGTCACGCGGGTGAACAGCTTCGGCGACTACGAGCCGGTGACCCCCCCGCGCTTTCCGGCCGACGCGGGCGTGCACGTGTTCCTCTATACCGAGGTGGCCAACTTCCGTTCCGCGCCCACGCCCGACGGGCGGCTGCGGACCCTCCTGTCGGCCCGGGTGGAGATTTACGACCCGGCCGGCAAGGTCATCTGGGAAACGTCCGCCCCGCGGATCGAGGACCGGGTGTTCACCCCGCGGCGGGATTTCTTCGTGCCCATCGAGGTGCGCCTGCCGGCCGACACTCCGCCCGGCGAATACGTGCTCAAGGTCACCATCGAGGACCAGCTCGGGGCCACCGCCGACCAGCAGCGCATGACGTTGACGATCGGAAACTGAGCACCTCGCGCCGCGGGCGGCGCGCGGAAACCGGCCTCAGGGCCGCGCCCGTCAGCGCAGAGGCCCAAGAGGCACCGCGCGACGCTCGACGCGCCATAGACGTCATACCGACGGGCTTCGCGCGAGCCGCCGGTGGGATCAGTCAGCCCCGGCGCGTCGTGCGGCCCCTCGCGGTGATGGAACGGCCGCCGCATGTATCCCGCCCCGGCGTCCCGCCTTCTTCTGCACTTTTCCATTGCCTTCGGACCTCGGAAGCGGTAGAAGAGACCCCGGGCATTTCAGCGGGACGGCGGTGGCGGGTTGAGCGGGAGCCGTCGCGGCACGTGTTCAAGCACCCGTCGCTTGAGTCATCCCGCACAAGGATTCCAGGGCCTCGACCAGAGGCCGTGATTTCTTCCACCGGTCGGAGGAGCACATCATGGCCGATCCAGCGACCGCCGATGCCGTCGGCGCCACGGGCGGATCGAAACCGCGCGGCCGGAACGTCTCCCGGCGGGCCCTGATCGCCGGGGGCCTGGCCGCTCCGCTGATCGTGAAGCGCCACGTGCTGGGCGGAGCCGGCTACCAGGCGCCCAGCGACACGCTGGCCATCGCGGCCGTCGGCATCGGCGGCATGGGTCAGCACTACCTGGAGGGCTGCAAGAAGGAGCGCGTGGTCGCGCTGTGCGACGTGGACCACCGATTCGCCGGAGGTGTTTTCGCCAGGTACCCGGACGCCAGGCGCTACGTCGATTACCGCGAGATGCTCGAGAAAGAGGCCGACCGCTTCGACGCCCTGATCATTGCCACGCCCGACCACACCCACGCGATCATCCAGCTTGCCGCCCTGCGCATGGGCAAACACGTCTACTCGGCCAAGCCGCTGACGCACACGATTCACGAGGCCCGGCTGCTCCGCAAGGCCGTCGAGCAGGCCAGGGTCATCACCCAGACCAGCGTCCAGAGCTGCGCGAGCGAGGGGGCCTGCGGCACGACGGAGATCCTGATGTCGGGCGCGCTGGGGCCGATCCACGAGGTGCACGTCTGGACGCCGCATCCGGTCTATCCGTGCGGGTTGCAGCGTCCGAAGGAGGCGCCGCCTGTGCCGGAGGGTCTGGCCTGGGACTTATGGCTCGGCCCGGCGCCGGCCCGCCCGTATCATCCGGCGTATCATCCGGCCGCGTGGCGGGCCTGGTGGGATTTCGGCACCGGTAACGTCGGCGACATGGCCTGCCACTCCTTCCACGTCTTCTTCAACGCCCT
Organism: Phycisphaerae bacterium; assembly: GCA_039961895.1. Lineage (GTDB taxonomy): Bacteria > Planctomycetota > Phycisphaerae > UBA1845 > PWPN01 > JAAXZI01. The sequence continues at coordinate 11,633 of JABRVU010000601.1, read as the reverse complement.
GGGGCTGGGCGAACGATCGCCCGCGACGGTGTACGCCTATCGGTCGTATCACCGTGCGGGGGTCTTTCTGAACGTGACGCCCACGCCGGAATGCGAGAGCCACGCCAACGTGGTCACGTGGGAATTCCCGGCGTCGGGTCCGCGGCCCGCGCTGGCCGTTCACTGGTACGACGGCGGGATGCGCCCGCTGCGCCCCCCGGAGCTGGACCATCGCCGGCCGATGCCCGAGGCCGGTCTGCTGTTCGTCGGCGAGAAGGGCAAGATGCTCAGCGGGTTCTCGGGCGGCGGAGACCTGCTGCTGCCCGAAAGCAGGTTCCGCGATTTCCAGCGGCCGCCCAAGACGCTGCCGCGGACCATCGGACACTACATCGAGTGGACGCAGGGCTGCAAGACCGGCAAGCCCGCGAGCTGTCCGATGGATTACGGCGCGCGGCTGACGGAAATGGCCCTGCTGGGCACGCTGGCGTTGCGGACGAGCCCGACCGAGCCGGCCTATGGCCACCCGGCGGCGGTCCTTGAATGGGACGCCGCGGCCATGCGCGTCACCAACAACGACAAGGCCAACGCCGCCCTTCATCCGCCCTATCGCCAGGGGTGGACGTTGTAGCCCGCTCGGCGCGGGGCGGCGGCGAGACGACGCTTGGTGCCTTCCCGGGCCCGCGCGGGCCTTGCCGTCTTTTTCGGGTCCATGCGATGTGATTCCGTGCGGGTTCCTCGACGGACCGGCCCTGCCTCCGCTCTCTTCCAAGCCCGGGAATTTCGTCGGGAAAAAGTGAGAACCAATCCGCCCGCGGTCGGTCTAAGAAGTCATGGTGGACAAACCCGATCCGTCGGCCATTACCGTATTGATGCACGACGACGCCAGCGACGTGCCCGCCGGCCTGGCGGGCGACCGGGAAGCCCTCGCGCGGCTGTACGAGCGGCACGCGCCGGTGGTCCTGTCGCTGTGCCGGAAGTTCGCGTCGCCCTCCGATGCCGAGGACGCCTTGCAGGAGGTGTTCCTGCGGGCGTTCCGGCGGCTCGAACAGTTGTCCCGCCCGGAGGGCTTCCGGCCCTGGGTCTACTCGATCGCCCGGCGGATCTGTTCGGAACGGCGGCGAACGACTCGCAGGCGCGAGCATCACGAGACCGAGGCGACCATGCGGCAGATGGAACTCGAACCCCTGAATCCCTCGCCGGCCGACGCGATCGAACGGGCTGAGCAGCTCGTCCGCCTGACGGCCGCCCTGGACGAGCTGGCCGACGACGAGCGGCTGGCCATCCACCTGTACTACCTGGACGCCGACCCGCCCACGGCCGCGGCCGAGAGCCTCGGCCTGTCGCGGAGCGGTTACTACAAGCTGCTGCATCGGGCTCGCCACCGGCTGGCGAAGCTGATGCGGGAGGTGAAAACGGCATGAACCCCGTGAATCCCATCAACGACCACCCGACCCCCGAGCCCCCGCGCGATGAACTCGACGCCCTGCTGCGCCTCTGGCATCAGCGGAACGCCGATCGCGCCTGGGCCGCGAGAGATCGGATTCTGGCACAAGCGCTCCCCTCCGCTCGGGAAGGGCTTCCCGCTGAGGAAGAGCCCGCGACGGGATGCTCAGACCGGCAGTCTTCTCTTGTGAACGTGGCGCCGGTTTCCAGCCGGCGTCATCCAGCGATTGAAGATCCACCGGTGGAAAACCGTCGCCGCGTCAAGCCAACCAACCAGTCGTCTCGAACCTGGAGGCTGATCATGACCCGCTATTCGCCCATTGCGGCCGTATTCATCCTGTTGGCCGTCCTGGTTCCGCTGCTCACGCCGAGCGGCACGCCGACCGCCCGCGGCCAGGATATGGTCAGCTCCAACGGCGGCCGGCTGGAGGCCTTCGGCGGCGAGGGCCGGCCGCTGGGTCCCTGCCCGCTCAGGCACACCGACGTGGACGTGCGGATTTCCGGGCGGTTCACGCGCGTCACGCTCACCCAGAAGTTCGAGAACCCCTTCCACGACAAGATCGAGGCGGTCTATACCTTTCCGATGAGCCATCGGGCGGCCGTCGATCGCATGACCATGACCATCGGCGATCGCGTGATCGTCGGCGAAGTCAAGGAGCGGGCCCAGGCCCGGCGGATCTATGAAGCCGCCCGCCAGGCCGGGCACGTGACCGGTCTGCTCGAACAGGAGCGGCCGAACATCTTCACTCAGTCGGTGGCCAACATCGAGCCCGGCGCGGTGGTGGACGTCACCATCAGCTACGTCGAGACGCTGGAGAGCAAGGACGGCACGTTCAAGTTCGATTTCCCGATGGTCGTGGCCCCGCGTTACATTCCCGGCACGCCGACCGACAGCCGCAACCCCTTGCCCGCGCCGGAACCGGGCCAAGAGTTGACGACCGGCGAGGCGCCGGTCCCACACGCGCCACAAGGCACGCCGGTGCCCGCGGGCCGGGGTTTCTCGCCGGACACCACCCAGGTCCCCGACGCCAGCCGGATCACGCCCATGCCGGTCCGGCCCGAGCGCCGCGCCGGCCATGACATCGGCATCGCCGTCACCATCGACACCGGCGGGCCGGGCATCGTGGACCTCAGATCCGAGCTGCACGACGTCGTTGAAACGCGCTCGATCCGGCGCGACGACGGGGCCCCGCGCGTGGTGAGCCTGATGCTCAAGCGCGAGAAGGACATCCCCAACCGCGATTTCGTGCTCACCTGGAAGCAGACCGCCGACACCATCCAGGAAGCGGTCTTCACGCACACCGGCAGGAACGGCAACTTCGTCACGCTGTTGCTCCAGCCGCCCGAGCAGGTCAAGGACGCCGAGGCGGTGGCCAGGGAGCTGGTATTCGTGATGGACACCTCGGGCTCGATGCACGGCCTGCCCATGGCCAAGTCGCGCGAGGTGGTCAGCAGGTGCCTGGCCGCGCTCCGCCCGCAGGACAGCTTCAACATCGTGACCTTCTCGGGCGACACGCACATCCTGTGGGAAAAGCCCCGCCCGGGCACGCCGGAGAACATCGCCGCCGCCCGGAAGTTCGTCGAATCGCGCGAGGGCCGCGGCGGGACGGAGATGATGAAGGCCATCGAGGCCGCCCTGGTGCAGCCGCCCGAGGGGACGGCCGCGCCGCTGAGCGCCGCGGAATTGATGAACCTGCCCGCCGACGGACGCGAGGTCTCCTTTGTTTACGACCGCGGTGATACCACGCACGACCCGCTGGTCCGTGAGCGCGACGTGCCGGCCGTCGAGTCGGTCAGGTTGAGCGCGTGGCTGGCGTCCAAGCCGTTCCGCTGCCCGATGCTGCGCATCGGCCTCAAGGGCCGGTGGGTCACGGAAAACGCCGAGCGCGTGTTCGTCATCGCCTCGGTGGAGGACTGCACGGGCGACAGGCCCGCCCCGCCGGTGCGGATCTGCTGCTTCTTCACCGACGGCGAGGTGGGCAACGACCAGGCCATCATCGCGGCGGTGCAGCGCAACAGCCGGACCACGCGGGTCTTCAGCTTCGGCATCGGCAACAGCGTCAACCGCTACCTGCTGGACGGCATGGCCCGGGCCGGGCGGGGCGAGGTCGAATACGTGCTGCTGAACGGGGACGCCGACGCGGCCGTCGAGCGTTTCTCGAAGCGCGTCCAGACGCCGGTGCTGACCGACGTGGAACTGACCTTCGGCGAGGGGCTCGAGGTGACCGACGTGGTGGGCGACGGCGTGGCCGATACGGCCTCCTATGGCCCCGACGGTTCGCCGGTAAAGGCGGATGAGAAAGACGCAAAACCGGCCATCAGGTCGGTGCGACTGATGGACCTCTTCGACGTGAAGCCCATCGTCCTGCACGCCCGCTACGGCAAGCCCGGGCATGGAACGCTGACCATCACCGGCCGGACGGCCACCGGCACCTACACCCGCGCGCTGCCGCTGGACCTGCCGGCCAGACAGCCCGACCACGACACCATCGCCACGCTCTGGGCCCGGGCCAAGGTCGAGCAGATCATGAACCAGGACCTGGTCGCCGCCCAGCGCGGGCAGTTCCCCAGGGAGCTCCGCGACCAGGTGGTCAAACTCGGCGAGACTTTCGGCATCATGACCCAGTACACCAGCTTCGTGGCCGTCGAGAAGCAGCGCATCACGCTGGGCGGCCAGCCGCGCCTGGTGGCCGTGCCCATCGAGTTCCCCCAGGGCATGAGCTACGAGGGCGTGTTCGGCTGTCAGGTGCTCGAGAACATGGTCGCCTCGACGCCGCCCAACCTGCCCGCCCTGTTGGCCGCGTACAAACGGATTGAAGACGTTCAAAATGAGCCCGACGCCGCCAAGCGCTCGCAGCAACTGGTCAAGCTGGCCGACGAGTGGCGAAAGGCCGGAAAGATGGATGAAGCTGGCCTCGCCCTTGCCGAGGCCCGCGGACTCACCCGATCGTCCAGCCGGGAGCGGCTGGCGGAGCATGAGAGGCGAACCGATGCCAGCATGGTACCGGTCACGCTCGAGCGCGATGAGGCTGAAAATAAAGTCTTCGCCGGAGAGGACGGCAACGTCAAACAGTTGAGAGAACTGCGCGAACAAGCGGCCGCCGGCCTCGACCGCCTCGGGTACGCGGCCGCGACGGGAAGACCGGCAACCGACTCCTTCGACTACTTCTATGCAAGCCCGGACCAGGGCCCGCGCCAAAACAGCCGCGGTCCATCCGCACCGCTTCATTTCGCCGACGTATCGGCCCTGCATGATCGCGGGGAGCCGGCTGGGGCCACAAACGTGTTGATGTGGGGTCAGGCGGCAGCCCCAGCGCACATGCCATCCATCGGATTACCCATCCTCACGATGGAGCAGCAGAGTCAGGTGCGTGGCGGCGCAGCTAACGGCCGCGAAGTGATCGCCTATCGAAGCCTGGCGATGATAAAGGAGCTGGCAGACGCTCCGGCGGCCGGGTCCACGACCGTGCTCAGCGTGGCCCCCACCCGGCCGGCCGAGACAGGGGGCTGGGGCGGGTACGGCGGCCTGGCACCCACGGCACCCGGCGGCGGTCGGGGGACGGTCGCCGGCCAACCGGCCACGCAGCCCAGCGTAGCCACCCGGCCGGCGGACACTGCGGCGCGCCTGGCTGATTGGCTGGGATTGCTCAAGTCGGCCGATCAGCTCGAGTGGGCCCGCAAGGCCCTGGTGCCCCAGCGCGTGGCCATCCAGATCGCCGAGCTGGCCACGGCCGGCCAGCTCGAGGAGGCCCTGCGGCTGGCCGAGGCCCTGGTGAAGTTCGACGCCGAATTCAAGCTCGCCGCGCAGATGCGCGACGCGCTGGCCGACGCGAAGCTCACGAAAGAGCAGCGCGCCGCCCGGGTCGCCGAGCTGGCCGCCGAGGCGAAGAAATCGTTCGACCCCATCATCCGCGAGATGAAGCTGCGCGACCGGCTGGACCGTCGGCTCTATGCCTACGCCAAGCTGGGCAAGGCCGCGGCCACCCGACCGGCGGGCGAAACGGTGAAGCTCACCGAGGTCCGGCACGGGGACCAGACGCTGTCGGACCAGCTCCGCGTGACCGTCAAGGCCGCCGGCGTCGAGCCCGCCGACCTGGAGGCCCTGACCCGCGTCGGCCTGGTCATCGAGGGCACGGCCCGGCCCGCCCGGTTGATCGTCGGGGCCATCGCCCCGGAAAAACTCGCCGACCTGGCCGTGCTCGACACCGTCCGCCGCGTCATTCCCACCGAGACGACCGAGTAAACATGCGCCCTGAAACACGGCCAAAGGAGCGGCTGGAAGCCGGTCCCACAAGGGTTTCCAGCAGGCACTCTACCAGGCGCGGGTCAACGGACAGGGGTGGCGGGCCGGGTCGTCGGAGTTTGCCCGGTCCGTGGAAGCTGCTCGACGAACCGGCGGACCACGTCGAAGCCGGAGGGCAGCTCCTTGACGGCCCGCTCCATGTTGGCGATACCCGCGGGCTCTCGGCCGGTCGAGTACTCGACGTAGCCCAGCAGAAAACGCAGGCGGAAGTCATCGAGCCCTTCCAGCCGTTTTTCGAGGTCGGCCCGGCGGTTCTCCAGCATCCTGGCGTCGGGGATCAGGGCGTTCAGATCGACGCGCACGCGGGCCAGCGAGTCATACAGCCGGATGCCGGTGAACAGGTAGTTGGCGCTGGTCATATACTCTCCGGCCCCCAGCAGGGCGAGCGACTCGCCCAGCAACGGGAGCGGGTTGGCCGGTTCGATCAGGCGGGCCATCTCGAAGGCCTCGGCGGCCCGGTAGTATTGGCCGTTCTTGAGGTACTCCTGACCCTCGCCCAGCCGGAGATTGGCCGCGCTGCCGGACTTGCCGACGAGGCTCCGCAGCGGCACGGCGGGCGCGGCCGGCTCGGGTGATGCCGGGGCGGCGGGCTCCTGCTCACCGGCCGTCGGCGTCTGGGCGATGATGTCCTGTTCCGGGCTCGGGTGCGGCTGATTGCGCAGCCCGCCGGCGGGCTGTCTCAGCGTGCCCACGCCGGCCAAGGCGCTTCCACCGACGGGCGAGCGCAGTGCGGATTGGGGGCCGGTTTCGTCCGCTTCCGTGTTCGGCGGCGGGCCCGTGGGCGTCTGAATCGGACGATTCCCGCTCGTGTCCGGCTCCTGCCAGCCGAGCTGAATGCCGAGGGGGCGGCCGGCGAGGTTCGCCGCCAAGGCTCCCCCGCCGCCGCGCTGGGCCTGGTCGGCCAAGGCCTCGACCGGGACGGCCCGGGCCGCGCCGAACAGCGGGCTGCCCAGCAGGCGGGGATTGACCTCGCCCGTGAGCGGCCGGCCCGTGTCGATGCGCACCAACTGCGGCGATACGCTCAGGGCGTTGCCCCCGCCGCCGGCGTTGGACAGCGGGTTGGCCGGCGGACGGACCAGGCTGGGGCTGGCCGGCGCATAGGGCGAGATCAGTTGCGAACTGCCCGGACGGTTGAGGCCGGCCACGATCGCACCGGTGTTGGCCACCGCGCTGCTGGGAGAATAAAACGGCGTGCGGTTCAGTCCGCTGGAGAGCTGAAGCCGGCGGACGTCGGCCACGCTTACCGAATCCCGGCTGAAGTTGGTCAGGGCATCGGACGGCAGGCCCGAACGCACGCTGGACAGCCCGCCCAGCCCATAGGTGCTGCCGCCCAGCGAGGGCACGTTGGGAAAGCCGTAGCTGCGGATGAACAGCGTGCTGGGGTCCTGCACCGGAGAATAGCCGCGAAAGCTCATGCCGCCGGCCACGTTGCCGCTGACGATGCGGTTGCCGGCGTTGGGCAGGTACGGTCGGACGGGAGCGTTCAGACCGCCGGAGTTGATGCGCTGATTGGCGTCCAGGGCGTTGCCGCCTTGAACATAGGTCTGGGCGCGGACCAGGGCGGGAACAACAAACACGATCCCGGAAATCAGGATGGTACGGCGGATGGTCATGGCCAGACCTCGCTTCCGGTGAATTCATCGACCCGCCGCCGCTGAAAAGTGAAGGCCGACCCCGGCGGGACCCATAATCATTATAGCTACTCCCACATCCGCCTGCCGCTGGCGGTTTTGAGCAGGTCATGTGAGTCGAAGAGCAGGCGCGGAATATCGAGCTTCTGGGGGCACCTGGGCAGGCATTCGCCGCACTCCGTGCAATGGTCGCCGGTGTGGCCGTGGAACCAGTCGTCGGAGCCGTTGAGCAGGTTGTAGCGGTAGCTGCCGTAGGCGGTCATGTCGAAGGCCACGGCCGCGTTGCGCAGCCTCAGAATCTGGGGGATGTCAATGAACCGCGGACAGGGCAGGCACTGGTTGCACAGCGTGCACAGGTCGGGGCCCAGGCGCTGGGTCAGCGCCGCCGACCAGCGTTGGAGGGCGGCTTGCTCGGCCTCGGTGAGCGGCCCGGTCTGGTCGGCGACCGCCAGGTGCTGGTCGAGATCGCCCGGAACCGCCGCCCCCAGCGACAGCGTGTGCACCCGCGGGTCCGACAGCAGCCAGCGCTGGGCGAGGTTCATGGGGTGGAACGGGGCCGACAGCTCGACCAGGGCCGGCGTGGGCTTGAATAGCTGTCCGCCCTTGTCGTTGGGGCTGATGATGAACACGCCCATGTCCCGTTCGGCGGCCCGGGCGACGGCCGGCTCGTTCACCGGGTTGAACCAGTAGTAGTGCAGGTTGACCGACTCGAAAAGCTGCGTGTCGATCGTCTGTAGGATCACGTCGAGCGGGGCGTGCGTGGAGAAGCCGACGTGCCGGACCGTGCCCGAGTCCATCAGCTTGCGGACCGCGCGCCAGGTGCCGCGCTCATCGACGGCCATGCGGAACTTGGCCGGGTTGTTGACGCCGTGGAGGTCCAGGTTGTCGAGAACGTCGAGGCCGATGGTGGTCATCGAGGTCTCGAACAGGCGCATGAACTCGTCGTAGCTCTTCTGGGGACCGACCTTGGTGGTGATGAAGACCTTCCGCCGATCGATGGACCGGAGGGCGTATCGGAGCAGCTCCTCGCTGGCGCCGTAGCCGCGGGCCGTCTCCAGGTGATTGATGCCCAGCTCGACCGCCCGGCGAACGACGGCGGCGCTCTTCTCCGGGTCGTCGGACATGTAGCGCATCAGGCCCAGCGTGAACACCGAGAGGTTCATCCGGGTCTTGCCAAACCGGCGATACTGCATCCGTCGCGGCCTCCGGGCCTGTGGGCAACGTGCACTCTACCGGCCGGCGGGGGCGTGTTCAAGCGGAACGCGCCGCGGGACACCTGCGGAGGGTCCGAGACGGATTCGGCGGTCCGGCCGCTGCCTTCCTCGCCCTCCTGATTGTGTCGCGCATCCCGCCGCCTCGGATGCACGGTGGGATCGTCGCTGGACAGGTTCCCTGGCGATCGACCGTGCACACCGGTTGCTGGGTGGGACCAGCGCCATCCCGCGTACCAGGATCTACTGCGAAGGACAGTTGCAGCGGGCCGCAACGGCTCCATCGGCTCGTGGAAGGGGGCGGCGGCCGGCATTAGAATCACCCGTCATGAAGGTCGCCCTGGCCCAGATCAACCCGATCGTCGGCGACGTGGTGGGCAACACCGAGAAGATCCTTGCGCGGATCGACGAGGCCCGGGGGGCGGGGGCGTCGCTGGTGGTGTTCTCGGAGCTGGTGGTGGCCGGCTACCCCCCGTGGGACCTGCTGCTCAAGCCGCGCTTCGTGCAGGCCAACGTCGAGGCCGTCGGGCGGATCGCGGCCCGTTGCCGGGGCATCGCCGCGCTGGTGGGTTTCGTCGAGCCCAACGCCGAGGCCGTGGGGCGGAGCCTGCGCAACGCGGCGGCCTATTGCGCCGACGGGCGGGTCCAGGCGGTGCGCTACAAGTCGCTGCTGCCCACGTATGACGTGTTCGACGAGCGGCGGTACTTCGAGCCGGGGCCGGAGGTGGCCCTGATCGAGCACGACCGGACCCCGGTGGGCGTCTCGATCTGCGAAGACTTATGGGCCGACGCCCCGTTCGTCGGCCGACGCCTCTACGCCAGCGACCCGGTCGGCCGGCTGGCCGAGGCCGGGGCGAAGTTCATCGTCAACCTGAGCGCCTCGCCCTTCTCGATCGGCAAGCACCCCTTCCGCGTGCAGCTCTTCGGCGAGAAGGCCCGCCAGTACCGTCGTCCGGTGCTCTTCGTCAACCAGGTCGGCGGCAACGACGAGCTGCTCTTCGACGGCGCGTCCACCGTCTTCGGCGCTGACGGCCGCGTCGTCGCCCAGGCCCGGGCCTTCGAGGAAGACCTCCTGGTGATGGATCTCGACGACCCGGCCGGCGGGCGTATCGAGCCTTATCCCGATCCGATCGCCTCCGTCCACGACGCCCTGGCCATGGGCACGCGCGACTACGTCCGCAAGTGCGGGTTCGAGCGGGTGGTGCTGGGTTTGTCGGGCGGGATCGACTCGGCCGTCACCGCCGCCCTCGCCGTTGCCGGGCTGGGGCCCCAGGCCGTCACCGGCGTCTCCATGCCCTCGCGGTTCAGCAGCGAGCACAGCCGATCCGACGCCGAGCTCACCGCCCGGAACCTGGGGCTGGACTTCCGGCTGATTCCCATCAAGAGCATGCACGACAGCGTCGAGGCCCACCTCCGGCCGCAGTTCGCCGGCCGGCCGCCCGACGTCACCGAGGAGAACCTGCAAGCCCGGCTTCGGGGGCTGCTGCTGATGGCGCTGTCCAACAAGTTCGGCTGGCTGGTGCTGACCACCGGCAACAAGAGCGAGCTGGCCGTCGGCTATTGCACGCTCTACGGCGACATGTGCGGCGGGCTGGCGGTCATCGGGGACGTGCCCAAGATGATGGTCTACGACCTGGCCCGGTACATCAACCGGCGCGGCGGACGCGAGATCATTCCGAACAATACCATCGTCAAGCCGCCCTCGGCCGAGCTGCGGCCCGACCAGACCGACCAGGACAGCCTGCCGCCTTATGAGCTGCTCGATCAGATCATCGAGCAATACGTCACCCAGGAAAAGAGCCAGGACGAGATCATCGCCGCCGGCTTCGACCCCGAGACGGTGCGCAGGACCATCCGCCTGATCGACACCAGCGAATACAAGCGCAAGCAGGCCGCGCCGGTGTTGAAGGTCACCAGCCGGGCCTTCGGCGTCGGCCGGCGCATGCCCATCGCGGCCCGGTTCAGGTATTAACCCCGGCGCGGCGTCCGGAAAATCGGAGGGCTACGGCAACGTCACTTCCTCTTCTTTTTCGCCGACCAGGACGACCTTGAGCGGGCCGGAGAGGTTGGGCGCGATTTCACGGAGGCGGGAGAGGGCGTTGATGGGGACGTCGCCGACCTTGCGGAGCACCTGGCCGACGTGGACGCCGGCCTTGTCGGCGGGGCCGTCCGGGGCCACCTCGACCACCACCACGCCGTCCACGTCGCCGGCGATCTTGTGGGCCTTGCGGAGCGACTCCGACAATTCCGCCACTTTCATTCCCCGCCACGAGAAGGAGAGATAGGTATTGATGGGGCGGACCTCGATCGGTCGGCGGCCCGGCCGGACGCGCATGGTGATCGGCTTCTTGTTGCGGTAGACGAGCACGTCCACTTCGCCGTCCACCCGGGCCGCCCCCACCATGCGCACGAGGTGGTCCTGGTCGAGCACGCGCTGGCCGTCGAACTCGACGATGATGTCGCCTTCCTGGAGGTTGGCGGCGGCGGCCGGCGTGTTCGGACGGACCTCGCGGATGATGGCTCCGCCGCGGGCCGGCGCCCCCGCCGCGGCCCGCTCGCTGCGCCGCGGCGCATCCAGGTTCACGCCCAGGTACCCGTACTCGACCTCCTTGCCCTCCGACAGCAGGGCGATGATGTCCTTGGTCCGCCGGTCGATGGAGATGGCGTAGCCCACGCCCTCGTTGGCCCCCGAGCGCGTCGAAATGGCCGTGTTGATCCCGATCAGCTCCCCGCGGATGTTGAGCAGCGGGCCGCCGCTGTTGCCCGGATTGATGCGCGCGTCGGTCTGGATCAGGTTGCCGTAGTAGCGCTGGCCCATCGGATCGAGCTGCCGGGTCAGCTCCTGGCCCAAGGCGCTGACCACGCCGAAGGACATGGCCGGCCGGCCGTGGTTGTCCGAGGCCGTCCCGAAGGGGTTGCCCATCACGATCACGAAGTGCCCCTGCCGCACGTTGGCCACGTCGCCGAAGGGGATGGCCTTGAGCCCCTTGGCGTCGATCCGCAGCACCGCCAGATCGCTGCGCGGATCGCTGGCGATACCCTGCACGCGGAAGCTGTCGCCGTCGG
>JABRVU010000600.1:0-3561 GCA_039961895.1 Phycisphaerae bacterium | reverse complement strand
TTGCCGTGCCAGAAGGCGGCCAATTCCTCCAGCACGGGCCAGTAGCTCCAGCAGAAGGCGACGGCCAGCACGGCCAGCACGACCAGCACCCGCATCGGCCGCCGTTCGAGCAGCCGGGCCGCGCTGACCGGTGCGTCATTCACCCCCCGCGGGCCGGCGATGGGGCTTGAACCGCCCTTCGGGCGCGCCCGAAGGGACGCGACTGTGTTCACCGGTATCGACATCGTCTTTCCCGAGTAAGGCACGTTCGGCCCCGATGGAGGCCCGCGCCCGGCGTTCATGGGCAACGGAGCGGATGGTCCCTTGGTGTGCGGCAAGGGCTTGGGTGGATGAGAGGATCGTTTTCGGGCGTGTCGGGCCAATCGGCTCACCCCAATCGAGCCTGACTCGCAGCCCCCCGTATTCGCCGCTACCCCCAATTATCGGTCTTTTCCCCGGCGAGACAAGAGCGTGCCCCGATCGAAGACGGGGCCTGCTCGGCGGGCATGAGAAAGCGGGCTCTACCACCCTATGTGCCGGTGGCCAAGCCCGCCTTGTCCATTCTTGTCAGAACCCACGTTCGCGCGTTATGGCCGGGTCCGGCGGCGCAGCAGCGCCAGCATCGGGACGCCCAGCAGCAGGCCGCTGACCGGCTCGGGGATGACGCAAATGCTGTCGAACGACGCGGTGGTCGTTCCCACCGCCGTGAGCTTGAGGCCGATGACCAGGCTCGTGCTGGTGGCCACGACGGTATCGCTGCCGATCTGGCCTCCCGCGATCGAGTCCTCGATCAGTTCCCAGTCGAATGCATTGCCCGTCTTGCGGGCCACGATGGCGTTCACGGGGTTCACCAACTGGTTGACGATGCCGCTGCCGTTGTCGCTGAAGAGGAGGATCTCAACGGCGCCCGTGCCGAGAAAGCCGGCCCGCCAGACCCCGTCGATGCTGTAGGAATTGCCCGGGATCGCGGGGATGACCTGATACCAGCCGGCGTCGCCCACGCTCACGCCGACGGTGCCCTCCGGGGCCAGCGGCCCGAAATTGGTGATGGCCCAGTTCGCGCCGGAGGCACCCGGCGAGGTCCAGCGCGTCCAGCCGTTTTCGCCGTCGCTGAAAGTGGAGTTGGCATTGAGGCAATCCACCGCATTCACCCGCGCGGCCAGCGCCAGGGCAATGACCAGACTGCCGGACAGAACACGCTTCATGGGTATCCTCCTCGCCCTCTGGTGTCTGCACGTGGTCGCTCCGATCAGGTCGGACCACGGTGCCTGGGTTTCGATTCAAAGCCTGACTCTGACAGTACGGGAAGGAAGATGAGGAATAATTTCGTCTTGCGCCCCTCCGGCGACCGCAACCGTCGCCCCCGGCGCGCGGCTCCTCTCCTCCTTTTTGCCCGCGGCCTCCCACAACGGGAAATCTCGGGCTTCAAAGCCCGAACCACAGAGTTACGTTGATTCTAACCCGCCTTACATCCCAATGCAAGCGTGAACTGCCGAACCACAGCGTCGCGGGACCGTGACCCAATCCGCGGGCCGCTCCATCCATCGCCGCCGCCGATCGCGACACCCGCCGTATCGCGGGGGAACACGATCATAACCATAGATGAGCCAACCGATTAGTGCGCGTTCTCAAACCCTGAAACTGACCGGCTGGGAGCCGGACCACACGGGTGTTAAGGATGCACGCTTACTGCGGCCTTCCGTGACCTTCGTCCGGCTCGGGAGAAACCGGCTCCGCCTCGACCGACGAAGCCGGAGCGTCGCTGGATTCCGACGGGATCAGTTGCGACAGCGTGACCTGCCGTTTCCCGCCCAGGCTCACCACCGTGTAGAACAGGATCTTGAGGTCCAGCCACAGCGAGAAGTTCCGGACATACGCCAGGTCATAATAAATCCACTGATGGAAGTCGGCCTCGTCGCGTCGATCGCGGCACAACTGCCACAGCCCGGTAATCCCGGGGCGGACCGACAGCCGGGCCCGACGCCAGGGCACGCAGATCTGGTTCTCGCGGAACGGCGAGGGACGCGGGCCCACCAGGCTCATGTGGCCCAGCAGCACGTTGATCAATTGCGGCAGTTCATCAAGGTTGGTCCGGCGCAGGATGCGCCCCAGTCTCGTCTCGCGCGGGTCGCGCTCCATCTTGAACTGCGGCCCGTCCACCTGGTTCTGCTTGTAGAGCTCGCGCTGCTTGAGATGGGCGTCGGCCACCATGCTGCGGAACTTGATGCAGGGAAACTCCGAGCCGTCCTTGCGCTCGCGGCGATGGATGAAGAACACCGGTCCCGGCGAGGTCAGCTTGACCAGGGCGGCGATGATCAGCAGCAGCGGTAACAGCAGGATGAGCCCGCTCGCCGCTCCGATCACGTCGATGGCCCGTTTGGCGAGAAGCTGGGCGCCGCGGAACCGGTCGCGCGGGCCGGGGCTCAAGTCCACCGGCTCGAAGCTGCCCAGCCCTTTGAGCGAGAGGGTCTCAGCGGCGGGGCGCTGCGGCTGGTTCGTTCCGCCAGCCGCCAGGGCATGGGCCCGGGCGAACACCACCTCCTGGGAAACCGTGGCCAGCGCGGGAATGCACGTCCCGTTGCCCAGCAGCGAACCGGTGACCACCGCCCCTCTGCGCACGCGGGCCCGCCGGCCGATCAGGACGGGGCCGATGATCTGCGCATCCTGCTCGATGACGGCTTCATGCTGAAGAATGATCGGTCCCACCAGCCGGGCCGACGGATGCACCCAGCTCTCGCCGCCGGCCAGGACGCCGGGAGCGAGCCGTCGAAAGCCCTCGGGCAGGGGCCCTTGAAGGCATTGTCCGATGGTCCGCTCGTTCACCGCCAGCAGGCCCGAGGCGTCGGCCAGATCGTCCACGTCGCACGGCAACGGCAGGTCCTGGGTCAGCACGCCGCGGGCGGCCAGGTCGGTCCGCAGCGCGGCGGGCGAAAGAACGGCCGTGTTATTCAGCAGATGCGCGGGCACCAGCGAACAGAGGAGGGTCGAAGACGCGGCCTCGGGCCAGTTCATCTCGTCGAAGAGCCGGTGAACCCGCCGCACCTGGCCGTCCGAATCGCACACGATGCGCTCGCGGGCCGCGCAGGCCGGGCCCCCGACGGCGACGACGTGCGTGACCCCTCGAAACCGCGCCGCCGCCCGGGCCATGAACGCGAAATCGTGCCCCGCCGTCGGCCAGAAGCGCGGCTGGACGAGCATCAGGTAGTCTGAGGTCTCGCACGTCGAGATGACCTCGGCCAACTGCTCGGGCGCGACGACCTGCACCTCGCCGGCCTCGGGACACTCGTCCAGCGCGTAGTAGCCGGCGTCCCGCCCGGAGACGATCAGCGTCCGCCGGTGCCGGCACTCCGAGAGTTCCGCCAGCACGTAGGCCAGCACGCTGCGCGTGCCCAGCGGCAGGGTCAGCACCGATTCGCCGGCGGGCCGACCGTCGAAACGCAATTCCTCATCCAACACGATGGGGATCAGCGAGATGGAGCGCTGTTGCGTTTCCGGCGGCCTGGGTTTGCGGACGCGCGTCCTCACAAGCCCCCCTTCTTGCGACGTGGCGCACTCACCAGAACGACCGCCACGGTTCGACTC
>JABRVU010000599.1:0-7149 GCA_039961895.1 Phycisphaerae bacterium | reverse complement strand
CTTCGCGGTCGCCGAAGCCGCGGTGCAGCTCGGTGCGATACACGAAGCCGTACCACCAGTCGGGCTGGTGCACGAATTCAGCCGGCGGGCCGCCATCAGCGCGTTCCGCCGTCATCCACAGCCGAGGTCCTCCCGGGTAGGCCTCGACCATGACCGCGTCCCCCTGCGCGTGCACCGGGAACCCGCCCGGAAACTGCCGCGTCGTGCCGTGGAAGTCGCGCAGGGGCACGAACGGCAGCAGTTCGAAGAGCACCTCCGAACCGCCGGGTGCTTCCACGCGGTAGTTCAACAGCACCTCGTCCCGATCCCGGACCAGCCGCACGCATTTGACAACGCGCAGCGCGTCAGCCCGGTATTCGAACCGCGCCCACGGGCCCTGCGGGTCATTGTCGGCTTCGAAAGCGGTCAGGTAGCGGTAGCCCTGGGGGTGAATGGCGTTGTCGAACTCGAAGCTGGCCAGTTCGTGGGTCTGGCCGTCGAGCGTCACGCGCTCCAGGACGGCCGAGAGCATCATCCATCGTTCCAGGGGTGGGCGGGCCGCGGCGACCAGCAGGCCGTGATAACGGCGGGTGGGAATCCCCAGCGGCGTGCCGGACGCAAAACCGCCGCGCCCGTTGGTCAGCAGCCACTCGCGGGTCAGTCGGGCCTGGAAGTCACCCGCCAGGCCGTCGGGTGTGGCCGGAAGAGTCGGTTCGGGTGCGGGTGCGATGGCCATGAGATCTCCACGAAGCAGCTGCACCAGCTACGGCCGGTGGCCGCGGACCAAACTCCTGTGGCCACGGGCAGTTATCCCCTTGGTTGCGGGCGGGGAGGCCGGCGTTTCCTGGTCTATCGGCCGAAAGACGCCCATGACGCCAGTCGAGTCGGCGGCCGGCGGGCATGGTGCCGCCGCCCCCATACCGCCAAGGGTCCGCGACGGTTTTCTCCGCCCCGCCGGCGGGAGGGGGGTGCCCCGCGGAGGCGGCCCGAGGTTTTTCTGTTTACAAACATACAAGGATAGCATAAAATAGATATAAGGGAGCACGGCGGCGGGCCCGGCCTCGCCCGACCCGCCCGGCGACGTTCCCGGCTGGAGCTTTCGCGCCATGACGTTCAAACCCGACCCATCCTGCACCTACCGCGAGACGGAAGGCGTCTGCTACCGCACCGACTGCCCGCTGGCCTGCATGCGCAACTACCGCGACCAGATGGACTGCGACATCCCCATCCGCTGGAACAGCCCCGGCGTTCGCCGGCCCGCCAGGAGCTGGTGGCAGGAGCACGTCCGGCGGCTGGCGTCAAGACACGTGAACTGACGCGCGGCGGCGAGGGAAACGCCCCGCGGACGCGGCGATCCAGGGAGCGGGGGAATGCCCGTCCGCGAGCCGTCACCCCGGCCGCCATTCGATCTTATAGTCGCTGTCCCACTCGTCGTAGTACAGGTTGCGGCCGTCGATCTCGACCTCGCCGCGCTGGAAGTCGGCCGGCTCGCTGCGCGGAGCGGCTTTGGGCGGGAAGAGCGGCCGGCCGTAGTCCAGGTTCACGATCAGCCGGTAGGAATCCTGGTGGCCCAGGTAGAACGCGCGCACCTTCGGATCGTCGCCCTCCTGAAGGCCATAGGACACGTCCACCGGCAGCCATCCCCACGGCTCGATGTACATCTCCGCCCAGTCGTGCATGTTCGGCGACCAGGGCTGGGTCTGATACCCCGACTGCCAGCGGGTCGGCACGCCCACGTATCGGCACAGGGTCATGAACAGCGCGGCCTGCAAGCCGCAGTCGCCCTGTTTGCGGGTCAGGGCCTGCATGCAGAAGCTGGGGATGATCGAATATTCCTCCTCCGGTCCCCACAAGACGGTCTGATCCAGATAATGGAAGATCTTGCGGGCCTTGGCCAGCGGATTGGTCTCGTTGCCCACGATCTTCTGGGCCAGGGCCTTGATCTGCGGCGTGAAGACGATGTGCGGCGGACGCTCGGCAAGGTAGACCGGGTCGAAACCGGCCGGCAGCGGGCGGACCTCCTCGTCCCGCAGGACGGGGTAGTACGCATACGAGGTGTACTCGAACTCCTCCTCGAACACGATCGGCTTGCCCGGATCCTCGATCTTCTGCTCGAAGTACACGGTGCGTTGCGCGGCGCCGGGGAAATCTGATCGTGGACTTTGGATGATGGATTCTGGATCGGCAGTCTCGCCCAGGGCGTTGGGAGCAATGACGTGCTCGGCCGGGCTGGTGCGGAGCAGTTTCACGTCCTTCTGCTGACGGTAGACCTGGGGGAACGGCAGCCAGCAGCGGATCACCGAGCCGGCCCTGGCTCCCGGTCGGTTCGGCGCCACGGTCAGCGTGAAGCGGACCCGATGTCTGACCGGCAGGACCTCGGTCTTTCCGGTCCGCTCGGCGGCGGCGATGACGGCCTTGAGATGGGCCGCCCGCTCGAGACGCTTCTCTTTGTCGCCGGCGGTCGGCAGGGCCTGCGGCGCATGCTCGGACAGGCGCCGCCTGGCCTCCGGGCAGAACCGGAACAGATTGCGCGGTTCGCTGCGGAAGTAGCGCACCTGCCCGTCGACCATGCGGAAGCGGACCTGCCCGGCCTCGCGCCAGCGCTTCAGGTCGCCGCCCGTCACGCCGGGCAGGTCCTTGTGAATCTTCGCCAGCAGGGCCGATTCCTCCACCGCGTAGTCGATCCGCAGGCGGCGGATGATCTCGAGCATCTCGGACCGGGCCTGGACGGACTCCGGCCCCCCGCCGGGCGCCTCCTGCAAGAGCTTCTCCGCGTCCGACCAGCGTCCCTTGGCCACCAGGCCGCGGGCCTCGACCACCACCGCGTCGTTCGAGGTCCACCCCAGCAGGGCCCCGCTCGGCGGCAAGCCCCGGGGCTCAGGTTCCCCCCCTAGCATCAGCAAGGCCATCAACGACGTCCCCAACATCAACACGGCTCCTGCGCTGCCGGGTGAGCGACCCCAGACCGCCGCGGGACCGGCTTCCAGCCGGTCGTTTTTCAGCGTCTGGGGATGCACTCCCGGTGCCCGTCACAAGGCTACGTCGCAAAAGCGTTTAAAACGCGCCACCGTCAGTTTACTGTCCCGACCAAGCCACGGCAAACCCGACCGGAGATTGCATGGCCGATCGAGTGCGTGAGGCAATAAGCGGAGGCCAAGTATGGAGCGGCCTGCCGTGAGTGCAGGACGTGGCAGGCCCCGAACCATTCCACGACCGGCCCCGCTCACGAACCCCTGGCCGCGGTTCCGCGAACGGCCACGTTGTCCTACAATGCCCTCGAAACGAGGCTGGATGCATGGAACCTCAACCCGACCTTTCCGAGCTTCCCGCCCGGGGCTCGTGGAGTTCGTGGCCGCCGACCGCTGCCGTCGCGGCTCCGCTAGGCTTTCATCAAAACCTGCGAGCCGGCGCTCGACGGCGCGGACGATCGTTCGTTCGAGACCAGGGATCAGTACCAGCGATGGTGCGAGGACAACCTGCCGGAGGGGTTGGGCTCTGGCCGGGTTTGGGGACCGCCCGAACCGACGGATGCTATTCAGAAGAGGACTCAGGACGATGCGGACCGGCCGGCGGCTGATGGTGATGATGGCGTGCGGGGCGGTTCTGTCGGCCGGCTGCGGGGCGAATCGTCGCGTGGTGAGCTATCCCCCGGACGCGCTGATCGTCGCGTACGAGCCGGCCACGACCTATTCGACGTGCCTGCTGGCCGCCACGGCCATGGCCGCCAACTACCTCGAGGACCGGCGGCGGTTCACCGTACCCGCCATGCTGGCCGAGCTGCGCCGGGCCGGTGCCGACGAAAGCCGCGTCGGCGACGTACGGCGATACCTCGCTGACAAGGGCCTCCATCTGGTAGCCTTGTCCGGGCGCCTGGACGACAAGCCGGAGGAGGGGCTGAGCTTCTGGCTGAACGCGAAGGGCTATCCGCCCATCTGCATCATCAACCGGACCGGCGACAACCCGGCGTTCAACCACGCGGTGGTGGTGATTGGGATTCAGTCTCGTGCCGATTCGACCGAAACAATCCATTATCTGGACCCATCGGCCGACCCGCCGTTGTTTTCATGCGACCGGTCCGCGTTCGAGACCCTCTGGGGCCGCTGCGGGCGGGCCATGCTGCTGGTGGTCCGGCCTCCGGCGGACGCGAACGATCGCCCGCCGCGGCCGATGTCGAGGCCGGGAGCCGGCCGGGCGGGCTTGAGCCCGAACCGCGAACCTCGGGATGTTTCTGATGAGGTGATCTGATGGTTGGAAAGAGAACGGGAGTCTGGGCCATGACGGCCATGCTGGCGATGCCGTTGACGCTGCTGTCAGCGCCGCCGCCCCGGCCGGCGCCGCTGACGACCGCGCAGTTCGACCGCCTCCGACAGGTTGAGGAGCGACCGGCCCACCTGGCCGTTCGCGGTACGCGGGCGAGCTACTCCTCGCAGCGCGAGCGCGACATGGAACTGACCAGGGCCTCCGACGATTTCTGGACCCTGGCCTACAACGGTGGGTTCCCCGCGACCATCCTGGCCATCCTGATCTGCGCCGCGCCGCTCTGAACGACGCCACAAAAAGGTGGCGATGGAATCGGCCGGAACGCCGGGATGGCAGCGACCAACCGTGAATCCCGATCGTGGAACCTTTACGGTCTTCCACGGCACGTACGGGGGCGGACCGCTGCGAAACTCGCGCGCCGCGGACTCTGTCGCAGTCCCATCAGGCTCCCCATCTCCGACCCGTGCGGGAACGGCTTCCAGCCGGTCGAGGGTCAGCGTCATGAGACGGACTCGGCATGATCCCGGCGTGGCGGGACGTCACATGCCGGGGTAGAGGGTTTCGTTGTATTGCGATGGGACGGCCGCCGCCCGCGGGTTGGTGTAGATGCACAGGCCGCGGGCGCCGAACAGGATGACTTCCTCTCGTGCGTCGCCCCATACGTCGGCGGTGTGAGCATAGAAGTTCTTCACGCCCAGGGGATCTTTCCAGGCCTGGGGCTCCTCGGCCCGGCGGTCGGGAAGGTAGTGCATGGGGAACTCGACCAGGACCTTGCCCTGTCCGTCCATCAGCCGGGCGGGCCGTCCGTCCTGCCGGCCGTAGACCAGAATGCTCTCCAACGCGCCGGGGCCGTACCAGTTCAACGAGGTGCAGGCGATCATCCAGTCGCCCGGTTCCTGGCGCTGCTGCCACAGGATCCGGCCGTCGAGGTCGAACAGGTACAGGTCGGCATAGGCCTCGGTGT
The DNA here is from genome assembly GCA_039961895.1 of Phycisphaerae bacterium. Lineage (GTDB taxonomy): Bacteria > Planctomycetota > Phycisphaerae > UBA1845 > PWPN01 > JAAXZI01. The sequence goes on along the minus strand of JABRVU010000599.1, from coordinate 1,946 downwards.
TTCGGCGCTGGCCGGGCACCGGCGTGCGGTCGATGATGACCGCCTGAAGCTCGGAGTCCGGGCGGAAGCGGCCCACCACCACGTGCTGGGCCTCGCCGAGCCGGTCGTTGCGCCAGAGTTCGGTGCCGTCGGGCGTCAGGCAGTGCGGCCCGTGATTGCCGAACAGCAGCCGCCACTGCCCGCCGGCCAGCCGGACGATGTAGTTCGCGTCGGAGTGGACCGGCGCGGCCAGAAACCTCTGATATGCGCGCCCGTCGGCGGGCTCGGCCACCCGCGCGTAACGCGACGACCAGTCCTTGTTCGGATCGTGAGAGAACAGCACCTTGCCGTCGTCGTCGAGCAGCGTGAATCCGAAGAAGACTTCGTCCCTGCCGTCGTTGTCCACGTCGGCGACGGCGGGGAAGTGCCCGGTCGAGCCGGTCCAGTGCCAGAGTTCCCTGCCGTCATGGGCGATGCCCCAGGCGTTCCAGTAGCGGTCCTTGACCACCAGGTCTTCGCGCCGCCCTTTTCCGGTCAGGTCCGCGAAGAGGAAGCAGTCATCGGCGGGGGCGGGCAGCGGCAAGGTGGCTTTCTCGCGTCCGGACCGGCCATCGAGGATGAGCATCGTGGCCCGGCCTTCATACCGGGCAGCCCGCTCGCGGACTTTGCGCGGCTCGAAACCCGCCTGCCCGTTCCAGGGCTCGAGGTAGCGGGCCTGGCGGATGTAGAGCACCTCGTTGTAGCCGTCGTTGTCCCAGTCGTAGACCTGAACGGGCAGGTCGCTGTAGATACGCCCGTTGTCCAGCGAGGGTTCGCCGACCTGCCAGAGCACGCGGCCGGCGAGGGTGACGGCCGTCAGGCAGGTGATTTCGCGGGTGGCGTAGCGGCTCTGAACCACCAGCAGGTCGGGCTCGCCGTCGCCGTCCAGGTCGCCGATGCGAAGCTGCTCGGCCCCGAAGTTCTTCACGTCGATGTTGCTGAGCAGCCGGACGGCGGGCGCCTGCTCAGCCCTCAGCGAGGCAAGGGGGCACCAGCACAGGACCATGAAAGCGAAGACCGGATGGATGCATGGCCGCGACATCGCCGCTCCCTTCAGACAGGCTCCGGGTACCAAGGCACGGCCGATCCGCGCCGGTACGTCGAGAACGACTGAACTCTACGGTGGCGGGCGCACGGCAGCAAGACCGCTGCCTCACGGGACGGTTCGCGGGTCCGCGACTGATTGGGGGTGGGCGGGAATGGTAGCCACCCACCTCGGTGCCGGCCGTGAAAGGCTTCAAACATCTCTACCACCCGCACTCGCTGTTCGCTACGGAATCTCCGCCCCGCGCGGATTGTTTCATACACGCCGGCTCCGCCGGATGAAGAACAGGAGCGGCGCGCCCGCGACGTCCGGCATGCACCCGTGGCCGCACTACCGACTCACCAGGGCTGGCTGACGGCCCTTCGGGTCGCCTGTCGCCCTTGACCCGTTGTTCCGCGGCGGAAGATCGGACTCGAGTCGGTCCCCAACCGATCCGAATCGGTTTGAGCGGCATGCGCGGACTGACCGTGGGACGTCTCGGTGGGCGTCTCGCCGCCTTGTGATTGGGCCGGTTCTAGAACCGGTTAGAACGCAGGCCTCATCATGGGCGTGGCTCCCACACCTCTCCGCCGAACGGATCGGCCCGGAGAAGGGGGGGAATTTCGCGGGCTGAACAAGGGCGACAGTCGGGCTAAACGCCGACGACCGCCTCGGGCGGCAGGTACCAGCGGGTCAGGCCGCGCGTCTGATGCGGAGCAGGCGGGGACCCGAGCCGGCTGGCCGCATACCCCAGGATCACCGTGGCCGAGACCCCGATGGCCCCGTAATAAAACGTGGAGATCGACCCGATCCGTTGAATCGCGCCGGCCAGCCCGCCCGACCAGTCCGCCACGACACCCTGCTGCACCAGGAACCTCGCGAGCGGCGGAAGAATGGTCACGGC
>JABRVU010000598.1:0-3188 GCA_039961895.1 Phycisphaerae bacterium | reverse complement strand
ATTCGGAAATCGCCACGATCGGCGAACTGAACGCCGTCGGTCTGCCCCGCAAGGAGGGCTATTGTTGCTCCTGCGGCATTCGGCTGGAGGAGTGCGGCTTCTGGCGGGCCCTGGGTGACGCGATGGCCCGGCGCGGGCACAGCCTGTCGGCCACCGACCTGCACTCGATTTCCAGCGCGTACGTGTCGCGGCTGATCAGCCCCCTGCACCGCGGCCCGCGCCTGGAGCGGCTGCGCGACGCGGCCCTGACCCTCTCGCCGACCTGGCGCCGGGCTTTTCCGCTGGTCGCGGCCCGCAACGTGGCGTTGGTCCAGGCGGTCTGCGAAGTGACGGGCAAACGCATGGTGGTGGACTCCTCGAAGGTGGCCCTGCGTCTGAAGTATCTGCTCCGCGAGCCGGCGCTGGACGTGCGCGTGCTCCGGCTGGTGCGCGACGGGCGCGGCGTTTCGCTGACCTACATGCGGCCCTACCACTTCGCCGACTCGGCCGATCCGTCCCGGCGGGCGGGCGGGCGCGGCGTCAATTACGACCGGCTGTACATGACCGCCCGGCGGGCGGCCCGGCTGTGGCGGCGCAGCAACGAGGACGCCGAAATGCTGCTGCGCGGCCTGCCCCGGCAACAGTGGCTGGACCTGCGTTACGAAGACCTCTGCACCCGGCCGGCGGAGACCCTGCGGCGCATCTATGCTTTCCTGGAGGTGAACCCGGACGGCGGGACGCTCGATTACCGTTCGCGCCCCCATCATGTGATCGGCAACGGCATGAGGCTGGACCCCAGCTCGGAGATTCGCCTGGATGAGCGTTGGCGGACGGTCCTGACCGCCAGGGAGTTGCGCGCGTTCGACCGCGTGGCCGGTCCGATGAACCGGGGGTACGGCTACGCATGATCGGCACGCCAGCAGCCCCTTCGTCAGCCCTGCCCGCCGCGACCGCCGGCGAGACGGTCTTTGCCGGGGAAGACCTTTCCGGCCGGCACCGGATCACCCGGAACGTCGTGACCAGTTGGGCATCGCACGCGGTGGTCATCGCCTCGGGATTTCTGATCCCGCGCATGATCAGCGATGGCCTGGGACAGGCCACCCTGGGCGTCTGGGATTTCTGCTGGTCGCTGGTCGCCTACTTCGGCCTGGTCCAGGGCAGCGTGGTCTCGTCGATCAACCGCTACGTGGCCTTGCATCGCGCCACGGGCGACCAGGTGGGCGTCAACCGTGCGGTCAGCTCGGTGACCTGCGTGCTGCTGGTCATGGCCGGCACGGTGACGCTGCTCTCGGCGGTGACGGTCGCGGTGATGCCCGCCTGGTGGGGGCCGCGGCTGGGTCCGCACGTGGGCGACGCCCAATGGGTAGTCCTGCTGCTGGGGCTGGCCCTGGCCTTCCAGATCGCCTGCGCCGGGTATGGGGGCGTGGTCACGGGCTGTCATCGCTGGGACGTGCACAATGCCCTTTACGCCGGCGTCTGCCTGGTGGTGGGCGTGTTGATGATCGCCGTCATCCTGCTGGGCGGCGGGCTGCCGGCGCTGGCCGGCGTTTACCTGGGCGGCGAAGCCGTCGGACGCTGGTTCTGGAGAGTGGCCGCCTACCGGGTCTGCCCCGGACTGCGGGTGCGCCCGCGCCTGGCAAGCTGGACGACCGCGCGTCAGATGCTGGGCTTCGGCGCCAAGACGTTCGTTCCGTCCCTCGGCCAGTTGCTCTTGAATCAGACCGTGAGTCTCCTGATCGTCGGTTACCTGGGACCGGCCGTGCTGGCGGTATACTCCCGGCCGCTCACGCTGGTCCGGCACATTTCCACGCTGGTGGCCAAGTTCGCGTTCGTGGTCACGCCGACGGCCAGCAGCCTCCAGGCCGCCGGGAACAGCGCCGAGGTCCGGCGGTTCGCGGTGGCGGTGGCCCGGTTCGGTTCGTTGATGGCCTTGCCCATGTTGCTGTCGCTGGCTCTGCTGGGCGGGCCGGTTCTCCGCCTCTGGATGGGCCCGGCCTACGCCCTCGATCAACTGGCCCTGATTCTGGCCCTGGGTCATCTGGTGACCACTGCCCAGCAGCCGCTCCTGTGCGTCCTGTGCGGTCTGAACGCCCACGGGCGACCCGGCCTGGCGAACTTTTGCGCGTCGCTGGGGTCGGTCGGGCTGGTATTCGCCTCCTTGCACGTTTCTCGTCCGGGCGTTGAGATCATCGCGCTGTCCGTCGTCCTTCCGATCACCGCGGTCAACCTGGTCTACCTCCCGCTTCACACCGGCCGTATGCTCGGTTTGAGTGTGCGCGAATACCTGCGGAACGTATGGATCGAGCCGGTACTGTATTGCCTTCCCTTCACCGCCTGCCTGATCCTGGCCCGCGGGCTCATGCTCCGCTCGGCCCTCGCCACGATGGCGGTGGGGATGTTCACGGGTACGATCGCCCTGGCGGTGGTGTATTGGCACTTCGCCGTTCCAGCGAGGCTCAAGGCCGCGGTCCTGGCACGGGTGGGCTGGACTCCGCCGGTCGGGCGGGTGGATTGTTCGGTATGACCTTGCTCTCGCCGTCGTCGCCTCCCTTGTCGATGCCGGAACGCGGCAGCGGCGCAGCGGCCATGCGAATCGCCATCGTGTCGCATTTCTCGTACGGGAGTCTGTCCGGCCGCGCGGTCGGGCGGCTGGTGGGCGGCGTGGAGTGGCAGACCAGCCTGACGGCCAGGTGGCTGGCCGCCCGCGGGCACGACGTGAGCATGCTCACCTGGGACGAGGGCGGCCCGGCCCGCGAAGTCATCGACGGCGTGCGGGTCATCAAGATGTGTCGTCAGGACGCGGGCTTGCAGGGCCTGCGTTTCTTCCATCCGCGCTGGAGCAGCCTGCTTCGCGCCCTGCGCGCCGCCGACGCCGAGGTGTACTACCAGAACTGCGGCGAATACGTGACCGGGCAGGTGGCCTGGTGGTGCCGCCGGAACGGACGCGCGTTCGTCTATTCGGTGGCCAGCGACCCGGATTGCGATCCGGCCTTGCCGGAAATGAAGACGCTGCGCGAGCGGGTGCTGTATCGCTACGGGCTGCGCCACGCCGACCGCCTGATCGTGCAGACCCGCCGCCAGCAGGAGATGCTCCGGGCGGGATTCGGGCTTGAGTCCACGTGGATTCCCATGCCCTGCGCGGGGCCATCGGATGACGAGTACCTGCCGCCGGCGCCGCCCGAGGCCGGCCGGGCGCGGGTGGCCTGGGT
>JABRVU010000597.1:0-8959 GCA_039961895.1 Phycisphaerae bacterium | reverse complement strand
AGGTGCAGCAGTCACTGGCCGTTTCCGCCGAGGCCTTGGGCATACCCCTCGACGAGATCGGCTCAGGTCCGCGCCGTCTCCCCGATCTGCTCGCCGCCATGAAGGACCGGCTCACCGGCCTGCGCCAGGCCATCACCGGCCAGGATCCGGTCGCGATGGGCGATATGCTGCGCTATGAGTTGCAGGAAACGCTCGATGAGTGGCACCACGTGCTCGAGTCGTTGGCAAATTCGATCCACGTGACCTGAAGACGCCACCCCTCCTCACCACACGTCATCGTCGCCTGGAGCAACGGCTACTCCCGCCCCAGTAAAGTGTGTACGCCATCGCGCCGTGGTTTACGGGCACGCCGGGGCCACGGGACCGCCTGAGAGCGACTTGACGATTGCGATGTCGGTCGAGTTGATCGCACCGCTCAGGTTCACGTCGGTTCCAGCCGTTGCCTCCGTGACGGCCAGACCGCTGCGCGATTTGGTAATGGCTATGTCCGTCGAGTTGACCACGCCATTCCCATTCACGTCCCCCTTCTGAGCGATTAACCTCAGAACCGACGGCGGTGCTACGGCTCCGCCCTGCTGACAGGTGATGCCACTGATGGTCACTGCCAGACAGGTGGCATCAGCGACACCGGTCACGGGAATGGTCAGCGTATGATCCGCTATCACCGGTACACCGTTCAGCGTCCCCGTCGAGAGCGTAACCTCGGTATCGAGCGTGCCATCCGACGGGGCAATGGCCTGATCGTACGTGACCACGATCTGCTGAGGTCCGCCGTCGCGCGGCTCTACGGTAACCGGTCCTGCCAGATTGATCGGGAGCGCCAGAGGCCCCACGCCCGACCCATGAGTTCGCACCGACGCGGCCCCGACGATCACCGGAGGCTCCTGGCAGCCCGGCGGAGTGGTGGTCAGCGTGAAGCTGATCGTGCTGCCGTAGACCTCGTTGGCGGCCACCGCGAAGGCGTCCTTGTCATTGCTCATGAAATCCGGATAGTCCCCGCGCAGCACGTTGACGCCGGCGCCGGGAACCACCTTGAGCTGGTAAGTGCCCGGGGCCATGTTGGACGTGTCAAGCTGGCCCTCGCAGATGGGCACCAGCCCCAGGCCCGGCGAGCCGTTGGGCAGCGTGACCAGCCCGACGCCGGGGATGGTGATGACCGCGTTGCCGGCCGCCGTCCGCCGCCACTGCGTGTAGCCGGCCCCCTGCCCGAGCAGCTTGCCCTCGGATGCCACCAGAGTCGGGTAGGTGAACAGCGGCAGGTTCGGCCCGCCGTTGGGCGGCGTCAGGTCGCTGACCTGGTCGATGATCCGTCCGGGGCCCCGCGCGGCGTAGTTGAAACTCAGCGCAAACGCCGCCGCCGCCACAGGGTCGCCGCCCGTGCCGTTGTTGATCGCGCTGTAGAACTGGCCGGTGTTGACCTTCGCCCCGTTGGCGTCCTGGAGCTCGAGGTTGAACACGATGTTGGCCAGCCCGTAAGGCTTGAAGTTGTGCGAGGGATGACCCGGCTGGTTGTGAAGGCCGTTGGGATCCAGCGCCACCACCACGTCCCACGTGATGATGCTGCCGACCAGGAACTCCTGTCCGCTGGCCGGACTGCCCGGCGGGAACATGATCCGCGCGCCCGACTTCCACGCCTGCACGTAAGCGGCATTATAGGGCGCCAGTTCGACCTGGAAGTTCACGATGCTGGCGGCAAATACCTGCCCTGCCCAACACAACGAAGCCGCGGCTGCCCATCTGACCGTGTTCATTCTGAACCTCTCCTGTGCTCCGATCAACAGGTGCGAACCCTTTGCACGAGAAGATCGCCCGGCGTGACAACAACGACCGCCGTCCGCAGTCTCCCGAGGTAACTCCGCCTGCCGTCTTGAATTCTAACGGTCACCCAACGTCATTTCAAGCGCAAATGCCCGTTCGCGGCGTTGACGAACGGGTGCACGGCAGAATCAGCGCGCGGACCGCGGACACCTTAGCGACCGGCCACTGTGCCAGTCGTGGAATCGTGTGGGACCTACTACGGCGCGTACGCACTGCAGACCGCTACCTTCATGGCCACCGCCTATTGCGTCACACACCCTTGACGAACAGGCTCTTTCAGCTTGCGTGGGTGGGGTGATTGCCCATGCCGAGCGGCGCGGATGGCTGGTGGGTACGCAGTCCGAGAAGGATGGAACGGGCTGGCTCACGACACCGTCGCTCCCGCATGGCGCGCGGCATGTCGCGGCCCTTGAAGGGCGGCATTCGCAAGACACCGACGGAGCGATGAGGGCATTGCCGACTGCGGGAACGCGCGAGGCCATCCGCAGCTTATCGACAATGATTCATCAATAGCTGCAAGGCAAGGAATTGCCCGAACGGCCTTTGACGAGAGCGATGTCATTTGAATTCAGGACACCGTTGGCGTTGACATCCATGCGGAAGGATCCAGCATCGACGGGCAACCCGCTTTTCGACTTCGCCAGGGCAATGTCATTGGAGTTGACCACCCGATTGCCGTTGACATCGCCAAGCAAAGCGGCGACTTTCAGTACATGCTCCATTGCGACCGCCGAGGGATTCAACGCATCGGCAATGCCGCTGATGGCAATGCTTACACACGCGCCGTCGGGAATCCCGCTCATGTTGATGCTCAGCTCATTGTCAACCATCGTCACAAGGCCGAGGACGCCGGCGGATAAGACAACGCTTGGCACACCTCCGATATTCCGGTCATAAGACACCACCACCAGCGTCGGACCCGAGGTACGGCCCTCGACCGAAACGTCGCCGGACAGCGTCAACGGGATGTCAAAGTCACCTGATCCTGCGTGGGTCTTGCGCGAAACGGCTGCCTGAACCACCGGTGGTTCCGCCCCCGACATATAGATGGTGTATTGGACGCCTGTTGTATCAATCGGACTTGAAACCGAGTTCATGCCCGTTGTCGCCCAGCGGGCTTTGGCGAAGCTCAACCTGATCGGGTAGTCGGCCGGCTGGGTGGCTGGATCCACCTGGAGCGTCAGCAGCATCAGGGTCTGGCTCGAGCTCACGCCGACGTTCACGTTGGCGGTGGTCGTGCCCACGTCCTGGGTGGAAACAGGGTTGAGATTGGCGATAGCGGCGGTATCCGACGTCGGGTCTGAAAGCGTGGCGCTCTGAATCGTTCGGCCCGTGATCTTCAGCACATTCGACTTGTCCGCCTGAAGCAGCATCGTGACGCCACCGACCGTCTCGCCGCTCACACCGAGGTTGACGGCCACCGTGAAACTCTGACCAGGGCCAGCCACCGTCGAGGTCGCGTCCAGCAGGCCGTCGGTGTCCGTAAGCCCCAGCGTCACCGTCCCGAAGGCGCTGGCAGCGAGCATCAGCGTCAGCATACCGCTGACAAATATCGCGCGGTTCATGTTCGAATCTCACTTTCCCAAGGACCGAAGCAACCGTTACCAACCCGATCGTCTGATTCTACCGGCCTCGTTCACCGCGGTGCAGGAACTGCACAAAAAAAACAGGGCTGGTCAGGCTTGACCAGCCCTGTCAAGTGGTTGGAACCTCGGCTGTGAACGAACGACCTGAACCCTGTTCAGGCCACCCGACGACGACGGGCGAAGAACGCCGCCCCGGCTGCCAGCAACATCATGCTGGCGGGCTCCGGAACCAGGGTGACCATGGTAGGTGCGAACGTGCCTTCATTGAAGTCCACGTCGTTCCAACTGCCCGTAAACGTAATCGGAATCGCGGGCGGAATGGTCACGCCAGGCTCCAGCTTCAGCGTCAGCGTCATCAGGGGGACGTCAGGGGCTGCGGTGCCAGAACCGAATGCACCTGTATAACCCAGATCATTCACGGCCTCAAGCATCTTATTGACGGCGTTGGGGTCCGTGGGGTCGGTGATGACGCCATTCAGATTCGTCCGGCCTGTGACTCTGACCTTGCCTGCCGGTACAGAAGCCTTCAAGCTGTAGCCGTTCAGGTTAACCCCGTCATTCGTGATCGAGATCGTCAGCACGACCTGACCACCCGCATCAACAGCTGCCTCAGGACCCGGACTGACCACCAGCATCGGAGCTGCAAAAGCGCTGGTTGCGAGCAACATGCTCAAAACTGTTGCGAGTTTCATTCCTCTCATCACTCTTCTCCCTGTTTCCGCCTCCGGGTGCCGAGGACCTCCCTGACACCGGGATGCAATGATTGTTGGATCTATTCGTTCCCGGGATCACTCGTCCCGGAGATCACATCAACGCACACTCACATCTTCTGCTGACACCCCAGGGCCCGGTGAATAACCGGGCCCTGGGGGACAAAGTCAAACCATTAATACGCACACGTCACAGCGGGAATGGCGCCCGACCGGCTCTTGACGATGGCAATGTCGGTCGAGTTGATCGTTCCGGACGCGTTGACGTCGTTCCGGAAGTTGGTACCACTGATGGCCACACCGCTCTGGGACTTCACAATGGCAATGTCCGTCGAGTTGACCACCCGGTTGTTGTTCACGTCGCAATACAGCGAGGTGACCAGAACACCGTGCGTCGGAGCGACGTTGCCCGGATTGTCGGCGCAACCCACTCCGTCGACCGTGACGGCCAAGCAGGTCCCATCCGGCACGCCGGACATGTTGATGGTCAGCTCGTCGCCGGACATGGTCACGGCGCCCAGCGTACCAGCCGACAAGCCCACCACAGGCGTTCCGCCGATCGCCTTGTCGTACTTCAAGACGAGCTTCTGCACGCCGTTGATGCGGGGCTCGCTGGTGGCGTTCCCCGCCAAGTTCAGCGGAATGTCGAAATCAGTCCCGCCGTGAGTCCGGCGCGAGACGGCGCTCACCAACGCCGGCGGCACCGTGCAACCGGTCACCGGAACGATGAACGTGATCGAGTCGCCGACCACGTCGTCGGCCTTGACGGCGAAGTTGCCGTCGGTGCCGGCGCCGCAATCGAAGTTGGGCAGGTCGCCGCGGAGGACGTTGTTGCCGTTGCCGGCCATCAGCGTGAGGGTGTAGGTGCCGCCGGGAAGGCCGGTCGTGTCGATCTGGCCTTCAGCGATGACGCCCTTGCCCAAGCCGAAGCAGAAGCCCTGCCCGCCGCTCAGGTCGCCTTCCATACCGACACCGGCGCGTTCCTGGCCGGCGCCGCCGCCCCAGAACTCGCCAATGAACTGCTCATAACCGGCGCCCATGCCGGCCAGGACGCCCGGGCCGGCGGTCGAGCAACGGCCGGCCGGGGGCTCCGGCAGGCAATAGCCCATCGCCGTCGGATAGGTCCGGCGCTTCAGGTGCGGACCGTTCGAGAGGGCCTCGTCGAAGATACGACCGGGGTCGCCGGTCTGGCTGCCCGAGACGTTCGTGTACGAATACGCGAAGGCGGCCAGCAGCGGATGCAGCACGCCGTAGGGCGTATCTTCATTGTGCCCGCCCTGGTTCACGCCGTCGTTGATGTTGCTGTAGAAACCGGCAACACCCGGGCCGCCCTTGCCCACGTTCACGGGGTTCCCGTCCTTGGTCAGGACCAGGTCGAAGACGATATTGGCGGCCCCGACGATGGGCGCGCCGTTGTAGTCTCCGCTGGCCTCAACGCGCACCGACCAGTTGACGGTGTTGTTGGTGACCACGTGGTCACCCGCCTCCGATCCCTGGGTGTACAACGGCGTCTGACCGGCGTTGTAGTCGCCGACGTGGTTGTCACCACCCAGTTGGAGGAAATACTCGAGCTTGCTGGCGCTGGCCGGCGCCGCAAGCAACGACACGAGAGCGATGAGTCCGAGGATCTTTTTCATCCCGACCTCCTCCCAAAAAGGAGCTTTTTCGACCTTCCCGCGGTCGGCGGATTGGATGCCGCCGAACCACTCGGAGACATACCGACCGCGAAAGGGCCCTCGACGCACGGTGTCGAAAAGGCCGCGAAAGGCCGCACAGAGTTCAGATTGTCAATCATCGGGCAGGAAGCAAAGGAAGGGCTTCTTTCAATCGAGAGCTACATGGCTGCCGCGAAGCCGCCTTTGACCTGACCCTCCTCACGTATGCAGACGCAATTCATCGCGTCCGCATAAGAAAAAGCACACGTCGCGGGTTGCCCGGATGCACATGCCAATACCGGCGGACGCGCATCCTGACCACTCGACCAGCGTTCATTCTACCGGATCGCCCGGCCGCTGCAAGCGCTTTTTCCCTGGAAAACGCAGATTACTTTTCAACGGTTGCCTCTTCTTCAACCCCGCTTGGCTCCGCCTGCTGGTCAGACCTGAGCCGGTGGGACTTCCTAATACTATTCCTCCACCGACCTGGTGGTCTACCCAAGATTCGGGGGCCGTGCCCCAAAAAAGCCCCCGGACCGCCTACTACGACACAAGTCATTTCCCGATGGCAGTTTTCAGATTGCGGACCGGCGCTGGCCGGGGACGACGGCAAGCCCGGGCTATCGTGCCGGCTTCGATTCGGGATGCGGAATGGTTGACGGGAGAACGAGTCTGCCAAGAATCACCGGCCGGCTCGCACCGGTAACATGGGGAAGGTTTGACGGATATCCGGCTACACAAGCAGTCGCCAGCAAGGCAAAGCTCAACCCCTCTTTAGCCTCCGGTGGAATGCCGTAATTCTCAGTTGTACAAAAAGTAACGTCGCCCAGCGAGTCCTTTAGCATGGCAACCAGTACTGGATTCCGTGCTCCACCACCCCCCAGGATGACCTCCAACGACGGTGGAGTGGTTCGGCGCTTATCCCTCCCACCTTGCCGGACCATTGGCTGTACATGGCCGATTCCAGGTCCTCTTGCGTTAAAATAGGAAATATGGCGACGATAGGAATCAGCAATGGACGAAGCGGTGAAGGCCGTCGCGGTTGCCACCCAGTCATCGGGATTCGAGCTGACCTCCCTCAACAACGGCCATTCGCGTTCGATGAACGCCCGGCCGAACGTCTCCCGGCCAGTAGTCTTGGGAATCCGCCTTTTGAAATATGGATGAGCCAGCCAGCGCTTCAACACCTCGTGGAGAACCCGCCCGCGCTTCGCCCGCCGGCCGTCGTGGTCGCAGGTTTCACGCCCGCCGGTGATGTGTGACACCAAGCCGTCGATGATCATGTTCCCCGGCCCGGTATCGAAGGCGATCACGTCCGTCGCCCTGGCACCGGCAGGGATGTAGGTTACGTTCGCGATCCCGCCGATGTTCTGGACCGCCCGGTGGACCCGCCGGTCTCTGAACAGCACCCAGTCGGTCCACGGCACCAGCGGCGCCCCCTGCCCGCCGGCCGCCACGTCCGACTGGCGAAACTCGCATACCACCGCCACGCCCGTCCGCTCGGCCACCCGGGCCGCCTCGCCAAGCTGGAGCGTGACCGTCCGCCCGCGCGGGCCGGGCAGATGACAGACGGTCTGGCCGGCCAGGCCGATGAGCACGGGCCTTCGCCGCGGACCCAGGGCACGCATGGCCCGCACGGCGGCCTGGCCGAACAGTTCGCCCAGTTCCGCGTGAAGCCGGGCGATCTCCTCGGTCGTCGTTTGCGCCGGGGCCATCGCCGCCAGCAGCCGTTGGCGAAACCGCGGCGGGTACGACAGATGATGCCGCATCACGAACCCGGCGCCCATCCGATCGCCGTGTCCTGTGACGCGAACGGCCACCGCATCGATGCCGTCGGCGCTCGTGCCGGACATGAGCCCCAGGACCAAGCGAGGCCGGGCATGGCCCTCCCCGCCGACCCGCCCAAACGCCGCCGCCGATTTCCATCGAGCCCGTGGTGAGCGATCGGGTGCCGACTTCATCTTGACCTCCGACTCGCAAAAAGGTATAAAGCTGGAAACGAATGACCGGTGGCGGGCGGCTGTCGCGGACGCCCCGGACCGGGCCCATGCACAGTCGGGGGGAGGGGCCCCATGCTCACCAACGGGAGGAATACCATGTCACCACGCAAAGCGCCAAGGATTCTCTGGGTCCTGTCCTGCGGATTGTTCGCGTCGTCCGTCCCCGCGGTCACCATCCCGACCGTTCCGGTGGGCAACCCCGGCAACCCGGGAGAGCTTTCCGGGGAAGGAGCCGGCGGGAGCGGACCGACCGCGCTCGTCGGCAGTGTGAGCTACACCTTCCGCATGGGCAAGTTCGAGATCACCGCCGGGCAGTACGCCGACTTCCTCAACGCCGTCGCCAGAACCGACACCTACGGGCTCTATCACCCGGAAATGGACATCACCGTCAACCCCGCGAATCCGTACGGCTGCAACATCGTGCGGACCGGCTCGCCGGGCGATTACCAGTACAGCGTGGCTCCCGAATGGGCCAACCGGCCAGCAGACTTCGTTTCTTGGGCAAACGCTGCACGCTTTGCCAACTGGATGCACAACGGCCAACCAGTTGGCGTGCAAGACTTGAGCACGACCGAGGATGGTTCCTACTTCCTCAATGGCGCGGTCGATTTTTCCTCTCTGATGGCCGTCACGCGCAAACCCGACGCGACATGGGTACTGCCCACTGAAGATGAGTGGTACAAGTCCGCCTACCACAAGAACGACGGCCCGACCGGAAACTACTGGGACTATCCCACAAGCACGGACATCCCACCCAGCAATGTTCTGGTCGAGCCAACGGACCCAGGGAACAACGCAACGTTCGGTGCGCCCACCCCACGGTTTACGATTGGTTCCCCCTACTGGAAGACCGAGGTGGGAGCACACGAAAACTCGAAGAGCCCCTATGGAACCCTTGACCAAGGGGGAAACGTCTGGGAGTTGACTGAGACCGGTATTGGTGGCTCCACTCGCGTCATACGGGGTGGGTCTTTCAATGGAAACCTGGATCAGCTGCACGCGGAGTATCGTGTCGGTCATGGTAGTCCCGTGAACGCGGATGTCGGCTTCGGCTTCCGCCTGGCCCTGGTTCCCGAGCCGTTGACGGCGATGATGTTCGTGATCGGGGCGGGGGGGCTGGCGAGTCGGCGAGGGCAAAACCGGCGCTGAGGCGTTGTCGGACCTCACCGGCGGATGGTATACTCAAGGGG
>JABRVU010000596.1:0-3647 GCA_039961895.1 Phycisphaerae bacterium | reverse complement strand
CACTTCATCGTCCGACCGCGCTGCTGGCGGCGGCGGCGCTGGGCCTCCTCGATGATCGGGTCGGCCTCGTCCTTCAAGCCCGGCTCATAGCCGACTTCGGCGGCGGCGGTCGCGGCCTCGATCGCCAAGGCCCATTTGCTCTCCGCCAGGTGGACCTTCGCCAGCTCGATCTGAGCACGGGCCTGCTTGATCTGCTCCTGGATCCGCCCGCGGGTGGCCTCGACCTCCGCCAGCAGCCGTTTCACCTCATCGCCCAGCCTACCGGTCGCGCGGGCCGACAGGGCCTGAGCCTGCTTGTGAACCTCATCCAGGTCCGCCGGCTCGCCGGGCTCGTTCTGCCGCCGCGATTCGAAGGCCGCCCGAGCCCTGGCCAACCCCTCCTCCACGTCGCGCCGGTCGAGATCGCGCAGGAACGCCTCCAGGGCTTCCGACATTTCCGACGCGGACGCGAACCGGGCTCTGGGGTCGGGGGCCAGGGCCTTGCGGCAGACCTCGCGCAGCGGCTCGGGAATCTTCTCGTCCCAAACCAGCGGCTTGGCCTGAAGCGTGTTCAGCAGCAACCGGGCCACGCCGGGACGATGGCCGGGCAACGATTGCGTCGCACCGCCCTTCGACGAGGCCCCCAGCCGCGGCGGATGCGTCACGCTGCTCGACGATTTCGGCGGCACCGAGCCCGACCGCGGCGACTGGTAGGGCAGCGCCCCCGTCAGCAACTCGTAAAGCACGCAGCCCAGCGAGAAGATGTCCGCCGCCCGGTCGTCCACCCCCTCGCCCATCGAGCGGATGACCTCCGGGGCCATGTAGCCCGGCGTGCCGCACAGCCCCTGACGGGCCCGCTGGTGGCAGATCGACGAGATCTTCGCCAGCCCGAAGTCGATCAGCCACGGGCCCTCATCCGGGCTCCGCCCGATCAGGATGTTCGTCGGCTTGATGTCGCGGTGATAGATGCCCTTGCGATGGGCGTAATCCAGCGCCTGGGCGATGGGGATCACGATCTCCGCGATCAGCCGGTGCGACAGCGGCCCGTTCTCGCGGGCGTAGTCCGCGAGGTTGGGCGCCTCCTTGTAGTCGGTGTCGAAGTAATACCGCCCCTCGGTCGTGCCGAAACTGTTGATCCGCAGGATGTGCTTGGGGTAGTCGAGCCGGGCGATGGCCTTGGCCTCGATCTGCAGGTGCTCGGCCAGGTCCTTCAGATCGCCCACCGAGGGGGCCAGCTTGAGGGCCACCAGCCGGTCCAGCATCACGTCGCGGGCCAGGTAGACCTCGCCCATGCCCCCGCGCCCGATGTGCCGGACGATCTCATACTTGTCGCCGAAGCGGTCCTGCGGGGCCAGCAGCGTGCTTCGCGCGTCCGCGTCCGCGGCGACATGATCGCCCACCCAGTCGCCCATGAACGTCTCAAACGAGCGCAGCGACTGACCCGCCCATTCCGGGATCTTCCGGGTGATGGTCTGCTCGACCGGAACGTTGCGGACGAAGCCCGATTTCTCTTCGAGTTCGGCGCGGCGGGTGAGGTGCTCGACCAGGTAGGCGACCTCGGCCTGGGCCCGCTCCTGGACGGCCCGCTCGCGCAGGGCCGCCGCCGCCGACTTGAGGCTGCCCGATGGTGTCGCCCCGTCGGCGAGCAGGTTGTCGAGCACGCGAATGGCCGCCGGATAGTCCTTGGAAGCGATGTACTCGTCGGCCTCGGCCAACGGCGCCGTCGCGTCCAACAGGGCCTGGGCCCCCTGCTTCACGCCGGGTTCGCCGAACCGGCTGGTCAGCACCTGCCCGGCCAGGCGTCGAGCGGTCAGGAAATCGCCGCGGTCCAGCGCCGCCCGCGACTGCTCGAGTTCCGCCTTGGCTTTCTGCCGGTCCTGCTCGGCGGCCCGCCGGGCGGACTCGATCTCGCCCGCCAGAGCCTTGGCCGCCGCCAGGTGCTCCGCGCCGGCCAGATCATGGCCGGAAACTCGTTCGACGCACTGCCGGGCCGCCTCGAACTCCGCGCCGGCCAGCCGTTCCCGGGCGTCGGCCAACTGCTTCTCGATTTCCGCGACGGCTTCCGCCCGCTTCCGCGAAACCGTCTCGATGATCGCTTTCGCCGCCGATACGATCTCCGCGTCGTCAAAGCCCACAAGCTGGGCCGCGGCCGCCTCCGCGTCGCGGTAGCGATGCTTCGCAAGCTGAGACTGGGCCTTCTTCAGCTCGCCCTGGGCCTTTTCCTTCTGCCGGCGCCAGGCCTCGACGATCTCCTGGCGAACCTTGGCCACCTGCTGCTGAAGGCCGCGGGCCTGACGGGTCTGTTCGTCGCTGCGCCCGTCGGTCTGGAGCGCCTGCTCGAGAAGCTGTTCGGCCTCGGTCAGATCGGCCAGCGAGCGGGCCTCCAGGCGCGACCGGGCGGCGCTGAGCAGCTCGTCCACGCGGGCCCGAACCCGGCGAAGAGCCTCCAGCCGTTTCTCCAATTCGACGAGCTGGTCGAGAAGCTGCCGGCCCGCGTCGGCCAGGTCGGGGAATTCGCGCTGGCTCTCCACCCCGCCCAGTCGCTCGCGGGCCTCAGCCGCCTTCTCCTCCGCGATCAGCTTTCGGGCCTCGGATACGCGCCGTTCGAGATCCGCCCGGCGCTGCTGCCTGCGTCGCTCCTGCTCTTCGTGTTCGTTGAACTGGCGGCGGTACTCGGCCACCTGGGCGGCGATGCCTTCGTCAAACTCGGTGGCCGGCGGAGGGGCCGCCATCAGCCCCGCCAATTGCTCCCAGTTCTCGCCGGCCAGGGCGGCATCGGCCTGGGCCAGCCATTCGCCGGCCTCGGCCCGGACTTTGTCGAGCTGCTGACGCAGCAGCGCCCGCCGCACCGACAGCCCGCCCGGCATCGGCCGGAGCCGCTCATCCAGCAACGGCAGCAGGTTCGCCCCCACCAGCGTTTCGATCGCCTTCTCGAGCTCATCCAGCCGCCGGGACCGCTCGCGCAGCGGCAGCGACTCGATGTCGGCCATCTCCTTCTCGAGGTTGTCCAGCCGGTCGCGGGCCGCCAGGCAGCGCTCGCGCAGCACGCCGATGGACTTGGCCTTTTCGACGAACGACGCCGGCACGCCGGGAAGGGCCAGCAGTCTGGCCAGCGGCTCCTCGCTGCGCTCCCAGTCCAGACCGCCCATCAGCCCGATGGCCGTGCCCAGAAGCTGCACCGCCTGAACCTCGCGGAGCCGCTCCGCCGGCAGGCCCTCCGTCTCCGCCAGTTGCTCGGCCTTCTCGATGGCCTGGGCCCACCACATCAGGTCGTCGAGCCCGTGCTCCACCGCCTCTTTCTTGAGCTCCTCGATCTGCCGGACGGCGATGCCCTTCAGGTCGATCGGCGTCACCCCGGTGGCCTTGAGCGCCTCCTCGGCGCTGGGACGCTTCTCCCAGTCCAGCGACACCATCCGCCGGACCATCTGGCACCAGGTCTGAAGCCGCGGATCTTCCGGCTCGCGCAGGTCCGCCCGCCGGAACGGGCTGGGCAGCACGATCTGCGTGGCCATGTCGACGCTGCGGTGGGCCTGCGGATCGCCGTAAAAATAGGGATGGCGGTGCTCGGCCATGAGGAAGAGCAGAAAGCCCGCCGCCACCACGTCGGAACGGCTCTCGAAGCCCTCGTACCGCTGGCTGGAATGCTTGCTGGGGTCGACGACCGCATC
>JABRVU010000595.1:0-2261 GCA_039961895.1 Phycisphaerae bacterium | reverse complement strand
TTGAGGAAGAAGACGTGAATCAGGCTCCGAGCGGCCGGCTGGGCGGCCACCGCACCGAAGGTCTCGGCTTCGAGTTCTCCGGCCGCTTCGGCCGACAGCCGCGAACCTCGAACCATCACCTCCAGCGCCGCCATCGGGGCCGGATACTGACCCTTGGTCTGCTGATGGAGATATCCACGGGCCGAGGCCTCCAGGAAGGCCAGCTCCTCGTCGCTCATCTCGACGGGCCCGGCCCAGCGCTGCCGGTCGCGCCGCCATTCTCCGGACTGCTGCTCGGCCTGGATGAGGCACACGGCAGCGTCAAGCAACTGGTCTTCCGGCACAAAGTCGCTGCACAGACCCAACTGGAAGGCCCGCCGGGCATCGACTCCCTCGCCGGTGCAGATCAGCTCGATGGCGTTGGACAACCCGATGATCCGCGGGGCCCGGGCCGTCCCGCCCCAGCCGGGGATCACTCCGATCTTCACCTCGGGCAGGGCGAACTCGGTGCGCGGGTCGGTGGTCAGGATGCGGCGGTCGCACCACAGCGACAGCTCCGCCCCGCCGCCCAGGCACACGCCGGAGATGGCCGACACGGTGACGAACGGCATCCGCGACAGCTGGGCGAAGAGCCGTCGCCCGCGATGGCACAACTCGGTCGCGGGCGGGCCCGCGTTGTTCATGGCGGCGGCCAGCTCCTTGATGTCGGCCCCGGCGATGAAGACACCGGGTTTGCCCGAGCGGATGACCAGCCCCGCCAGATCGGACCGCCCCGAAAGCTCGTCGAAATGCCGGGCCAGCTCGGCCAGCACCCCGCTGTTGAGCAGGTTGACCCGGGCAGCGGGCTGATCCAAGGTCAGAATGGCCACGTTCTCAGCGGCCAGGGATAACGCGACGGCCGGCGCTTGCGCTGACACGATAGGCACCCTCGTGGACGGCTGAACCCATGACGTGACTGGACCCGTCGATTCGATTCTACGAAAGTCGTATTTGCCGGTCAACAAAAAAGGAAACGCCGGCCCTGGGCGCGGCGCGTGACGGGATCTACGGTACGCCGATCGCGTCACGCGCCTTGACGCACCCGCCCTCGTTCGCCGGGGTCGATCCGGATCGGGATTTCGAGTAAGGTAGGGACACCGGGCCGGTCACTTGTCAACAACCACGTCGGGGCGGAGAAAGCGCTCTTGCTCGAGCAGCGGATGATCGAGGTCGAAGTTCAGCGCGTCGGCGGAGCCGCCGGAACGCGGAGCTGCGATCTGCTGGCCGTCGAAGAGCCGCTGGAGATCCGTCTTGCCGAAGGGCCCGCGCCGCCTCCTGCGTCTCGAAGCCTGGCCGTCACCATGCGGACGCCCGGCCATGACGCCGAGCTGGCGGCCGGCTTTCTCTTCAGCGAAGGCCTCGTCCGTGAACCCGGGGACGTCTTGAGCATCCGCCCTTGCGGTCGGGCCGTGGGGCCGCTTGAACTTCGCAACGTGATCCGCGTCGAGCTGCGCGCGGGTACGGCCGGTGGAGCGGTCCGCCCGCGGCGGAACTTCGTGTCCAGCTCGAGCTGCGGCCTGTGCGGAAAGCCCTCGCTGGACGCCCTTGCCGCCCTGCCCCAGGGGCGATTGCCCGATGGCTTCGAGATTCCCGCGGCGGTCATCCACGAACTGCCCGAACGGCTTCGCCGGGCCCAGACGGTGTTCGAGCGGACGGGCGGCCTCCACGCGGCGGCCCTGTTCGACGACCAGGGGCGGCTGTGCGGGCTGCGCGAAGACGTCGGCCGGCACAACGCCGTTGACAAGCTGGTCGGGCGGGCTTTTCTCGACGGCCGGTTGCCGCTCGCGGATCGCGTCATTTGCGTCAGCGGGCGTGCCGGCTTCGAGCTGGCCCAGAAAGCGATCGCCGCGGGAATCCCCCTGCTGGCGGCCGTCGGAGCGCCCTCGAGCCTGGCCGTCGAGCTGGCCCGCCGTGCCAACCTCACCCTCCTGGGTTTCGTGCGCGACGGGCGGTTCAACGTCTATTGCGGCGGCCACCGCATCCTTCCGCGATCCGCCGACGGGCCGATCCGTGCCCGTTCGGGGGCGCTGCCGGTGAGCGGAGGAAGGTAAATGATCGACCCTTCCGTTGAGCCGCCGATCGCGCCGGCGCAGCCCCGCGATCCCAACGGGCAAGCCGACGTGCCCGGCGCCCCATCGGTTTCGTCCGCGGCCGGGCCCGCCGCCGGGGAACCGGTTCGCGCCCTGAGTTTCGCGCAGCCGCCGCCTGAGTCCGCGCCGGCGGCTTGCTCGCCTCCGCCCGCC
>JABRVU010000594.1:0-4744 GCA_039961895.1 Phycisphaerae bacterium | reverse complement strand
CAGCGACCGGGCCCCCAGACCCTCGAACGGCTCCGGGCCGCTTTCGCTGGCCGCGATGTTCAGGGCCCGGCAATGCTGCCGCACCTTGAGCATCAGCTCCCGGCTCTGCCGCTCGCCGGCCGACAGCAGAATCTGGTTGCGCCGCCGCAGCATCCCCCGCAG
The DNA here is from genome assembly GCA_039961895.1 of Phycisphaerae bacterium. GTDB lineage: Bacteria > Planctomycetota > Phycisphaerae > UBA1845 > PWPN01 > JAAXZI01. The sequence continues at coordinate 4,582 of JABRVU010000594.1, read as the reverse complement.
CAGCCGTCGAAGTGATTTGGTGAAGCTCTTGCCGGTCTGCCGCGACCAGCAGCACCAGCGGAACCGCGCTTCGCTCTCCACGTCCGCCCGCTGATACGCCAGCAGCGGAATGACCGGCTCCACCGACGCCGACACTCTGCTCCCGCCTTCCATCCTCTTCCCCGGCCACTCGCGTTCCGCCCGCCCGCGGCGCCGCCTTCACATCACCTCCGTCGTTTGCCGACCGCGCCCGCGCCACGAGCGCCGTGGCGAAAAACCATCCGCGCGGCGAGGGTTCCCCCAATCCGAAGAAATCCGCAATTGAGTCGTCGGCGGCACCCGTGAATGGCTGGTCCTTTTCTCGGCGGGCTGTTACGGGTCGCTCACCCCCGGCGAGCCGAGCTGGGCGGAGCTGGCCCGCCAGCCGGCCGGGTCGTTCCAGGCGTCCGGCGGCGCGTCGGGATCGACGATGGTCAGTGATCGCCCGCCGCCGTCGGTGGTGGGATACCACGTGTCGATGTAGGTGAACGCGAGGATGGTCTGGCCCAGGGCATCGGCCAGGCGGACGGTGTCGCCGCTGTTTTTGAGCTGACCGGCGTACCGCCCTGCCACCGGTCCGGCCGCGCCGTAGCGGGCGGCGAAGGCGGCCGGGTTCTCGACCACCACCGCGAAACCGCCCGGCGCCAGCATCATCCGCGGAAAGGTGAACGTCACGCCTCCGCTCAAGGTCATGCCCTCGAGCTCGATGGGCACCGCCCCGCGATTCTGCACCTCGATGAACTCATACTCTTCCTTGTCGTAGGCCCCGCCGGCCGGCGGATGGTACATGACCTCGGTCACGCGCAGCGCCGGCGGCGTCTGCGGGCTGAACAGGGCCTCGGTCAGGGCGCTCCACGTCCCGCCGTCCAGCGCCCGGGCCCGCACGCGCACCGGCCCGCTCAACGCCACCGGCTGGCCGTACACGAGGGCGCTGCCGGACACCGCTCCGCCCGCCAGTCGCGGATCGCTCCCGTCCAGCGTGTAATAGACCGGCTTGCCCGCCGCGCTCAGGGTCAGCGCGAAACCGTCCGCGAAGGCCCCGCCGAACTGGCTGAAGGTCGGCGCCGCCACGTTGGGATACAGCCCCTGGCTCCTGAGCTGCTGGAGCACGGTCGCGGACCGGAACGGGAAGTAGGTGGTGCGCAGCCGGTTCAGCTCGTTGATCCACTCCACGTCGCGCTCGTAGGGCTGCCCGGGACGCTGCGGGTTGGCGGCGCAGTCTCCCCAGCGGGCCGACTCCAGGATGATGGCCGTGTCGATCTCCGCGATCCGCCGCATGTACAAGTCCCCCGGCCGGTTCCGCTCCGGGCGCGCCGGGTCCACCGCCGGGTTGGCCGGGTCCACGTACAGGACGCCGCCGTTGAAAAAGTGCCTGTGCACGTGGTCGGCGAACCGCAGGTTGTACTCGGGGTTGTACCGCAATCGCTGGTGCAGCCAGGTGGGGCTGCCGTAACCGTTGTCCTTGGCGGTGACGTTCTCGGTCGGGCTCTTGAGCACGTGCTCGGCGTCCCAGCTGATGTAGCGGAACCGACCGTCCGCCCCGCGGCTGCCGCCCGCGTACCAGTTCTGGTGGGCCCAGTCGGTGTTGCCCGCGTAAAAATTGACGATCATGTAGTCGATGAAGGCGTCCAGGTCCAGGTAGCGCTGGATCTCCGAGTAGTTGAACGGATCGGCCAGGCCCGCCTCGGCGACGTTCATCATGAGGAGGTAGCGGAAGTTGTCCCCCTCCACGACGGTGCCCTCTTCGTGCTTGAGCACGTCGTAATCGTCCTCGTCCCCGCCGAAGTAGTCCGCGCAGAACGACTCGTCGGGCCGCTCGTGCAGGTCATACAGTCCCCAGTGCAGCCCGTTGACGTAGAGGTGTACAAAGACCGAATGCGGGGCCGGCCAGCCGGTGGCCCGCTGCAGGTCGGCCACGAAGGCGTCGCGCACGTACTGGGCCTGGAGCCGCTGGGTCGCGTCGGTGGTGTGCGTCCAGGTCAGGTTCAGGTGCGCGTCCAGCACCAGCGTGTTGAAGCTCGACACCGGCGAGTCGGGATACAGCGGGAACTCCAGTCGCTTCGGGCCGTACGGCGGCTTGAACAGCAGGCGCATCGACAGCTTGGGCGATTTCCAGTTCGAGGTGCTCGAGCCGCCCTGGATGCGCACCGCGGCGTTGAGGTGGAAGCCCTCCCGCCCGTCGGGATACAGCAGCTCCGCCGACGCCGGCCGCTCCCAGAGCTCCCCTTCCCGCGCCGAGTTCGAGTAGATGCCCGTGGTCGGGCTGAACCAGTTGTTCACGTCCGTCGCCACCGACAGCGTCGGAATCGACGTCAGCCCCGCCGTCACCCGCCCGGCGTACGTCGCCGAGTTGACGATCCGCGGGTCCATTTCGTAGTCGGCGCTGCGCAGCGGGTTCGAGCTGCCCGTCCCGCCCCAGGTGGCCGGAAAGCCCGCCGGGTTCGCCGGCTGGGCCGGCACGTGGCCCGGGAAGAGGTACGTCTGGGTGTCCACGTTGGTGGAAAGATGATCCGCCTTGTAGGCCAGCGCCCGCAGTACCGTCGTCGTGTTGATCGGCACCGGACCGGTGTAGATCGTTCCGCTGGTCGGCGTCGGAGTGCTGCCGTCGGTGGTGTATCGGATGGTCGCGCCGGGGGTCTGCGTGCTGATGGCCACCTCGAACGGCTGGGTATAAAAGCCCCGGTCGATGCTGAACCGGGTGTCGCTGACCAGGCCCAGCAGGCCGGTCGTGCCGTTGGTGCCGCCCGGCGTGGGCGTCGTGAAATAGCGCGGGTCGTCGTCCAACAGGTACACGGCCGGCAGCTCGGCGCGCAGCTCGACCCCGATCAGAAAGTCGCTGTTGGAGGGCGTCTGGTTCAGCCCGTGAACGGCCAGGATATTGGCGCCCGCCAGCAGGTCGGGAATGTTCGCGGTGATGTCCACGTCCTCGAAGGCCAACGCCAGCGAATCCGAGTGCGACGCCGTCGCGTTCGAGTTCCAGGCCGGCGTGGTCGGCGCGTTCCTCGAGGCCACCCGCTTGCCGTTCAGATACGCCACGTACCCGTCGTCGTACTTTATCCGCAGGGTCAGTTTCAGGATCGCCGCCGGGTCGGTCACCGTGAACGGAATGCGGATGTAGATCGTCCCCCGGATGGTGTACATCACCGAACGAACGTCGGTGGTGAACACGTTCTCGTAGCCGGTCGTGCCGGGCGATTCATACCCGATCAGCGTCGTGCCCGGCGACCAGCCCGTCTCGTCGAAAACCAGGCCCGTCCAGGTCAAACCCAGGTTCCCGTTGGCGGGCACCAGGTATTTCGTGGGCGTGTCCGTTCCGATCAGGATGGGGTTCTGCGACATGGCCCGCGGGCCGTAGGAAACGTCGCCCGCCTGCCGCGGAAACGCCGGCCCCAGCGCCGAGGCCACCGTGGCCCCGTCGGGCTTGACCAGCAACAGCGACTCGCCCCCGCCCCGATCCAACCGGAAGTTGGTGTGCAGCTTGGCTCCGGCGACGGCCCGGTCCTTGCCCGACGCGAACACCACCAGGTGCTCGCCCCTCTTGATCACCGTCGCCGGAAACCGCCACTGGGTCAGCCGGCCCGGATCGTCGGTCACGTACCAGCCCGCCAGGTTGACGTCCTGAAAGCCCGAGTTGTACAGCTCGAACCAGTCCGGGTAATCGCCGTTCTCGTCGAAGATCGTGCGCCCGTTGAGCGCCATCATCTCGGTGATGAACACGCTGCTGGGCCCGATGTCCCGCCCGATGCACGGCTGAAGCCACCCGTAATCGTCCTGATCGACGTCCCCGTCGCCGTCCAGGTCCGCATGGAAGCACGGCGCGGCCGGAGGACCGATGGCCGGGCCGGTCAGGCAGGCCAGAAAGGCCTCCAGGTCCGACGCATTGATGACGTTGTTGTAGTCCGCGTCGACGGCGTGACAGTCGATGCCTTGGGCCCAGGCCGCTGAACCCGCGCAGCCGAGCCCCGCCAGGAAAAACCCGGCCAACCGAAGCGCACACGCCAGAGGCGGACGGCGACCCATCCTGGTCGGCTCCTCGATAGGCGGGGGGTGTGTTATGAGCAGCCGGGGAACCAAATCTTCCCCCTGCATACCCCCTGATGGGACAGCGCTGAATGGCATCTGGTACGACCGGCCGTGAGTGCCGCTTGTGTGGGCTTTGAGCCTTCCTCGACCAGCGCTTACGACGGGCCGCGACCAGTTGGAGCTATCCTACGGACCGGCGACTCACGCTCAATCCTACCGATTCGGCCGGGGATAAGTCCAGCAGAATCCTCAACCCCCGATGACTTTCTGGCCTGACGACTCCGATGGTCCGCGTAGCCATCGGCGGCTGGCGGGTGGCATGACATGGCTTTTAAAGGGTGGCATGGCCACGGCTTTGCATGGCCATGTCGAACACCCATGACGCAACGCCAGGCACCAAATACCTGGGGGGTAGCGGGGCAGCCCGATGATCCCGTGACGACCGACTCGGCCGGGTCCGTGACGCATGGGGCGGGGGCAGGCAATGTAGCGGCCCGCCCCCGTGCGGGCCGTGGAAGACCCGAAACCGTTCCAGCGACCG
>JABRVU010000593.1:0-3201 GCA_039961895.1 Phycisphaerae bacterium | reverse complement strand
GATGCGGCGGATCACCCGGGCCCTTGATCGTCTGGGCGTTCGGGTGAGCGACATCTGGACCAGCCCGCTGCCGAGAGCCCGGCAGACCGCCGACATTCTGGCGGAGGAACTGAAGGGCTCGATAACCGTCCGCGAATGCGACCCGCTTCGGCCGGGCGGCGATTATCGCACCCTCATCCGGGAACTGGCCGGCCTGGATGACAAACAGTCCGTGGCCCTGGTCGGTCACGAACCGGATCTGGGCGAGATGACCTCCTGGCTGCTGACCGGCCGGAAAACCGGCTTCATCCGCTTCAAGAAGGGGGGAGTCGCCTGTCTTGACGTCGAGGGGGTGGACCCGCCGTCGGGAAATCGGCTGCTCTGGCTCCTGACGCCCAAGCAGATGCTCCGATCAGACGATGAATAGGGCACCCGGAGGATGCATGGGATCACCGTTCTCGGCCGCACTGGACCAGCGCGTTCTCGTCTTCGACGGGGCGATGGGCACCGGTGTCCACGCCTTCGACCTGCCCCTGTCCGATTATCTCGGCCATGAAAACTGCACGGAGATCCTCTGTCTGACCCGCCCGGACGTGATCCGCGAGATTCACGCCGGCTTTCTCCGGGTGGGCTGCGACGCGGTGGAGACGAACACCTTCGGGGCCAACAAGATCGTGATGGCCGAGTTCGGCCTGGTGGATCGGGTGCGCGAGCTGAACCGCGTCGCCGCCCGGATCGCCCGCGACGCCTGCCGGGCGTTCAGCACGCCCGACCGGCCGCGCTTCGCGGTCGGCTCGATGGGTCCGGGCACCAAGCTGGTCTCGCTGCGCCAGACCACGTTCGACGCCTTGGCCGACAGCTACGCCGAGCAGGCCCGCGGGCTGATCGAGGGCGGCGTGGACGCCCTGCTCATCGAGACCTGCCAGGACATTCTCCAGTGCAAGGCGGCCATCGCGGGCATCGAGACGGCCTTCGCCGAGATGCACCGCCGCGTGCCCATCATGGTGCAGATCACCATGGAGACCACCGGCACCATGCTGGTGGGCACGGACATCGCCGCCGCCCTGGTGGCCCTGGACGCCTACCCGCAGGTCGAGGTCATCGGCCTGAACTGCGCCACCGGTCCTCAGGAGATGAGCGAGCACGTCCGCTATTTAAGCGCCCATTGCACGCGCAAGCTCAGCGTGATTCCCAACGCGGGGCTGCCGCTGGTGGTGGACGGCCGGCCGTTCTACCCGCTCACGCCCGACGAGCTGGCCCGCTGGCTGGCCGAGTTCGTCGAGCAGGACGGAGTGAACATCGTCGGCGGCTGCTGCGGAACCACCGTCGAGCACATGGCCAGGGTCGTGGCCGCCGTGGGGGGGCGAAAGCCCAAACCGCGAAGCCCCCGCCTGGAACCCAGCGTGTCGAGCCTCTACCAGGCCGTCACCCTCCGCCAGGACAACAGCTTTCTGATCGTCGGCGAGCGCACCAACGCCAACGGATCGAAGAAGTTCCGCGAGCTGCTGGCCGCAGGCGACGTGGACGGCATGGTGGCGATGGGCAAGGAGCAGGTCAAAAGCGGCAGCCACGCCATCGACGTGTGCGTCGCCTACGTCGGGCGCGACGAACTGGCCGACATGACCCGGATCATCGCCCGCTTCGCCACGGAGATTCCCGTCCCGCTGATGATCGACTCGACCGAGGCTCCGGTGATCGAGGCGGCCCTCAAGCTGGCCGGCGGCAAGTGCATCGTCAACAGCATCAACCTCGAGGACGGTGAGAAGCGCTGCGCCGAGGTCCTGCCGCTGTGCCGCAAATACGGCGCGGCCGTCGTGGCCCTGACCATCGACGAAGCGGGCATGGCCAAGACCGCCGACCGCAAGGTGGAGATCGCCCGGCGGCTCTACCGGCTGGCCGTCGAGAAGTACGGGATGCGCCCCGGCGACCTGATCTTCGATCCGCTGACCTTCACCATCTGCACCGGCAACGAAGACGACCGCCGGCTGGCCCTGGAGACGCTCGAGGCCCTCCGGCGGATCAAGGCCGAGATGCCCGAGTGCCACACGCTGCTGGGGGTCTCGAACGTCAGTTTCGGGGTCAAGCCCGCCGTGCGGCACGTGCTCAACAGCGTGTTTCTGCATTACGCCCTCCAGGCCGGGCTGGACGGGGCCATCGTCCACGCCGCCGGCATCCAGCCGCTCTACCGGATCGACGAACAGCTCCGCGAGATCGCCCGCAAGCTGATCTTCGACGAGCGCGGCCCCGGCTACGACCCGCTGGCCGACCTGCTGGCCCGTTTCCCCGACGAGGCCTCGGAACGGTCCCGCGGCGCCGGCGGGAACACGCGGACCTCCGTGTCCGTCGAGGACCGCCTCAAGCAGCGGATCATCGACGGCGACCGCACCGGTCTGGCCGCCGACCTCGACGAGGCCCTGGCGAAGTACAAGCCGCTGGACATCATCAACGACATCCTGCTGGCGGGCATGAAGGTGGTCGGCGACCTGTTCGGCGCCGGGGAGATGCAGCTTCCCTTCGTACTCCAGTCGGCCGAGACGATGAAGGCCGCCGTCGCCCATCTCGAACCGCACATGGACAAGGTCGCCGGGGCCTCCAAGGGCTCGATCGTGCTGGCCACGGTGAAGGGCGACGTGCACGACATCGGCAAGAACCTGGTGGACATCCTGCTGACCAACAACGGCTACACGGTGTACAACCTGGGGATCAAGCAGCCGATCAACGCCATCATCGAGGCCTGGCAGGAGAAGGGCGCCGACGCCATCGGGCTGTCCGGGCTGCTGGTCAAGAGCACGCTGGTGATGCGCGACGACCTGCTGGTGCTCAACGAGCGCGGGCTTTCACCTCCGGTCATCCTGGGCGGGGCGGCCCTGACCCGCAAGTACGTCGAGCAGGACCTGCGTCCGCTCTACAACGGCGCGCTGTTCTACGCCAAGGACGCCTTCGAAGGGCTGGACCTGGTCCGTCGGCTCGTCAGCGGCGAGGCGGACCTGGCCTTGGCCGGGGCCGCCAGCGGCGCCGCGGATCGGACGGCGGCCGGGCTCCGTACCGGCGGTGGGCCCGCCTTCGACGTTCGGGCCCTCAAAGACCTCGAAGAAGGCGTGATCCCCCCCGCCCCCGTCGGCACCGGCGTCCCGCCGATCGAGGATGGCGCCGGTTTCCGTCCCGCGATCCGGCGGTCCGCCGAAATCGCCATCGACAACCTGTCTCTTATACACATCCTGA
>JABRVU010000592.1:0-3398 GCA_039961895.1 Phycisphaerae bacterium | reverse complement strand
CCGCCCACCCGCCCCGACGACGTGGCCGCCATCATCTACACCTCCGGCACCACCGCCCAGCCCAAGGGCGTGTGCCTCACCCAGGCCAACCTGGCCACCAACGCCCGCGATTCGATCCGGCACATGCAGCTCGAACCGGATCATCACCTGCTGGGCGTGCTGCCGCCGTTTCACGTGTTCGGCTTCACGGTGCTCAACATCCTGCCGGTGTTCCTGGGCGCCCAGGTGACGCACATTCCGCGGTTCTCGCCGGTGGCCGCCTTCCAGGCCATCATCAAGGATGACATCTCCGTGCTGCTGGCGGTGGCGAGCATGTTCGGAGCGGTCGGGCGGCTCAAGAACATCGAGCCCGCCCACTGCCGGCGCCTGAAGATCTGCGTCAGCGGCGGCGAGCCCCTGCCTCGCGCGGTCTACGAGGAGTTCCTGCGGCGGACCCACCTGACCATCTGCGAGGGCTACGGGCTGACCGAGACCTCGCCGGTGGTCTGCGCGGACATGCCCTGGTCGCATCGCGTGGGCACGGTGGGCAAGGCCATTCCCAACGTGCAGGTCCGGCTGCGCGACGCCGACGGACGGACCGTCGAAGGCGACGAAGAGGGCGAGATCTGCGTTCGCGGGCCCAACGTGATGAAGGGCTATTATCAGCGGCCGGAGGAGACCGCCGCGGTTCTCGACGCAGACGGGTGGTTCCGCACCGGCGATCTGGGGCGGATCAGCCCCGACGGATACATCTCCATCACCGGCCGGGCCAAGGACATGATCATCGTGGCCGGCGAGAACGTCTATCCGCGCGAGGTCGAGTCGGTGCTGGACAAGCATCCGGCCGTCGCCGAATCGGCGGTCATCGGCCAGCAGGACGGCAGCCGCGGCGAGGTGGTGGTGGCCTACGTGGCCTTGCGCGAAGGGCTGGAGGTCTCCGGCGATGAGCTGCGCTCCTATTGCCGCGATCATCTGGCCGGCTTCAAGGTTCCCCGGCAGGTGCACGTCCGCCGGGAGCTGCCTCACGGGCCGACCGGCAAGGTCCTCAAGCGGGCCCTCAGGACGCCTTCGTAGTCCGATCCGTTGTTTTTCGCGTCCGCGCGGCGAAAAAACCGCAAGCGGGGTGTTGACATCGCGTCCGGCCGGCGTATGATGACCGCGCTGACGACAAGTGAATACGTGCACGATTGCAGGTTTCCGCGTCGCGGAATGAAAAGGGAAGCGTGGTGAAAAGCCACCGCGGACCCGCCGCTGTAATCGGAGTACCGGCCGAGGAACTGCCATTGTCCTCCGCGGGCCGCCCTGAAACGGGGCGCGCACCGCAGGGATGAGAAGGCCCGGCCGGACGCGAGCGATATGGAGACATGTCGTCTCGCCTCCTCCGTAAGCCAGAAGACCTGCCTGCGAGCGTGATGGTGTTACATGTGCCCCGGGCCTGGGCGCTGTGCTGGCAGCCCGGGACCGCTCATCGGCCATTCATTCTGGCCGGCTCGCGGTCCCGCTTGCGTTTTGGACGGCGACGTGGCGATTCCCGGTGTCCCGAGGGCACCGGGTTTTTTTGTGGCCCGAGGTCGGCCACGGAAAGGATCGGCCATGTCGAACGTGAAGGGTTCAGGGTTCGGGGTTGAGGGTCCCGTCGAGGGGCGAGGGAAAAGAGCCGCGGGCTTCAGCCCGCGCGGTCCGGTCAGGGTAGAAAGGAAGCGATGGGACGGGGAAACGCGATCCGCCATCCGCGTCTTCGTCTTTGCATTGCTTGTCACCGTCGGTCGTCCGGCCTTCGCGGCCGATCCGTGGGCCGATCACGTCGAAAGCTACCTGCCCGGGGCCAGCGCCAGCGCCCCTTACACGAACCCGCAGGCGGCCCTGGGCGAGCCGGCGCGGTTCACCGATCACGAACTCTTTCCCTCGGTGGTGTCCCTCCTCAGTCCGCCGTTCCTGGGCTCGCAGATCGTCCAGCTCGCCGAGGGCGGTTCGCTGACCGTCCGGTTCGACGAGCCGGTCACCGACCATCCCGCGCATCCCTTCGGCGCGGACCTGATCGTGTTCTCGAACAACTTCTTCGTGGGCAGCTACCCGGACGGCACGCTCTCCAACCCGGCGCAGCTCTACGTGGACGGCACCGGCCGGCTCGAAGTCAGCGCCGACGGAGTGAACTTCTTCGAGGTGCCGGGAGCCCTGGAGAGCGGGCTCTTTCCCACGCAAGGGTATCTCGACGCGGCCCCCTTCGCCGAAACACCGGGACAGGTCCCGACCGACTTCCGCGTTCCGGTGAACCCGGCGTTGAAGGTGAGCGACTTTTCGGGATTGACCTTCGCGCAGGCCCTGGCTCTCTATGCCGGCTCGGGCGGCGGGGCGCCGGTGGACATCAGCCTGGCCGTCGCCGCCGGCGGTCAACCCGCCGGCCTGACCCAGGTGTCCTACGTGCGCATCAGCAACCTGTCCGCCACGCCTCTGGAAATCGACGCCTTCGCCTCCGTTCCCGAGCCGCTGACGCTGGTCCTGCTGTGGCCCGCGTCGCTGGCGGTGGGTCGCCGCAACCGGCCCCGTGACCTGAAGGGCCGGCAACTTCGTTTCGCGGCGATGCAAGGGCGGGGGTGAGGGTTTCATGATCGCGCCGCTGCGCCCAGGGTGGCTCGCGTTCATCCCGGTCCTGTGGCCGGCCTTGGCGGCGCGCGCCGAGGCCGGCTTCGTCGAAACCTTCGACGACGATCCCATCGCCGCCGGCCGGTTCGAGGTGCACGACGGCGACCCGTCGCGGTTCGTCTATCGGCCGGCGGAGCGCGTCCTGTTGGCCCGCTACAACTCGCTGCACCCGACCGCCCGGCTGGTGCGACGGTTGTGCCGCCCGCTGAACCAGAGCGATTCATTCGATTTCGAGGCCGTCTTCCGCCTGAAAAGCAGCGGCTTCGTGGCCGACCCGCGGCGATACGCCCAGATCGCCTTCGGTCTGATGAACGCCGCGACCACCGGCCACGAGCGGGTCTACGGCCTGAACGGGCAGGGTTCGTTCGACCTGCTCTCCTTCGACTACTACCCCAACGTGACCCTGTTCGGCGGCCCCAGCGCGGGCGTGACGATCATTCAGAGCGACACTGGCATCGGCTACGCCGGCGCGATCCACTTCGCGTTCGGGTCGGAGACGGCCCTGGACGAGGCCGGCGAGGCCCCCCTGCCGCTGGATGAATGGCTGACCGCCGAGGTTCGCTACGACGGGCCCGCCCGCCGGGCGCGTCTGCGGATCCTGCACGACGGCCAACCCCTGCCCATCAACGCGACCGGCGCGGACGGCCGGCCCGGCGGCGACGACGCCGACCCGGCCACCATCGTCACGCCCTTCAGCGGTCCGGGCCTGATCGTGGATCGTTTCGGGATTTTCCTGTGGCGGGACACGTCGGCGTCGTTCGCCAGCCTGATCGCCG
>JABRVU010000591.1:0-14981 GCA_039961895.1 Phycisphaerae bacterium | reverse complement strand
GTGGCCTGACCTTCCCGACGCCCATGCCGCCCGCCGACCGACGATTCGTCAGCCGCGGAGGGCACAAGCTGGCCGCGGCCCTCGAGGCCTTCCGGCTCGAACCGGGCGGGTGGGTCTGCGCCGACCTGGGCAGCAACGTCGGTGGGTTCGTCGATTGCCTCCTGCAACGCGGGGCGGCGAGGGTCTATGCCATCGACACCGGCTACGGCACGCTGGCGTGGGCGCTGCGCCATGACGCCCGCGTGGTGGTGATGGAGCGGACCAACGCCATGCACGTGCGGCTGCCCGAGGCGGTGGACCTGGTGACCATCGACGTGGGCTGGACGCCGCAGCATCGCATCCTGCCCCACGCCGTCGGGCTGCTCAGGCCCGGCGGGCGGATCATCACCCTCATCAAGCCGCATTACGAGGCCGATCGGGCCCGGCTTCGAGACGGCGTACTGCCGGCGGAGCACGTCCCGGCGGTCCTCGACGCGGTCCGCGGCCGGCTGGACGAGCTGGGCCTGCACTTCGACGCCCTGATCGAGAGCCCCATCGCCGGGCGGAAGGGCAACACGGAATTCCTCGCCCTGCTGCACGTCTGAAACCCGGTTGCAAGCCGGGTTTCAGGAGGATGCGCGCTCAACGTCCTCAACGTCTCCGGTCCTGTCCTTCCCGTCCTCTGAACCCCGAAACTCTCCCGGTTTCTCACTTTCCCGCCGGCCCGATCGTGGCCTGGTATTGCGAGATCACCTGGCCTTGCCTCCAGCTTCGTTCGCCGCCCAGGTCATTGAGGTAAAGCCGGTCGGTGGCCCGGCCGCGCTCGATTTCATTTGCACCGGCATAGCGCACGCGCAGCGGCGCCGGGCTGGTGATTTCGAGGATGCCGTCCACGTCGATGTGCCTGACCTGACGGCCCTCGATCAGCTTTCCGCTGAGCGGGGCGATCTTCTCGGCCTGTCCGTCGAGGGTGATGGTCCGGCCGCCCTTCTGGTAGACCCATGCAGGGTTGTTGAGCAGGCCAATGAGGCCGGTGGCGATCTCGGCCGTGGTCACGTCCTTCAGCGCGGTCAGCTTCTCGCGCAGCAGCAACCGGCCGTCGGCCCTGGATTCCACGTGCAGTTCCGCGCGGACGGCGCCGGGACCGTGGTCGAGCACCAGGTCCGCGGCGAAGCCGTCGGGCGTTTCACGGATCCGCGCGTCGTGCAGCGGAGCCCGCCTGTCCTGAGCCACGCGCAGGGGGTCGCCTCGTTTCTGCCCGGCCAGCAGCACGTGGCCGACGCCGTTCTCGGGTTCGGGCGAGACGGCGTAGTCCAGCCGCACCGGCACGCACTGGACCATGACCCGAGCGCCCCAGCTCAGCGTATGGACGGCCAGGGGGGTGCGATGGACGACGACCCGGCCGTTCTCCCAGCGCTTCAGGCCCAGGATCGGCGTGGGGCGATCCACGATTTCGCCGGCGACTTGCAGGGTCATCCACTCGTGAACCAACTGATAGAGCAGCTCGTGCTGGAGGCCGAAGTAATAGTAGTCCTGCGGCGCGTAGACCGGGCCGGTCGGGTCGCGGGCCTGCATCCTTTCGGCGGTCCGCAGGCAGTTCAGGAAGTTGGACCAGGCGTGCGGGTCCTTCAGGAAGACGGCCGCGGGAGCGTGCACGTCCATCCAGTCGGGGGCCTTGAACAGCTCCCAGTCCTGGCCATTGGGGAAGACGTTGCATCCGTCGGGCATGGCCAGCCACTTGAGGTTGGCGTATAGGTCGGCCACGTTGTAGACAAAGGCTTCCGGGGGTTTGCGGCCGGTGAGTAGGTAATCGGCCATGAGCCCCAGCGTGAGACTGAACGCGCCCATGTAATCGGGGTGGACGAATCCGTGGTTCTCCAGCGTGAAATCATCGAAGATGTTGGCCCCCTCAAACTGCTCGGAGACCGGCCGGCCGTCCACGATGGTGGTTGACGCCTTATCGGCCGGGCGCAGGTAGGAGCCGATGGCGTAACGCTGGATGGTCTTCTCCCATTTCTCGCGGCGCGGATCGTTCGGCAGGATCAGCAGCGCCGAGCTGAGCACCGTGCAGTGCCAGGCGTTCTCCTCCGACTTGGTGTCGTAATCGAGCCGGAACTGCGGGGGATTGGCGGCCACCCAGTCGGCCTCGTAGGCCACCACCCGCCGGACGTCGTCGCGAAGGTCGCGAGGCAGTTCATCCCAGTTCCACCACGCCGCCCGGCCCAGCATCGACGCCCAGTAGGTGGATTGCTCATGGGTGGGTTTCTTGACCTGGCCCCATTTCTTGCCGTCGCTGGTGGGCCTTGGGCCGGTGACATGGGTGGTGGCGAGATAACGCATCATGGGGATGATGACGTCGTGGAACAGGGTCTCCCGCCTCACGCCCACGATTTTTTCGTCGTAGGGCCCGTGGCGATACAGGAACGAGAGCCCCTCGACCGTGGCCGTATTCGGGCGGACGCCCAGCTCGACGCTCTTGCTCTCCGACACGAGCAACAGGCGCGGATCTTCAGCCCAGGGGTGGACCTGCCCCAGGGCGAAGCGGGCCTGCATCATGGCCAGGTGATAGAGCCGGCGCTGCACCGCCCGGATCTCGGGGCTGGTCTGCTCGGGCAGTTTCCAGGGCAGGACGTCGGCGGGCGGCGCGGAGCTCCCGGCCGGAAGCGTGCCGGCCGGCGCCGCCCACGCCGAAAGAACCGCGGCCAGCGGGATCAGGCCGGCGACCGTCGAATGATGCACGCGCGGCGATAATCGGCGCATCGGTCACTTCTTTTCAGTAGTGTAGGGCGTCACCTCGCTCACGGTGATCACGTCCGCCCCCAGGAAGTATCCGGCCGAGGCCGCGTTCCTGCCCAGGCATTCGAACTTCAGTTCATGCGTGCCCGCGGGCAGGTCGATCGCGCCGACCTTCAGCTCGAGGGGCACGATCGTGGCCGAGTAGAGATCGACCCGTTCCGCGCCCGGCAGCGTCCGCCCGTTCAGCGTGATCCGCCACGTCCCGTAGTCCCAGGATCGAGTCAGTTTCAACCGCGCGATGCCGGCCAGCGGCTTGTCCAGCTTGATCGGCACGGTCAGCGTCCCGCCATCCTCTGCGAAGCGGGCCCACAGGTGCTTGCCGGCGCTGTACCCGCCGTCCTGGGGCTCGACCGGGGTGTTGCTCGGCGCGGGCCGAGCGTCCTTCGCCAGGCCCTCCAGCTCGATCACCCGCCGGGGCACGACGCGCTGCTCGGCCGGCGGCAGTTCGGCGAAGCGCTTGGCCCGGCCGGTCTGATACCAGAAGGCCACCGAGCTGAACAGGTCCGGCCGCTCCATGAAGCCGGAGATGACCTTGCCGGCCTGGTCGAACATCACGCCCTTGTGCTCGATGGTGACCTTGAGCGACTTCCTGAAGTGCACCGGGTCGTTGATGTGCCAGCGGTAGGCGCTGACCCGGTCGCCGACCTCGTAGCCGTCCCAGACCGGCACGCCGTAGAACGGCTGGTTGAACTGCCGGAAGCCCCAGGCGTCGCAGAAATAATCCTCGGTGCCGGTGCCGCGGAGCTGCGGTTCTTCGGCCCCGTCGATGAAGAAGCGGTCGTCGCCCTCGCCGAACCAGCTCGCGGTGCGGGCCACGGACGAGAGTACCGTCCCCACGTAGTGCCCGCGGCCGACGGCGTCGAGAATGAGGTAGTCCTGCCCCATCGTGGCCGGGTATTCCTGGCGATACTGGGCGTGGAAGTAGGCCGCGTCGGCCGGCAGGGCGTCCACCTCCTCGTAATCGACGTACCAGTAGACGCAGCCCACGCGATACTGCTTCGAGTCGTTGGTGACGGTGATCTTCGCGCTCCTGCCGAAGGGCATCGGCCAGTAGCAGTTGAGGGCCCGGCCCTCGGAGGAGACCGCGACCGGCAGCGAGGTCATGGGTTGCAGACGGCCATGACCGATGGTGAAGAAGTCGCCGATGGGCGTCTCGACGGCCGGCTGCTCGGCGCCGTCCCAGTACATGCGCAGGCTCAGGGACCGGCCGTACTCCGGGTCGTCGGCCGCGATGGTGAACCAGATGTGCCGGATGATGCCCGGCCCCTGCACGTCGGCGATGGTCAGCGTCTGGCCCGGCTCGATGCCGCGGCAGTCGCCGTTGCCGTCCCGCCAGTTGGGGTCGGCGCTGGAGACGCGGCGGGTCCGGGCCTCGCGCAGGCGGAAGAGGTCGTCCAGGCCGTCGGCCCGCGCCGCCGCCGAAGACGACCACGCGACCAGGCAGGTCAGAAAACCGCGAATCAGGCGTCGATGATGCATGGTTGATCCTCCCGCGTTCCCGGGTGGCTGGTCAGGAACCGTCAGCAGGCTATGCAAAGAGGTGGGGCCACGCAAGCGGGAACGCTCCGCCGCGCATAAGTCGGAGCGCTTCGGTCCCGGCGTGCATCCCGAAACCCCGAGGTCACGCCGGCGGAACGCCGGTGCCAAGGGGGTGGTCGAACGCACCCCTACTGCAGGCCGTACTCGCGCAGTTTGCGGTACAGCGTGCGGGCCCCGATGCCCAGCATTTTGGCGGTCTTCTCGCGGTTGCCGCCGGTCATCTTCAGCGTGTTGGCGATGTGCAGGCTTTCGAGCTGTTCCATGGTCAGCCCGGCGGTGTTGGGCAGCCCGGCCGGGTTGGGCAGCCCCGCGGGCACGATCTGGGTGCTGGCCCGAAGCTCCTCGGGCAGGTCCCCGACGGTCAGCGTCGAGCCCTCGGCCTCCACCACCATGGCCTCGATCACGCTGCGCAGCTCGCGGGCGTTGCCCGGCCAGGAGTGGGCGGCCAGGTGCCGGATGACCTCCGGGTGGATCGACTGGATCTCCTTGCCGTGGTTGGTGGCCGCCACCTCGATGAAGTGCTTCACCAGCAGGGGGATGTCCTCGCGCCGCTCGCGCAGGGCCGGCAGGCGGATGACCACCTGGTTGAGCCGGTAGAACAGGTCGTCGCGGAACTCGCCGGCGTCCACCATCTCGCGGATGTTGCGGCGGGTGGCGGCCACCACGCGCACGTCCACGTGGCGGATCTCGTTCGAGCCCACCGGGATGATCTCGCCGTTCTCGAGCGTGCGCAGCAGCTTGGCCTGCATGGGCATGGGCATGTCGCCGACTTCGTCGAGGAACAGCGTCCCGCCGTCGACGGCCTCGAACAGCCCCTTGCGGTCGGCGACCGCGCCGGTGAAGGCGCCCTTCACGTGGCCGAACAGCTCGCTTTCCAGCAGGTTCTCGTTGAGCCCGGCGCAGTTGATGGTGCGGTAGAGCCGGTTCCTGCGCGGCGAGCGCCGGTGGATGGCCCGGGCGACCAGTTCCTTGCCGGTGCCGGTCTCGCCGAGCACCAGCACGGTGAGCTTGCTGTCGGCCACCCGCTCGACCCGGCGGAGAATACGGATCATGTGTTCGTTGGCGGTGACGATGCCCTCGAACTCGGTGTGCAGCCGGGACTCGCGGAGCAGGCGGTTGCCCCGGGCCCGTTCGGCGGCCCGGGAGACGGCGGCGGCGGCCGATTCGACGTCCACCGGGCGGGGCAGGTAGTCGAAGACGTCCGTCCGGGCCGGCAGGTTCCGGCTCGCGTCGGCCGCGTCCGCGTCCGGCGACAGGATGATGATCTCGGCGTCGGGCGCCAGCCGCTTGGACTCGCGGATCAGCCGGGCGCCGTTGCCCGAGCCGGCCAGTTGCGCGTCGGCGATGATGACGTCCGGGCGGCGCGTGCGGATGCTGTCCAATGCGTCTTCCAGGGAGGCCACCACCGAGGGATGATGTCCCTGCTCGCGCAGCCCGCGGACCAGGGGCTCGACCTGGTCAGGGGGGTCTTCCACGATCAGTACAAAGGCCGACTCGCTCATGATCCTCAGGGTCTTTCCGAAAACGCGGTCACAAGAACCACGGCCGGACGCACCCGCGGGGCCACGACCCGATCCGTCCAGATTCCCTCTCGCGTTCCCTGCCCGGGGTTTCGTCCCGTGGTTCGCAACATTATACGCCTGCGATCGCGGCTTGAAACCGCTCCTGAAAACAGGCGCCCGCCGCGAGCCGCGCGAGGAATAACGCCGTTGTCGGGCGAAGTGCGGCCGGTTATTCTGGATGAACCGTCCGTCAGCGGCGGAACCTCTCCGCCGGGCTGATGAACGCATCTTGATTCGCAGCGGGAGCACGGCCATGAAGCGACGCACCTTTCTTCGCGGGGCGGCGGCAGGCTTCTCGATCCCCTACTGGGTGCCCTCCGGGGTGCTGGCCCGGCCGGGGCGGCTGGGGGCCAATGACCGCATCCAGGTCGGGTTCGTCGGCTGCGGCGGGCGGGCCCGGCAGTTGATGACCACCGAAAAGCTCTCCGACCAGGCTGACCTGGTGGCCCTGGCCGACTGCTACCGCCCGCGCTGCGACGAGCGGGCCAGGGAACTGCCCGACGGCGACAAGGTCCGCAAGTACGGCCAATACCGCGAGTTGTTCGAGAAAGAGAAGCTCGACGCGGTCTTCGTTCCCACCACCACGCACGCCCGGGCCCTGATCTGCATCCACGCCATGCAGGCCGGGCTCGACGTCTACGCCGAGAAGCCGCTGACGCTCACCATCGCCGAGGGGCAGGTCCTGCGCCTGGCCGTCAAGAGGTATCAGCGCGTCTTGCAGGTCGGCACCCAGCAGCGCTCCATCCCCATCAACGCCTGGGCCAGCCGGCGCATCCGCGAGGGGGCCATCGGCAAGGTCCGCGAGGTGCTGGCCTGCAATTTTCTGCCGCCGGAGACCTGGAAACCGCGGCCCGAACAGCCCCGCCCGGACGGGCTGGACTGGGACCAGTGGTGCAACCAGACCGAGCTGCGTCCCTACCATAAGGATCTGCAATTCGGCTGGTCGCGCTGGCGCGACTACGACGGCGGCGGCGTGAGCTGGGGGGTGAGCGGCTGGGGCACGCACGCCCTCGACCAGGTGCAGTGCGCCTTGGGCACCGACGACACCGGGCCGGTCGAACTCTGGCCGGATGGCGCCGACGAGCAGGGCATCGTCAAGGTCACGCTGCGGTACGAGAACGGCACGCTGCTCAAGTGCCACGGGCCGCGTCGCAAGCCGCAGCTCGACGACCTCGGCGCGATCTTCATCGGCGAGAAGGGCAGGGTCGAGATCGTGCGCGGCGATTACCGCTGCGATCCGCCGGACCTGCTGACCGGCGGCCCGCCGCGGCAGGACTCGAACATCCCCGGCGAGGTGGTCGAGCATATCCGCGACTTCTTCGAGGCCATGCGCACCCGCAAGCCGCCCCGCGCCGACGTCGAGACCGCCCACCGCTCGAATACCATCTGCCACCTGATCAACATCTGCCGCGACCTGAACCGCAGGTTGAGATGGGACCCCAGGGCCGAGCGTTTCATCGGCGACGACGAGGCCGACGGGCTGCGTTCGCGTCCGCGGCGGAAGGGCTTTGAACTGCCCGCCTTCCCGACGGGCTGAAGGAAAGGGCTCAACCCCCGGCGATCAGCAAGTCCCGAGCGGTTCGGGCCTTCTCCGCTGAATCCCGCTGAACCGCGATCGCCGAACCCTACTTCGACTGCTTGCGGACGATCATGTCGAAGTTGGTGACCATGGAGCGGTAGGTGCCGGCGACGATCGCGCCGTACAGACCCAGGGCGATGGCCGTCCCGACGGCCATGAGGAACTCGACCTCGGCCCGCGCGCCGGTGCCGGACATCGTCAGCATCTCGTCCGGGTTGAGCACGAACACGATCGCGGTCACGAAGGTCAGCGGGGCGAGCAGGGCACCCAGCTGCGGCGGGCCGCTCGAAGCGGCCATCGCGCAGGTGAACAGCCCGAACCCCATCACCAGCAGAATGGCCACGCTGGCCAGGACGGCCTGCACCGAACGCCTGCTCTTGAGCGACAGGTGCAGGCCCAGCAGGCAGGTGAACGCGGCGTACACCGCCAGCAGCGGCGGAAGCAGGATCGCCGACGTGACCGAGACGACGTCATCCGGCGCGAACGCCGGACGCAGCCCGTCGAAGCAAGCCACCGCGATCACGGTCAGGGCCGGGACAGCCATGAGCGGCAGGGCGAAGCTCACCAGCCCGCGCAGCTTGCCCGACACGATGTAGCGGCTGGTCAGCGGGGTGGTCAGCAGCAGCTCCATGGTGCCGGCCTCGCGTTCGCGGGTGATGGCCGTCGCCGCGGTGTTGACGGCCATCAGCAGCACGGTCCCGAACTCCAGCAGCACGATGCCCAGCAGCCAGGCCCGGGCGTCGCCGACGCTGGAGAACTCCCTGGCCAGCAGGGCCCACAGGTAGGCGACCCCGGCGGCCGCGCCCAGCCCGACGTAGCCGTAGCGGACCAGGCTGCTGCTGGCGGCGTTGGCCCGCGTGACCGCCTCGCGCCAGGCCACCGGGTTGGACCAGACCCGCCGCGGCCGCCGGCGGCGCTCGCCCTCCGGCGGCTTGACCGAGAACAGCCGGCCGATCCGGGTCAGCAGCGTCACCTCGCCCTGCTTGATCCCCCGACGGACGAAAAAGGTCGAGAAGACCACCATGGCGGTGGAAAGCAGCGTCATCAACAGCATGAACGCCGCGTGCGGCGCGGGCAACATGCGGTTGAGCGGCCAGGCGAAATGGGCCACGCTGGCCGCGTCCGGCGCCGGCGTCCAGCCCAGGGCCACCTCCAGGGCCAGGAACGGGTGGATGAGCGCCAGCAGGCTCATGCCCTTCCCGGTGATCGGGTCGATGGAGGCGGCCACGAACGTCCCCCGCCACTGCCCCAGGGCGTAGCCGGCGATCAGGAAGAAGGCGTTGCCCACGTAGAACGAGAAGATCGTGCCCCGCGTGCCCACCCGCACCACGCTGATGAGAATGGCCAGGGCCCCGGTCATGACCGCGGTGGCCGCCGCGATGCCCAGGCTCAGGAACACCTGCCGCGCGGTCACGCCGCCGTAGAGCATGGTGATGCAGAAGATGGGCAGGCCCGACAGCAGCAGCATGAGCACGAAGAACAGCCGGCTCATCAGCGAGCCCAGAACGATCTGGGCGTTGGTCAGCGGGGTGGTCAGCAGGACGTTGAAGGTCTCGGCGTCTTTCTCCTGCGAGATGGCGCTGGCCGTGAACACCGGGGCCATCAGGCAGATCATGGCCAGTTGCAGCACCGAGATGGTCTCGAAGATGCCGGTGGCGCTCTTGGCCATGTCGGCCAGCGTGCCGCCCCGCGGACTCGAAAACAGGTAGATGCAGGTCATCACCCCCAGCAGGATGAGCAGGTAGCCGATCCGGGCCCACAGGTGCTGAACGCGCTTGCTGCCCACCTGCACGACGCGCAGCACGATGGGATTGGCGGGCAGCAGCCGCCAGAGGGCCAACCCCACGTCCTGGACGATCGCGTTCATGTCGCCCTCAGGTCACCCCCAGCCGGACACGCGAGGCAGAGATGGAACGCAGGAGGGCGGAACGGAGGGCATGGGCGCGAGCGTCCGCGAGCGGGGCGCCATCGCGTCTGGCACAACCTCCCGGCCTCGCTCATTCGTCCGGTCTCCACGCGCCCGCTGCGGCGCTTCCCGCTTTCTCACTGTCCCGCATGCTCTCCTTCCACCGGTGCCGTCGCCGGCGGGGGCGTCAGCCACAACAGGGCCAGGTCCGCGTCTTCGAGGACCAGCCCGTGCTTCTCGGCGACGGCCCGGATGGATTCGACGGCCGCCGCCCGCTGCTCGGGCGTGACCAGGGCCAGCAGCTCGCGGACCAGGCCGTCGGTCAGGTCGGTGATCGGGCGGGTGGCCTCCTTGTATTCGCGCTCGAGCTGATGCTGCCACGGCCCCTTGGGCACGTCGTTGCCCAACTGCCAGCGCGTGTTGTACAGCATCCGGTTGAGCAGCACGCGCTCCCTCCACTCGGGGGTCATGATCGCGTCGGCCTTCCTGCGGTAGGCGTCGAGGATGGCCTGCCCCCGGGCCCGCTGCTGCGGGTCGAACTTGAACAGGACCGCCAGCCCCGCGAACAGCCGGCTCCACTCCCAGTCGCTGAGCCGGCGCATGTCCCACTCGGCCATCCGCCGGGCGTTGCGGATCGGTTCGCTCTGCCGCGCTCGGTCGGGACGGCCCTCGTTGCTCTCCAGTTCGTCGAAGGGGTTGTCGTTCTCCTGGTATTGGCCCTGGGCCCACTGGTTGAGGCGTTTCTCGAAGTTCTCCGCCTTCCTGCCGGCCCAGGAGACCTCCTCCTCGAGCATCTTGAGCTGCTGGTCGGTCAGGAAGGGCCGGGCGTCATCGACCACGCCGCCCAGCCACTCGCGTCCCATGCGGGCCACCGGCAGGAGCTTCTCGCCCAGCTCGCGGCTGCGCTGCGGGCCGAGCTTCTCGATGTTGCCCTCCGAGACGATCATGCTCTCGAAGAGGAACTCCATGCCGTCGCGGATCTCCGGGCCGCTGTTGCGGGCCATGTTCATGGTCCGCCGGGCCAGGGCGTCGGCGACCTGCCGCTGCTGCTCGGGGCTGAGGTTCAGGTCCTTCCAGATGTCGTCGTTCCCGACCCACAGCCGCATGAACGACCGGGCCATGACCGGGTTCATGCGCAGGCCGCGCTGGGTGGGGCGCAAGAGCTCTTCGTCGGAGACGGGCCGGCTCTGCCCGCGGCCGACGGACGCCACGGCGGCCAGCACGGCTAAAGTCATCCAGGCGCGCGGGAATCGTTTCACTGGTCGGCCTCCGATAAGGCCGGCGGGCGGCTGGAGGCCGACTTGAGCTGCTCGGGGCCGAAGCCCTTCTCCACCAGCAGGGCCTGCATGCGCCGGGCGGCGGCCTCGCGCTGGGCGGCCGTGGCCACCTCGTCGATCCGCTGCTTGAGCTCCTCGCCCAGGGCCTCGATCGGCTCGCGCATCTTCTCGTAGTCGCGGTCCACCAGCGTCCGCAGCGGGTTGTTCCAGCGCCCGGGCAACTGCCAGGCGAACTGGGCCCACAGCCGGTTGCGGTAGAGCCGGGCCTTCCAGGCCTCGTCGTCGCCGACCGCGATGGCCGCCCGGGCCTTGTAGTCGCGCAAAATCGAATCCGCCGTCGCCGACTGCGAGGCATCGAACTCGTAGTATTTCTTGGCCTCGTTCACGTAGGCGTCCCATTCGCCGCCCGGCGGACGGTTGGACCAGGCCTCGGCGTTCTGCCGGGCGTCCTTGAGCTCCCGGGACTGGCCCTGCTCGTCCTTCCTGATCTCCTGGTTCTCGTCGGGCCGGAAGGGATCCGAGAAGGGGTCGACCTCGCCCCTCGCCCACTTCTCCATGTTCTTCTCGAAGGCGTCCAGCCCCATCTTGAACACGGTCAGCTCGCCGGTCAGCTTGAGCTGGGCCTTGAGCCCCAGGAAGGGCCTGATGTCCTGGGCGGTGCCGTCGATGAACTCGCGGACCACCGGCATCATGGGCAGGACCCGCTGGGCCATGCCCTGGCCGAACTCGACCGGCATGCCCGGACTGCGCCGGGCGGACTCCTCGGTCTGCAAGCGCAGGGCCTCGGTCAGGGCCCACTCGAAGAACTCCTGGCCCTTTTCGTTGTTGGCGTGCGCCGTTTTCATGAACCGGCGGGTCAGGACTTCGATGGCCTCCTCGGATCTGGCCTCGTCCATCTCGTAATGGCGGACCAGCACCTGGCGGGTGAAGACGGTGGCCAGCCCGCGGGCCATGCCCGGCGTGAAGCGGATCCCATAGGGGCTGGGCTGATCGTCGGGATCCTCCGCGTCGGCCGGTCCGGCGGGCGCCTGGGCCCAGACCGGCACGGCCAGCCCCATGACCACGTTGAAAAACAGCAGTCGTCTCATGCCTGGTTTCCAGTTCTCAGGGTTCCGTTCTGGGTTTTCGGCCATCAGACACCCGTCGGTGGAAAGCCCGCCACCGTTCCTTCGCCGCCCGGCCCGCGGTTCTTACTGCACGATGCCCTTGGTCAGCCGCAGGAACGCCGTCTCCAGGTTGACCTCCTCCTCCTTGAGCTCCTGGAGCGCGAAGCGGTTCTCGATCAGGGCCCGGGCCAGAAACGAAAAATCGTGCACGTCCTCGCGCAACTCCACCGACAGGTGCCCGTCGTTCAACTGCACGCTCTTGACCGGTTCGAGCCGCCCGATCACCTGGGCGGCCAGGTCCAGCCTGTCGGCCACGCGTACCTGCACCCGCGTGCCCATCTTCGCCCGGCGGGTGGCCTCCTTGACCGAGCCGTGGAACAGCAGCTCGCCGCGCTCGATGATGCCCACCGTCGAGCACAGGTCGGCCAACTCGGGCAGAATGTGCGAGCTGATGACGATGGTCTTGCCCATGCGGTGCAGCTCCTTGAGCAGCTCGCGGATTTCGATGCGGGCCCGCGGGTCCAGCCCGCTGGCCGGCTCGTCCAGCAGCAGCAGCCGGGGGTCGTGCAGCAGCACCCGGGCGATGGACAGCCGCTGCTTCATGCCCCGGGAGAGCGAATCGACCAGGGCGTCCTGCTTGTAACTCAAGTCCGTCAGGCTCAGCACGTCGCCCACGATGCGGGTGCGCTGCTGCCCGGTGATCCCGTAGGCGCTGGCGAAGAACTCCAGGTATTCGGAGACCACCATGTCCTGATAAGCGCCGAAGAAGTCGGGCACGTAGCCGATCAGCGGGCGGATCTTCCGCGACTGGTACCCGATCACGTACCCGCACACCCGGGCCTCGCCCCAGGTGGGCTGAAGGAGCGTGGCCAGGATCTTGATGGTGGTGGTCTTGCCGGCGCCGTTGGGGCCGATGTACCCGAAGCACTCCCCCTCCTCGATGTTGAGGTGGAGGTTGTTCAGGGCGACCAGCTCGCCGTAGCGCTTGGTCAGGTTGATGGTTTCGATGATCAAGGACTCACCACGCGGACACGCGGACCACGACGAAAAGACGCACCGGGAACTCTTCTCACGATGCCCTCATTCGAAACCGGTGCGTCGAAATCCATAAGCGTGCGTCCCCACAACCAGAGAACCTACCGGCGAGGACGACTGACGCCGAAGCGAGCAACCCACACCGTGGAACCCGTGGCCAAGACACTCCTCGTACGCGGACTCCAGGGGTCCGGGGCCGAGTCGGCCGGCGCGGATCGATGGCGGCGGCGATGATTCCCTTGGTAATATCCCCGGCGAGAATCATGCATTCTTCTCCGTGCCTCCGGTGGCCGGGCGGTGAATCCTCACTCCCCGATCGGGATGGTGATCCGATACACCACGCGGCGGTCGTTTTCGGAGGGGATGGCCCGCCACCGCCCACGGGCCTCGCCCGGCGTCCGCCAGCACAGCCAGGCCGGGCCGGGGTCCTCGCTGAAGCCGACCAGCAGGGCGGTCCGGTTGTTGAGCTTGAGCGACCGGTCGATCTGCTGACCCTGCGAGCGGGCCATCTGGACCCGGGCCGAACGCTCGATCTCATCGAAGATGGTCAACGTCATCAGGGCGTTGTTCAACTGTCCCAGGTCCACCCGTTTGAGCTCCTCGGCGTTCATGTCATAGAAGTCGTCGGTCCGCCGGACGAACGCCCGGGTCCAGGCCCGGGGGGCGTCGCGCAGGTCGCTGGGCCGGTCGGCGGGGCCGGGCTTGTTGGCGCCGGCGCCGCTACCCGGCGCGACGGGGTCTTCGGCCTGCACTTCCTTGAGGTCCCCCAGCCGCAGGCGCTTGCCCTTGGGCAGCGTCCCGATCCGGTAGCAGCGGATGTTGATGGCGAAGCGGTCCGGCCAGCCGAGCCCCTCGCTGGGATACAGCAGGTAACAGTCGCGCAGGTCGGTGCCCAGGTCGTTCTGGATCCAACTGTCCGGATGGACCCCCTCGCGCCGCCGTTTCAGCGCGGCGTTCAACTGCCCGGGCAGCGTCCCGCGCCAGAAGCCCTCGAACTGCTTGAGTGTGGCCCGCAGAGGCACGTTGCGCAGCTCGCCCAGCCCGGCCAGCACTTCGTAGCGCTGCCCGGCCCGGAAGCGCCCCCCGCCCAGGGTCAGGACGTCGGTGTTGGGCCCCAGCGGCTTGAGCCCGGTCGAGCCCTCGGGCATCTCCTCGACCGACCGGCCGCGCGTGGCGATGTGCAGATCGAGGCTGGTGTGCACCGCCGTCTTGAGCCCGAAATAGCACAACGCCATCCCCTGGTCCGAGCCCGCCTCCGCGTCCACCAGGGTCAGCTCCTGCACGCGGTGCCCGACCCCGCGGATCAGGTGCACCGCCCCCAGGCTGGTCACGCTGGCGACCAGCACCACCGCGGCGAAGGCCACCCACGAATGGTGGATCATCCGGCGCTTCTTGAGCCAGACCCAGCACCCCCCGGTGGCCACCAGGACGTAGCCGGCCACGAACAGGAACGCGAACAGCAGGTAGAGCTGCGTGGTGACCTGGAAGCCGGTGCGCTGCTCGATGAACTGAAACAGGTCGAACCGCAGGGCGGGGACGTTGCCGGGGTTCACGGGCTCCTCGTGGCGCAGGCCGACCAGCTTGCGCAACAGCACCTCGGTCTGCAAGTTGGTCTGTCGCCGCGGGTCGAGCAGCTCGCGCAGCTCGGCGGTCACCAGGACGACGTGCCCGCGTCCCACCGGGCGATAGGCGGCCAGCAGCGGCGTCGCGCCGGCGGGCCTGGCCGGCAGGATGGGGATGGCGTCCGGACGCAGCGCGGCCGTCGTCACCGGACAATAGGTAAGCGGCAATTGGAACGCGATGGCGGCCCCACCGAACATCTCCGCGTTCCAGGCCGGGTCGATGTCGGTCATCGAGGCCGTGCCGCTCAGCGCGGCCGGCAGCAGCTCGCCGAACTTGCTGCGGGCCAGTTGCTGCCAGTTACGGCTGACGGCCAGGACCAGGTGCCCGCCGCGATGAACCCAGGAGATGAGCGCCTGGCGCTGGAGCAGGTCCATCGCTTCCGGGTCCCCGCCGTCCCAGACGATGGTGTCGGCCATCTCCAGGCCGGCCGGGTCGTCGGGCAGGTCACGACCCGACACCCGCAGCACCACCACCTTGCGGCTCAAGGTCTGGAGGCGGGTCAGGTCGCGCAGGCGGTTGACCTCCGAGATGTCAAGGACCACCCGCGAATCGCCCTCGATCTGGGCGGGCGGGGAGGAG
>JABRVU010000590.1:0-2973 GCA_039961895.1 Phycisphaerae bacterium | reverse complement strand
CTCAGGCCTTCCTGTTCGATGAGCCGCTGAGCAGCCTCGATGCGACGCTGCGGTTGCAGATGAGGGCCGAGCTTCGTCGGCTGCACGGAACGCTTGGCATTACGACGATTTACGTCACCCATGACCAGGAAGAAGCCCTGACGGTGGGCGATCGGGTGGCGGTGATCAGGGGTGGGGCGGTCTATCAATGTGCCGGCCCACGCGAGGTTTATGACCGCCCGGCGAACCGTTTTGTTGCCGCGTTCATCGGGATGCCGCCGATGAATTTCCTCGACGGGCGGATATCGGCCGAAAGTGGGCGGCTGCATTTCGACGCGGGCGCTTTCAGGCTTGCGCTGCCGGATTGCTTCCACCCGGCGCTTGGCCGGTGGGTCGGACGGCACGCCGTCCTGGGCGTTCGCCCGACGGACCTGGCACCCGCGGAAGGGACCGAGACGGCCCGGGGGCGGTTCGCGGGAGAGGGCAACCGGCTTGAGGCGCGGATCACCGCCTTGGAGCCGTTGGGTGAAAAGATAGACCTCCACGTGGCGACTTCGGACGGCCAGACGGTCGTCTGCCGGACGGACGCGCGTGGCGGCTTGACGGACGGAACGACGCTGACGTTGTGCCTGGACATGCGCCGGGTGCACGTTTTCGAGCCGGGAGCGGAAGGCGTGAACATCGGCCTTTCATGTGCCGGAGATCAAGCCAGTGCGGCCTGAATGGTTGATGCACTGGCCGTGTGTGCTGGCACGTCCGCCACGGATCGTGGGGAGGTTGGCGATGCGCTGAGGCGTCATCAAAACCTTCACTCGGTGGCCGGCAGGTCCGAAGGCCGGCGGCTCGAAAAGTGGGTTCCGAAGGAGTCCCACTTTTTTGTTTTTGTGGAGCGACATACAGCGGGTCGCGTGTGGCATCGTGGGCCGGGTGACACCGGTGTTGAGCCGGTGTTTCCGCTGATTCCGGCCGCGGTTCTCGCCGGTAGAACACCGGTGCCCCCGAGGACGGTGCCACGGTAAGGCGCTCGCGATCAGAAAAGCCGGCGGGCCGACCGCCGGGAGAGACGCAAAGGACGTGCAGTCATGAATGCCGAACTGGTTCGAATCGTGGACAGCATTTCGCGCGACAAGAACATCGACAAGGACTCGGTCTTCGCGGACCTCGAGCAGGCGATGATCTCGGCGATGCGCAAGCAATACGGGCAGACCGACGAAGTGAACGTGGCCATCGACCGGCTCACCGGGGACATCATGGCCAGCCGCAACGGGGCTCCCATCGACCCGCACAGCCTGGGGCGGATCGCCGCCCAGACCGCCAAGCAGGTCATGATCCAGAAGATCCGCGAGGCCGAGCGCGGCTCGATCTTCGAGGAGTTCCTGGAGCGCAAGGGCACCATCGTGACCGGGACGGTCTCGCGCTATGAAGGCGGAGCCCTGGTGGTCAACCTGGGGCGGGCCGAGGGCTTTCTGCCCAAGAGCGAGCAGATTCCCGGCGAGACGCAGCATCCCGGCGAGCGCATCCGCTGCCTGATCCTGGACGTGCGCGAGGCTCCGCACCAGGTGAAGATCGTGCTGAGCCGCTCGCACCCGGACTTCATCCGGCGGCTGTTCGAGCTGGAGGTGCCCGAGGTTTCCGAGCGGATCATCGAGGTGCGGGCCCTGGCCCGCGAGGCCGGCTATCGCACCAAGATCGCGGTCTCCTCGATCGACACCAAGGTGGACGCGGTGGGGGCCTGCGTGGGGGTGCGCGGCAGCCGGATCAAGAACATCGTGGCCGAGCTGGGCGGCGAGAAGATCGACATCGTGCGCTGGAACGAATCGTCGCAGATCCTGATCACCAACGCGCTCAAGCCGGCGGAGGTCAGCGAGGTGGCCCTGTGTTTCGAGCTGGGGCGGGCCACGGTGGTGGTGCCCGAGGACCAGCTTTCGCTGGCCATCGGCAAGCGCGGTCAGAACGTACGGCTGGCGGCCCGGCTGACCGGGTGGGACATCGATATCCTGACGCCGGTTGAATACAACAGGGGGCTGGACGACATGGAGAAGGTGCTCTCGACCATCGAGGGCATGGATAACGAGAAGATCGAGAAGATGATGGCGATGGGCATCATCTCGCTGATGGACGTCGAGGAGGTGGGCACGGCGCCGCTGGTGAAGGTGCTGAACCTGGACGAGGCGGTGGCGGCCCGGGTGGTGGAGAGGGCCGGCGTCGAGGCCCGGCGGCTGGCCGCCGAGAGACAGGCTGCCGAGGCGGCCGCGGCGGCGGAGAAACAAGCCGCGGAGGCGGCCGCCGCCCAAGCCGTCGTCGCGGACGCGGAGCAGGCTCCGGCGGTGGAGCCGGCCGGCGAGGCGCCGGCGTCCGAGGCTGAACCGGCCGGCGTCCCTGTCGAGGCGGCGGAAACCCAGACCCCCGAACCGGCCGAAGCTCAGACCGAGCCGGGTTAAGAGTGCGTCCTGCAACCCTGGAAACCGACCGGCTGGAAGCCGATCCCACAAGGGGTGCGGGAGGCACCAAAGGTGTCTGAAATGGCGGGAGAACGACGGACGCGAAACCGGTCCGCGGCGCCGCAGGGATTCCGGCCCGTCGCTTCAGGAGCGATGCGAATCCCATGGACGAGCGGGAGTGGGCAACCGAGAGCTTTGAGAACGCGCTCGAATCGAAAGAGGATCAGGCGACGGTGGGCGGAACCGGTGAGCCGCCGGTGTTCGCGGTGGTCGGAGGGTTCACCTGCTCGATTCGATCCGTGAAGGCGGTCGGATAAAGGGAGGTCGGTTTTGGCGGACAACAAACTACGCGTGCACATTCTGAGCAAAGAGCTGGGCGTCACCAGCAAGGCGATCATCGACAAGTGCAAGAGCGAGGATATCCCCGGGGTGACGAACCACATGTCCACCTTGTCGGTGGGGCTGGCCGAGACGATCCGCGAGTGGTTCAGCCAGGGAGGGCACGGGACCGCCGTCGAGACCGCCGCGCCGGTGGACCTGGAGAAGGTCCGCA
>JABRVU010000589.1:0-4487 GCA_039961895.1 Phycisphaerae bacterium | reverse complement strand
GGGAAGACGCGGCGCCCGGCGCATCGGGCGACGGCGAGCGGCCGCTGGGAAGCGCCGGCCGCCGGAGGCGAACGCAATAACGGCTATCGCGATGGAAAAGGAGATCGACTCATGACCACCGAAGCAGCCATCGAAAGAACCAACAAGCAGGAGGGCGCCCCGGCCGGGCCGGAGCGCCTGCGGGGCGGGCGGGTCTACTCGCCCAGCGTGGACATCATCGAGTTGGACAACGAACTGCTGTTGCTGGCCGACGTTCCCGGGACCAGGGCCGATGATCTCGAGATCAGCTACGAGCAGGGGCAGCTCACCCTGCACGCCCGCGTCCAGCCCAGGCAGGACGTCGAGAAGACCTGCTACCTGACCCGTGAATACGGGGTCGGCGATTACTATCGCTCGTTCCAGGTGGGCGAGGGCATCGACGCGCAGAAGATCGAGGCCGAACTCAAGGACGGCGTGCTGACGCTGCACCTGCCCAAGGCCGAGGAGGCCCGGCCCCGGAAGATCAAGGTCAAGTCGTGACCCCGGCCGGCTCTCAGCGACATCCGGGTCAAACCGTACGGAAAGGAGGTCAACCATGAACCTGATACCGTGGAGGAGTGCAAAGCGGGAAGGCGGGAGCGAAGGCGGGGAACTGGCGACGTTCCCCAGGCTTCGCCGGGAGATCGACGGGCTCTTCGAGCGGTTCTTCCGTGATCCGTTCGGCTATCCCCTGGACTTCTGGACAGGCGGTACCCTGCGAACCGACCTGGCCGAGTCCGATGACGAGGTCATGGTGCGGGTGGAGTTGCCCGGCGTCGAGCCCGGCGATCTGGAGGTCAAGGTCGCCGGCAACACGCTGACCATCAGCGGCGAGAAGAAAATGGAGAAGGAGGACAAGCGCCGCGACTACCATTACGTCGAGCGTCGCTTCGGCAGCTTCCATCGCAGCATCGACCTGCCCGGCTGCGTGGATCCTGACAAGGTGGAGGCCGGCTTCAAGAACGGCGTGCTGACGGTCACGATCGCCAAGCGGCCCGAGGCCAAGCCGCGGCGGATCAAGGTGTCCGGGAACTGATCCGCCCGACGCGGGCCGCCCGGGCTTTTCCGGTAGGACGGCCACGGCGGAGATGGAGAACCCCCGAATCGGTCCTGTTCCGATTCAACGGTTCTCCATCTCCGCGTCTTTCTGGCCGCCCGCCGGCCGGTTACAATACGCTCCGACGTGGGAACGAAGCGTGCGTCCTTCCACCCGGTCGGTGTTCGGGGTCTCAGGACGCACTCGAACCCGCACCTCGATGGAATGCATTCGTGGCCCGAATGAAGGCCGAGGATCGCCGGCGGCAACTGCTCGAGGCCGCCGCCAAGAGCTTCGCCAAACACGGCTATCGCGGCACGACCACGGCCCGGATCGCCGCCGAGGCCGGCGTCTCCGAGCCGATCATCTACCGACATTTCCGCAACAAGCACGACCTGTTCATCGCCCTGATCGAGAAGGTCGCCGACGACGTGTTCAACAACTGGCAGCGGGCCATGGCCGGGGCGACCAGCCCGCTGGCCAAGCTCACCGTGCTGCTCTATCAGAACCCGGCCACGTCGGACCCCTGGACGGCCAGCGTGTACCAGCTTCTCTTCCACGCCTCGACCGAGACCTCCGACCCGGTGATCCAGCAGGCCATCCGCGACCACTATGAACGGTACGTCAAGGCGCTCTCCGGCGTGATGGCCGAGGCCCAGGCCGCCGGGCAGATCCGCGGCGACGTGCCCGCCGAGTGGCTGGCCTGGCAGATCCTGCACGCCGCCGTCGGCTTCGCCATGGTCCGCCCGCTCAAGGTGCCCAGCCACACCAGCCTGCACTTCGTTCAGGGCACCATCCAGTTGCTGATCGAGCTGCTCACCCGCGGTCGGTCAACGGCCCAACAGCCCCCGGCGGCGCCGCCCGCGGAACCGCTCCCCCGGCGTCCGGCAACCAAGGGCCGGCCAGAACCCTGACCGAAGGGTGCGACGCTATGCAGACTGGGTTCCGCAGGGTAGGCTAGGGGCCATGCAAACGCACATCGGTAGATGGAAACCACCTTTTTCGGGTATCTGGCCGGCCATGGTCACGCCCTACGACGCCGGGGGGGAAGTGAATCTGCGCGCCTGCCGGCAATTGGTGGCGCGGTTCATCCGGGAGGGCGCCGGGGGCATCTACCTGTGCGGGACGACCGCCGAGGCTCCCCTGCTGCGGATCGAAGAGCGCAAGGCCATCGTCGAGTGCGTCATCAGCGAGGCCGCCGGGCAGCTTCCCATCATCGTGCACGTGGGCCACACCGCGCCGGCCTTGGCGATAGAGCTGGCCCGGCACGCGGTGGACGCCGGAGCCGACGCGATCAGCTCGATCCTGCCGCCCTTCTTCGCGTACACGCCGGCCCAGGTGGCCCGCTACTGGTCCACGCTGGTCGAATACGGCGACGTGCCCTTTTTCGGCTACGTGATGCAGGACATCGGCTCGACGCGCGAGGCGATCCAGGCCTGGCTCGATGCGGTCCGCACCGTGCCGCGCTTCGTGGGGCTCAAGTTCACGCACGAGAGCGCTTATCGCGTGGCCCTGCTGCGGGACTGCGGCGGGCCGGAGCTGAACATCTTCTCCGGCTCGGACCAGGACTTTCTGGCCTGCCGGTCGCAGGGAGCGGACGCGGCCATCGGCAGCGGCTACAACTTCGCGTTGCCGGTGTGGCGCGAGATTGACCGGCTCTACCAGGCCGGCCAGGTTCAGGCCGCCGGGCGGCTCATGGTCCGGGCGGCCGCCTTCGTGGGCCGGCTCACCCACGTCGATTACCTGGCCAAGGCCAAATGGCTGCTGGCCCGCCAGGGGATCGACTGCGGGCCGGTGCGCCCGCCGCTGGCGCCCGCCGGCGAACTGCCCGCCCGCGAAATGGAAGCGATCTTCAACGAACTCAACGATCTGCTGGCCAGCGTCCCCGCGGCCTGAAGACCCAGACCGCCGACTCCCGCCGCGCCTGTGCGGGGGGGTTCCACGGCCGTCGTCGCCGAGCGCGCGAGGCCCTCCCGCTCCACAAGGCCATGCGAACCCCCCACCCCGCAGGGATTTGAAACTTCCATCGGTCCGGCTTTGTCGATATGGTCGAAGAGATGACGGGGGTCGGGACGACGAGTCGATGAGCAGCGACAGCCGGGCCGATGGCGAGCTGGTAAGGGCCGTCCTGGAGGGCGACCGGTCGGCCTTCGGGGCCGTCGTGGACCGATATCTCCCGACGGTACTGGCGGTTATCGCCCGGATCGTCTGCAACCGGGCCGACGCCGAGGATCTGGCCCAGGACACCTTCGTGCGGGCCTATCAGCGGTTGGGGCAATACGGCCAGGCCCATTCGTTCCGCAACTGGCTGCTGAAGATCGCCACCAACCTGGCCCTGAACCATCTCCAGTCGCGCCGGCGGGAGCAGAGCCGGCTGCCGCGGATGATCGAGATGCAGTCGCAACGGTCGGCCGGCCCGGAAGGACCGCAGGACGTGCCCGGCCCGCGCGAATGGCAGCGCTGGCTCTCGAAGCTCGACGAGCCCCATCGGGCGGCCATCGTCCTGTTTCATTTCCAGGAGCTGTCCTATGCCGAGGTAGCCGAGGCGATGGACGTGCCTTTGAACACCGTACGGACGTATCTGCACCGCGGGCGGAGGCGGTTGAAGGAATTGATGAGTGCCCGCGCGGTTACGGAGCGTGAGTCATGGACTGCCGTGATACCAAGCTGTTGATGGACGCTTACTGGGACCGGCACCTGCCGACCGAACTGACCGCCCAGGTCGAGGACCACCTGGCGGACTGCCCGTCCTGCCGGGGGGAATACGGCGGAGTCACGGAGCTGCTGGCCCGGCCTGATCCAGTGGCCGTGCCCGCCGGCCTGCGCGAGCGGATTCTCGCCGCCGTCAGTACGGTGGAAATCCAATCGCATCCGCAGGCCCCCGCCGGGCGGTCGTATCGCTGGTGGATGGACCTGTTGCACGCCCCGTGGGCGGGCGCGACGGCGGCGTGCCTGGTCTTCGCGTTCCTGGGCTGGATCGGTTTCCAGATTCCGGTCCGCGGGCCGGACGCGGTTTCGTCGGGAACGAACGCGCGGACCGCGCCCGATCCGATGCTGCTGGCCGGTTGGACGCAATCGCTGGCCGTTCCGGGACCGGGCCGGGCCCTGCCGGCACTGGTTCAGGCGGTGGCCATCGAGCGGGCGCTTCGGCCGGAATTGCCGGAGATGAGCGTCCGCAACCGCGTGTTGGAACAGGCCGTCGAACCGCCCTCTGAAGCCCCGCCGGCCATTCACGAAATCGGCAGGATCGTCGCCGGGCTTTCCACCCTAGGAGCGTGATATGCACACGGTACCGCAATCATTCGTCGGGTTGACCTCGCCCGCGGAACGTCGCCGCCTGGCCCTGGCCCTGGGAACGTGGGTGTTGAGCATCGGTCCGGCGGCCTGGGCCCAGCCGACGACGGACCCCCTGGAGCGATCGTTTCACTACGTC
>JABRVU010000588.1:0-4086 GCA_039961895.1 Phycisphaerae bacterium | reverse complement strand
GTACCCGCGGACCCCGTCGGACAGGCCCCGGGCCATGCCCACCAGCCGCCCCTCCGCCCGGGCCGTCACCATGCAGTCCGACAGCGCGATCATCCGCCGGAGCTTGTCCGCCGACTGGGTGGTTTCATGGTTCAGCCGCCGGTAGAACCCCAGCAGCTCCTCCACGTCCGCCTCGTCCGGGGACACGACCTGGTATTCGATCCGTTCCATGAGACGACTCCCGTGGGTCCCGTTCAGACCATCCGTGTTTTCTCGAGCTGGATGTTCATGCCCAGGCCCTTGATTTCGTTGCACAGCACGTCGAAGGAGACCGGCGTGCCGGCCTCCAGCGTGTTGGTGCCCTTGACCATGGATTCGTAGATCTTGGTCCGCCCCTCGACGTCGTCGCTCTTGACGGTGAGCAGCTCCTGGAGGACGTACGCCGCCCCGTAGGCCTCCAGGCCCCAGACCTCCATCTCGCCGAAGCGCTGACCACCGGTGCGGGCCTTGCCGCCCAGGGGTTGCTGGGTGATGAGCGAATACGGACCGGTCGAGCGGGCGTGAATCTTGTCGTCCACCAGGTGGTGCAGCTTCATCATGTAGATGTAGCCGACGGTCACGGGCTGGTCGAAAGGCTCGCCGGTCCGCCCGTCGAACAGCCGGACCTTCCCTCCGCGGGGCATCTCCACCAGCAGTTCGCCGGTGTCGCCGGCCTTCTGGATGGCCTCCCGGTCCGTCCGGCGCTGACGGACGCGCTCGTTGGCCTGCCGGGTGGCCTCGTTGATCTCCGCCTCGGTGGCCCCGTCGAACACCGGCGTGACCGCCTGGAAGCCCAGCACCGCCGCCGCCCACCCCAGGTGGGTCTCCAGGATCTGCCCGACGTTCATGCGGCTGGGCACGCCCAGCGGGTTGAGCATGATGTCCACCGGCGTGCCGTCCTCCAGGAAGGGCATGTCTTCTTCCGGAAGAATGCGGGCGATGACGCCCTTGTTGCCGTGCCGCCCGGCCATCTTGTCGCCCACCGAAAGCTGCCGCTTGGTGGCCACGTAAACCTTGACCATCTCCAGCACGCCGGAGGGCAGTTCGTCGCCGCGCTTCATCTGCCCGAGCTTGCGGTCGCGCTCCTCCATGATCTCCTGGATGCGCGGCCAGTAGCGGTCCACGACCTTCTGGGCGGCCGGACGGGCCTCCTTGGGCTTGAGCCACTCGAGCTGGCCGCTTTCCGCCTGCTCCTTGAAACTCTCGACCTGCTCGAGAATGACCTCGTTCAATTCCGACTTGCCCACCTTCTGGCGGGTGCCCGGGTCCACCATCACCTGGCCGGTCACCTGCTCGATCTCGTCGGCCATGGCCCGGAACACCGCCGCGATCTTGGCGTTCTCCGCCTTCTCGTAGTCCTTGCTCTGCCGGTTCAGCGTCTTCTTCTGCTCGTCGGTCAGGTGCATGCGCCGGCTGAACCACTTGGTGTCGATGACCACGCCCTCCTCGCCGGCCGGCAGTTCCAGCGAGTCGTTCTTCACGTCCTCCCCGGCCCGGCCGAAAATGGCGTGCAGCAGCTTCTCCTCCGGGGACAGCTCGGTCTTGCTCTTGGGGCTGACCTTGCCCACCAGGATGTCGCCCGGCCCCACCCGCGTGCCCACCCGAACGATCCCGTTCTCGTCCAGGTTGGCCAGGGCCCGCTCCGAGACGTTGGGAATGTCCCGCGTGAACTCCTCGCGGCCCAGCTTGGTCTCGCGGATCTCGATGTCGTACTCGTCGATGTGGATGCTGGTGAAGGTGTCGTTCTTGAGCAGCCGTTCGCTGATGAGGATGGCATCCTCGAAGTTGTAGCCGTCGTAGGTCATGAACGCGACCAGGACGTTGCGCCCCAGGGCCAGCTCGCCGTTGCGGCAGGCCGGGCCGTCGGCCAGAATCTGCCCCTTCCTGACCTTCTCGCCGAGCCGGACCACCGGCCGCTGGTTCAGGCAGGTCCGCTCGTTGAGCCCCTGGAACTTGCGCAGCGGATACTCGTCGGTGCCGTCGATCTGGACGTGCAGGGCGTCCACCGCCGTGACGGTGCCGGCCCGGCGGGCCCGCACCACCATGCCGCTGTTCTCCGGCACCTGCTTCTCCATGCCGGTGGCCACGATCGGCGGCTCGGTGACCAGCAGCGGCACCGCCTGGCGCTGCATGTTCGAGCCCATCAGCGCCCGGTTGGCGTCGTCGTGCTCCAGGAAGGGGATCAGCGCCGCCGACACTCCCACCGTCTGCTTGGGCGAAATGTCGATGTACTGGATCTCCTTGGAATCGGTGCTGGCCAGGTCGCCGTTCACCCGGGCGACGGCCTGCCCCTCCTTGAGCTTGTGCGTGGCCGGGTCCACCACGTCCGGCGGGGCCAGCACGCTGCGGGTCTCCTCGTCCGCCCGCAGGTAGACCACTTCGCCGTTGACCTTGCCCTTGACCACCTTGCGGTACGGCGTGACCAGGAAACCGTAGTCGTCCACCGTGCTGTAGATGGACAGCGAGGCGATCAGCCCGATGTTGGTGCCCTCGGGCGTCTCGATCGGGCAGATGCGCCCGTAGTGCGAGATGTGCACGTCGCGCACCTCGAAGCCGGCCCGCTTGCGGTTCAGACCGCCGGGGCCCAGGGCCGACAGCCGCCGCTCGTGGGTCAGTTG
The DNA here is from genome assembly GCA_039961895.1 of Phycisphaerae bacterium. GTDB lineage: Bacteria > Planctomycetota > Phycisphaerae > UBA1845 > PWPN01 > JAAXZI01. The sequence continues at coordinate 1,450 of JABRVU010000588.1, read as the reverse complement.
CGAGAGCGGGTTGGTCTGGTCCACCACCTGCGACAGCTCGCCGCGGCCGAAGAAGAAGTCGATCGAACTGGAGATGCTCTTGGAATTGACCAGCTCGGCGATCCGCCCCATCGAGTCGGGGTCCTTGAGGCTCATGCGCTCCTGCACCGTCCGCCGCAGCTTCAGGAAGCCCTTGCGCATCTCCTCGGCGGCCAGCTCGTCGATGGTCCGCAGGCGCCGGTTGCCCAGGTGGTCGATGTCGTCCACCTGGTACTTGCCGTCGCCGCTGCGCAGCAGCATGAGGTACTTGAGCGAGTTGATCACGTCCTCGACCCGCAGGGTCATGATGGACTCGTCCACGTTCTGCTCGAACTTGCGGTTCAGGCGGAACCGGCCCACCTTGCCCAGCCGGTAGCGGTTCTCATCGAAGAACTTCTCCTGGAAGAGCTTCTCGGCCTTGTCCTTCTGCGGCGGGTTGCCGGGCCGCAGCCGGGCGTAGATCTTCAGCAGGGCCCCCTCGTAGTCGCTGCACCCGTCCTCGGCCATGGTGTTGAGGATCAGCGGGTCGGACACCTGCTCGATGACCGCCACGGTCTTCGATTCGCCCTTCTGGATGCGGGCCACCGCGTCGCCGATCTGGGCCCCGCCCTTGACCAGCACCTCGCCGCTTTCGCCGTCCACGATGTCGCTGACCGCGTACATCTCGGGCTTCAGCGCCGCCGGCTTGACGTTCCTGATCTTGTCGCCGTAGAAGGTGCGCACCAGGGCCTCGTTGGACGAGTAGGCCGGGTCCATCGCCCGCACGAACGTGGTCGCCGCGATCTTCGCCGACTGGTCGATCCGCACCGCCAGCACGTCCTTCTTGGTGACGATGATCTCGATCCAGCTTCCGCGCTCGGGAATGATCCGGCAGGCGTGCAGGGCCCGGTCGCCCTCGGCCTGCTGCTTGATGAAATCCACCCCCGGCGAGCGGTGCAGCTGGCTGACGATGACCCGCTCGGCACCGTTGATGATGAACTCGCCCCCGCCCATCATGATGGGCAGGTCGCCCAGGTAGATCGAGTCCTCGGAGATCTCGTCGCGGTCCTTGCGGACCAGGCGGACCTTGATCTTGAACGGCCGGCCGTACGTCAGCCGGAGCTGCCGGCATTCGTCCGGCGTGTAGCGCGGCTTGCCCAGCTCGTAGGACACGTACTCCAGCGACATGTTCCCGTCGTAGCTGGTGATGGGGAACACCTCGCGGAGCAGGGCCTCCAGCCCGTGGTTCTCGCGCTTGGCCGGGTCGGCGTCCAACTGGAGGAAGCGCAGATAGGAGTCCGTCTGAATCCGGGTCAGCTCCGGGATCTTCATCGCCTCGCCGACCTTGCTGAAGTTCCGAACCTCATTCACCGTCAGCATGAAACCGATTCCTTTCCTGCCGGCACCAGACCGCCGGTCCACCGCTCAACCCCGCGGCGCCCCGATTCAGCAC
>JABRVU010000587.1:0-4561 GCA_039961895.1 Phycisphaerae bacterium | reverse complement strand
CAGGATCAGGGCGCGCTGATCGCGCCGCCGCATCCGTCGAAGCTGAGGGAATTCGCGCCCGACCCGCTCGAAAAAGTGAAGGACCGTCTCCCGATCGGGAGACAGGTCCAGCTTGAGGTACAGGCGCCCGCTGACGTGAAACTCGTCGCACTGGGCGCCGAAGCTGTTCTTCATCCCGGGACTCCGTTCCATGCCGCGCTTCACGGGCGGCCCGGGCACGCGGCCATCGGCGTAACGGCGTCCGCGTGAAGCGTCGGCGAGCCACTGCCTCCATTATGCGAAACGGGACCGTGATTCTCAAGTCGCCGCGCGAGGCCCGGACAGGTCGTCGGTTTGCATTGGCGGACTTCTACTTTCACTGTAATCCCGGGCGGGCCGTTCTCCGGCCGGCGTCGCCCTCGGGGTACACGTCGGTCACGAAGTTCCGCGGGCGTGCCGATCGGGTTGCGCACCCGCACGTGGACGGTCGGCCCTCTACGACGGCGCCGGGGCCAGCGGTTTGGTGGGCAGTCGCGGGCGGGGCTGGGGCGGAGGGCGACCCACCGGGGCGTCCTCCGGAGGCGTACGCTCCGGCGGGCGTGGAGGTCCGGGCGGGTCGATGAACGGCTGCGTGGTCGGCGGCGGCCAGTAGCCCCACGGCGGAACATACCACACGATCGGTGGGACCAGCGAGTTGAGGTATTCGAGAGCCAGCCGGCGCTCCTCCAGCGCGATCAGGTATTCCAGCCGGCTGCGCTGATGATTTTCGCGGTCCACCTGGGCCTGGGCCCGATCGCGGGCCTCCTGGGCGCGTCGTTCGTCGAGTAGCTGTTTCTGGGCCGCCAGAATGCGCTGGAGGTAATCGACCCACTCGGGGTCGGATTGATAGGTCTGTTCGAACTGGGCCTTCAAGGCCGCCAGGGTGGCCCGCGCATCCAGCAGCATCTTCCGGGTGCCAACGACTTCGGAACTGGCCTGTAAGGCGTCACCTTCGAGTCGGCTGACCGCCGCGTTGGCCGCCAACAGACGGCGCGAGGCCCGGTCCATCGCCTCGGACGCATCCGACCGCGCCACCAGGGCGTCATACTCGGCCCGGGCCGAATCCTGCTCGGTCCGTGCTTTCTGATGATCGGGCCGGGCACGAACCTGGTCCAGGACGGCTCGCCGGGCGGCGGCATGCTCTTTCTGGGCCCGCTGGGCCGCCTCCACTGCTGAACGCCATTCCTTGCCCGCCTCGAACTTGGCTTTGAGGTGGGCCTGCAATCGCGGCAGGGCGGCAATCATACGCTGAAGACTCTGCTCGGTGACTTCCTCCTCGACCGGATTCCAGGCCGGTGCGCTGGCCGCCGTTGAGCCGGGTCGGGTCGTCGCAACGGTTGGGCTCGGACGGGTGGCCGGGGCCGCGACGGACGGACGGGTCGCGGCGCCGACGGGTGAGCCCTCCTGGCCGCGGACGGGACCGCACAATAGAAGTACCGCCAGCGCTTCGCAGTACGACCCGAACCTGGCACCGCACATCGTATGGACTCCCCGAGCGATGGAAACCGGCGGCTCCACCCAAAGGCTATCGGCGCCCAGGTGGCCCCGTCAAGAACGATCGAGCCGGATCACGTATAATCCACGCGATGACAAGAGCATCGGCGGCTGATTTCGTTGACGGTATCCAGGGGGTTTTTCTGGACTTCTACGGCACCTTGGCGGCGGGAGACCGATCGGCCGTCGATGCCATCTGCCAGCAGATTATCAACGATTATGCCCTGACGGGGTCATGCTCGGAATTGGCAGCCCAATGGGGGCTGAAGTACTTCCAGGCCATCGAACACGACCCCACCCGCGATTTCCGAACCCTCCGTGAGATCGAGTACGCAACCCTGGTGGAGACCTGCCGACCGTATATCCGGGACTTTCGACCCGATGCGTACATCGACCGGCTGAACGCGTACCTGGCAAGCCCGCCGTTGTTTGAGGAGGTGCGCGAGGTGTTGTCCGAGTTGACGATACCGACCTGCATCGTCAGCAACGCCGACGAGAGTGAGCTGCGGTCGGCCGTCGCCCTTCATGGACTGCGCTTCGACTACATCGTAACATCCGAATCGGCAAGGAGCTATAAGCCAGACCAAGCCATCTTCCGCCATGCGCTCAGGTTGACCGGCTGGTCGGCGGAACGCGTCCTTCACGTGGGAGACTCGCTGCACAGCGACATCGGTGGGGCGGCTGGATTGGGGATCCGAACCGCCTGGGTCAACCGCGGGAAACGGATCAGCGATATCGGAAACGCCACGCCTGACTACACATGGGCCGATCTGCGTCCGCTTTTGATGCTGACCGGCGGAAACTCGTCCTGGCCATCATGATCTACGCTGTCTGAGATGGCGTTACGCTGAAATCGCCTCTTCTTTGCGCATTCTGTTTTGTTACTGATGGTTTAGGTAAAATAATGCGATCGGAAGGCTTCCAAGAGCGACGATTTGCATTATAATAACGCCACGATGGTGAGACCGGCAGCGGACTGACACCTGCACTTCGGTCGCGGCTTTGAGCCCTCGTTGTTGTTGATTCTCAATACGTCCATACCGCGGGCGCGGAAGATGGACCCGGTGTGACTCTGCGTTGAGAGGCATGTGGGATTCATGCTGGACAGAGCAATGAAACCGCACGCGCACCGCCTGCTTGTGACCGCCGGGGCCTTCGTCGCCTGCGCTCAGGTTTGGGGCGCGCCGGTGCCTTCCCGTTCCTGGGAGTGCATTCCCGGCGTGATTCGAGACGACGGCACCGATGGATTCCGCGTGACGGTTCGGCTGGATGTCCCGGTGGTCGGCGTGCGGTTTCAGGAGGTTTCACCCCGGCTGATTCCCCCCGGCCCGATGCCTCTGAACCTTCGTGACGACGGGAAGGGCGGAGACCCGATCGCCGGCGATCTGGTCTTCACCAGCGGCGTCTTCCGTTATAACCCCGTCTATCCGATGCCCATCCGCTATTGGAACGACGCCTTGAGTCCGGCGGGCCTGGACGCACTGGACGTGGGCCGGCTCAAAGTGGAAGTCGAGCCGGGCGTTTTCAACGATTTTCTGATCGGACCGTCGGTGGGCGTGCTGGCCTCGGCGCTGCCGACCGTGACCACGCAGACCCTGGGTCCCGACGTCGTGGCCTGTGAATACCTCGTCAACCTGATCCGGCCCTATTGCGCGACGCAGATGTTTCTGCACGACTTGGGCGATGACATGGACGGCACGGTCAAGGCCCTGTTCCGCGCCGTGCCGGACGCCGCCGATTTTCTGGTCTTCTTCTCGACCCGGAAAGTCGAGCACGTTGATCGCCTGGCCCGCGGCAACTTCGACGCCGGACGGCAACGGAGCGTTCGCGTGGATTTCACGGGGACGGGCCGTCAACCCTTCGATCTTTCCGACTATTACGGCAGCCGCGGGCGCTTGCAGGCCATTATCGCCCTGGACGTGCTCAACCGCGGCAACTACACCGGCAACCTGGTCCACGAGCTGACCCATCACTGGTCGGCTTACGTCGATCCGTTGCTGGGGCTCACCGATGGCACCGGTCATTACCGCCCGCGCAGCAGCGTGGGCAGCGTCCTGGGCGGGCAGAGGTGGCTGGACGTCGGCGGCGGATCATACCGGCTGGACTGCACCGAGGGCGTGAACGGCGCGACCCACGCCAGCCCGCTCGACAAATACATGATGGGGCTCATCGGCCCGGACCAGGTCGGGCCGCTGCACGTTTACAGCGACCTGAGCCCGTCTCCGCGGACGCTCTGCGGACAGCCCATCATCGACGTCACGTTGACTGTTCCGATCCAGCAGGTGCAGGCTCGACACGGCGAGCGACTGCCGGGACCGGACCGGGCTCAGCGGTCGTTCCGGCTGGGGTTCGTGGCCGAGTCCGTGAATCGGGCGCTCACACCGGTCGAGTTTACGTACTACCAGATGCTGGCCGAGCACGTCGTCAGGACGCTTCCCCCGGAACAGGCCGACCCGCGCATGGGCTTCAACTGGGCCCCGATCACGCGGTTTTTCGGCGAGGGAACGACCTGGACGGCGGGCGTTCCGCGGTTCTTCGACATGGATGGCGACCTGGACGTGGACCACACGGACTTCGGCCTGGTCCAGGCCTGCTACACCGGAACCGGGCGCGGGCCGGTGCCCGCGGAGTGCGATGCGGCCGATGCCGACCGCGACCGGGACGTCGACGCCGACGATATCATCCTCTTCCAGCACTGTTTCACCGGGCCGGGCATCACGATCAACATCCACTGCCCGTTCGCCCTGCGGCTGACGCTTCCCGCCCGTTGATCCGCCGCCCGAGCCCCGGGGCCTTTCCCGGACACGGACCGCGGGTGATGATGCAATTGGTGGGAAAGGTCCACGTGTGAAGCGGCAGGCAGCGGCCGCGTGGGGAGCCACCCCGAGGCAGCGAACAGCGGAAGCCGGCGACTGATAACCGATGATTTCTGCCCTACGGCCGCCAGTCGGTGTTGCCGGCCGAGCATCCGCCCAGGGCCGCCGTCGTGGTGAGGGCCTTCGAGCCGGGAATCAGCTTGCGATTCACCCCGAACTGCCGCATGTAATAC
>JABRVU010000586.1:0-10895 GCA_039961895.1 Phycisphaerae bacterium | reverse complement strand
GGTAGGCACATGAGTATCGCGCCGCTCAAAGGCCCGGTGACGTACGCCCGCAGGGGGCCGTATTACCTGGCCGACTTCGACAAGCTGATGGCCCCGGTGGTGGCCCGCTGGGCCCGCGACGCCGCGGAGCTGTTCTGGCTGGCGCCCAGCACGCCGGCCCCGCTGACCGCCGCCAAGGTGGTCAACTGGCCGGGGGCCGACGGCGGGCCGCGGCTGTTCTATCGTGATGGGCTGATCGAGCCCATCGGCTACTGCGAGTTGAACCCCATGCCCGGCCAGCCGGGGCACTACTGGATCGGCCACTGCGTCGTCCGCCCCGAGCAGCGCGGCGCGGGGCTGGGCCGGCTGCTCATGGAGCTGGTCCTCGAAGAGGCCTTTGCCCGCGGGGCCTACCGCGTCAGCCTCATGGTGTTCCCGGAGAATGAAGCCGCCTGCCGTTGTTACCGGTCGGTGGGGTTCCGCGAGGTCGGCGACCAGTATAAGCAGTTCCCCACCTCCGACCGACGTCACCGCATGGTCCAGATGAGCCTCGGCCGGGAGGGCTATCTGACCGCGCGGCACGCGGCCCGCGGCAAGACCTGCGCTCCGGGCGGCATGAACCGCGCCATTGGAACCACGACTCCGAAAACCGGGAAGGTCTGACGGCGCCGCCGTTCGGACGGCGCGGCGGACGCCGAGGCCGCAAGGGGAGAGTCTTTCAGGGCGTGGTCCTGGAGTCGTTATTGGCCGAGCTGTCGCCGGCGTCGTTGATGGCCGCGATCAGCCCATCGAGCACGCCGTTGACGATGGTCTTGACGCCCTGGCCGATGGCGTCGGTGGCCGTCTCGCGGAAGGTGGTGGCGGCAGCATTGTCGCAACCCAGGCCCGGCGTTCCCGCCAGGATCAACCCGACCGTCAGCAGGGCCGCCGCCGTACGGACCGCGCTTCGCCGGGATGAACGGTTCTGATTCGCCATGATATCCTCCTGCTCGCGTGTGCGGGCGACGGCTCCATCCGTCGCCTGAACGCATATCGGCCGGTGCGATGAAGAATCATCAGCAGCCCCGCCCGCGCCCGTGCCGGTGAGGGGGCTCCGGTCGCCTCGGGCGCGCAATCTTTGCGCGGCGGTGCGATTCAGCCGGAGCCGGAGCCGAACGGCCTCTTGAGCCGGCGAATGAGGCGGTAGGTGCGGCTGTTCTCGATGGCAGCCAGCCGCCGGCGGGGGTCGGCGCCCGCCCGCAGGGGGCCCATCCCGGCCAGCCAACCGGCCAGCCGCCATGAGCGGGCGTCCTCGATGGCATACACGCGAACCAGCGCGGCCTGGGCGGCCAGGACCTCGTCCACGTCCACGCGCGTGCCCAGCAGCCGGGCGAACGTGGCCGTGTGATGCTCCGCCATCCGCCGGAGCATCGCGGCCCGCCCCTCGCCCAGGCGCGTGAGCATCGAACCGTCCGCGTGCCGGCGATACTCGAAAAGCGGTTCAGGCACGCAATGACCCGCATACCCGGCCGACAGCAGCGCGATCCAGAAGTCCCAGTCCTCCAGACCCTCGGTCATGTCGCTCGAATAACCCCCGACCCGCTCGAAGGCTTCGCGCCGGACGACGGCGGTGGCGGGGCCGAGGTTCTCGGCCAGCAGGCGGAGCGGGTCATAGGGTCTGCACGGCCACAGGGCGTCCTGGGCGCCGAACAGCCGGGTGTGGCAATAGCAGTAGCCCAACCGGGGCTCGGCCAGCAGCGGCGGCAGCAGGGCCTCGATGAATCCCGGCCGGAGCCGGTCGTCGGCATCGAGCGGCACGAAGAACGGCGCGGAACTGGCCCGCACGCCGGCGTTGCGCGCCGCGGCCAGACCCCGGTTCGATTGGCGCACGACGCGGACGCCCTCCGCGTTCAGCCCTCCGAGTGCGGCCTCGACGGCGCCATCCGTCGAGCCGTCATCGACGACGATCAGCTCGACTCGGGGCCAGGTCTGGGCCCGCACGCCGGCGACGGCTTCGGGCAGGAAGCGTCCCTGGTTATAGCAGGGGATAATCACGGCCACGGGCGGGCCGTCCGCGGGCGGTATTGAAGGCGTGTTCGCTTCCACGTGGAGAAGTCTACCACCACCGGCCCCCTTGCCGTCCAGCCGGCCGCCCGGCTATGGTAACGGGCGGATCGAACGACCCCGGATGCACGAGGAACGGACCGTATCATGGGCAGGATCGCGGCGATCGTGGTGGCGGCCGGCAAGGGCGAACGCTTCGGCGGCCCGGAGAAGAAAATCTTCGCCAAAATCGACAACCGGCCCATCTTTCTGCGCAGCCTCGAGCACTTCGTCAACCGCGAAGACGTGATCCAGACCATCCTGGTGATCGCCCCCGAGGATCAGGAGGAGGTCAAGCAGAAATACGGCGCGAACCTCGGCTTCATGGGCGTTCAATCGGCGGTGGGGGGGGCCACGCGGACGGACTCGGTCGCCAACGCCCTGACCCTGGTCCGCGAGGACGCCGAGTACGTGGCCATTCACGACGCGGCCCGGCCGTGCGTCTCGACGGCCATGATCGAGGCGGTCCTGGCCGAGGCCCGGAAGACCGGGGCGGCCATCCTGGCCGCGCCCCTGCGCGGCACCATCAAGCGGGGCAGCGCCTCGGGTTTCGTCGATGCCACCCTGTCGCGCGAGGGGCTCTGGGAGGCCCAGACGCCGCAGGTTTTCAAGCGCGACGTGATCCTCGAGGCCTACGCGCGGCGGGCCGACGTCCCCGGGCCGATCACCGACGACGCCCAGTTGGTCGAGGCCGCTGGGCACCCGGTCGCCCTGGTCGAATCCGACTTCAGCAACCTGAAGATCACCACCCGGGGCGATCTGACGCTGGCCTCGGCCATCATCAAGTCCCGTCCCCGGCCGGCCCCCAAGGCCCCCATGGGCCCGTTCCAGGAGGCCCAGTGGTGATGGCGGATGGCGGATTGGGACGGGCGCACGCCATGATGCCGCCTTGTTTCCCCTGCACATTGCCGATCCGGCCCGCGACTCGGCCCTTGCGAAAAAACATCGCCCGGCATACGCTCATCCGCCGATAAAGGACGCAGAATTCGGACGCAGGTCCGAGGGATCATCGCGGGAGGCGATCATGTTCACCTCGCATCGTAGAGCGACCGTGGTGCTGCTGTCGGCCGCCGCCTCGATCGGCATGTCGGCCGGCCTGTTCGGCTGCAAGACGGACAAACCCGAAGAAAGCATAGTGCGCGGGCCGGAAGGGCCGACCGCCTCGCTGGAGAACCCCGAAGGGGTCAAGCTTCCCGACGTCGACGTGACCGGCCAGACGGAAGTGGACCTGGTCGAACAGCTCACCGAGCACCGGGCCCAGTACGCCCGGCTGCTGCGGCTGCTGGTCGCGTACTACACCGAGAACGGCCACCCCGACAAGGCCGCCTGGGCGGCGACCGAGCTGGAGGGGCTGCGGCGGGTGAAAACCTACCGCTACCTCAAGGACGCCGAAGTCCCCCGCGCCGACCTCAAGCCCACCACCTCGATCTCGGAGGCCGACCGGCTCTATGAACAGGCCAAGGCCCTCATGAAGAAGGCCGGCCACGGCACCATCATCTTCTACAACCAGGCGAAGATGCGCGAGGCCCTGGGCCTGTTCAAGGAGCTGGTGGACAAGTACCCCAACAGCGACAAGATCGACGACGCGGCCTATTACATCGGCGAGATCTACAAGGAGTACGAGGAGGAGAAGGACAACGAGCTGGCCATCTGGTGGTATCAGCGGGCCATCGAGTGGGACCCGAACACGCCGCATCCCTGCCGGTTCCGCATCGCCACCACCTACGACTACCGCCTTCACGAACGCGAGAAGGCCCTGTACTGGTATCAGCAGACCTTGCAGCACGAATCCAGGTTCACCGAGCGCGACGACCCGGACTTCGCGCTGAACACCAAGTATGCGACGGCCCGCATCCGCGAGCTGACGCCCGAGGAACACCTGCGTTCGCCGGGTGACAGCGTGGCCCAGGTCCGCCCCGCCCCGCAACCCTCTCCGGCCCCCGGGCCGACGGAGCCGACGAAATAGCCTCGCGATCATGATCCCGCCCTCCGACATCCGCCATCCATCGTCTCATCGCCCCGCGCTGCCTTCGGCTGAACCCCGGACCCTGAACCCTGAACCCCGCTCTCTGCCCGTCCGCCGGCGCGGTGCGGCATGAAATCGGTCTTGATCGCCTTCGTCGTGACCGCCAGCCTGCTGCTGATCGCGACCGGGCTGGTGGGAAGCATGGTCGATGGACCGGCTTATTTCGACCACCATTTCGCGATGGGCCTGGTGACCGCCCTGTTCGTCTGCCTGGGCCACGTGGCGGTGTTCACATACTTCATGGCCACGGGTAAGATGATCAAGCTGGCCGTTGAGGACGCGGCGCTGCCGGTCGAGCTGTTCGAGCGTGCCCGGCGGGACAAGGAGCGGGCGTTCCGGGCGGTCATGGCTGGGATCATCCTGGTCTTGTCGGCCGCGCTGTCCGGCGGATGGGTGACGTATCGGCCCGAGTGGTCCCGCCTGCACCTGGTGATGGTCCTGGCCGCCTCGGCCGGGCAGCTTGCCGTCTGGTGGATCGAGTTCGACGCGGTCAGCGGGAACGGCCGGCTGATGGACGAGGTCTTCGATCGGCACGCGCGGATCAAGGAGTCCCGCCGATGAGGTTTGCAACCTGCAACGAGCCGTGGAAAGACACGCCCATCGAAGAGGTCTTCGCCATCGCGGCCCGGCTGGGATTCGAGGGCGTCGAGATCGCCCCGTTCACGCTGGCCGAGCGCGTCGAACAGATACCGCCCGGACGGCGGCGGGAGATCGCCCGATCGGCTCAGGACCACGGCCTGAGCATCGTCGGCCTTCACTGGCTGTTCGTTTCGCCCAAGGGGTTGCACCTGACCACGCCTGACGTGGCCGTGCGTCGGCGATCGGCCGATTATCTCAAGGCCCTGGCCGACTTCTGCGGCGACCTGGGGGGAAGCGTCATGATCTTCGGCTCGCCCAAGCAGCGCGGCATCGAGCCGCCGACCACGCCGGCGGAGGCCTGGCAGCGGGCCAGAGAGGCGTTCGCGAGCTGCGCCGATCATTTCGCCTCCCGTGGCGTGACCCTGTGCATCGAGGCCCTGGCCCCCAAGGAGACGAACTTCCTGAACACGGCGGAAGAGGCCGCCCGCCTGGCGGACGAGATCGGGCACACCCACGTGGACATCATGCTGGACACCAAGGCCATGTCGTCGATGCCCGAGGGGGTCGTCGGCACGATCCGCCGGTTCGGCCGGCGAGCCCGGCACTTCCACGCCAATGAGCCCTCCGGCAAAGGCGCCGGGATGCCGCCGGCGCCGGGCGATCCGCCGGGAGCGGACTTCAGGGCCGCCTTGGCCGAGCTGCAAGCCGTCGGATTCGAGGGCTGGGTCTCGCTCGAACCGTTCGATTACCATCCCGACCCGACCACCGTCGCTGAAGTGGGCCTGCGGACGTTGCGCCAAGCGCTCGTGCGGTGACGCACCGCGCAGGCGCGCAGACATGGAGAAGACGCAATGAATCGAATCGGATTGTGCGCGGCGGCGTGGATGGTTTGGGCCGTTTCGGCGCATGCGGCCGACGTGAGCGTGACCGTCAAGGACGTGCCAGTGCCGGGGCTTGTCTGGTGCAAGCCGGCCGGGCCGTTGGACGAGAAGACGGCCTATGCCCTGGTGAACGGCGAGCGGACCCTTCCGGCCCAGGCCGACGCCGACGGGCGGCTCTGGTGGTATCAGCCCGTGACCTGTCCGGGCGAGAAGGGCTGCACGTACCGGCTCGAGGCGCGCTCGTCGCCGACCGGCGGAGGGATCAGGGTCGAAAAGGCCGAGGGCGACACGATCAACGTGACCCTCGACGGCAAGCCTTTCACCACTTTCAACTATGCCAAGAGTCTGCCCAAGCCTTTCCTGTATCCGGTGTTCGGACCGACGGGCGCGGCCGTCACCCGCCACTACCCGATGAAAGAGGTGGAAGCCGAGCCGGCCAAGGAACGCGATCACCCCCATCACCGCTCGATCTGGACGGCCCACGGCGACGTGCGGCTCGGCGACTTCAGCAAATCGGGCAGCGACTACTGGATGCAGGACGCCGACGGGAGCGCCCGCCCGCGGCGGGGCGTGCAGCGCGTGGCCCGCATCAGTCGCGCCGAAGGCGGTCCGGTCTTCGGCGTCATCGAGGCCCGGATCGACTGGATCAGCGCGGCCGGCAGGAAGGAACTCTCCGAGACGCGGACCTATCGCTTCTTCAAGGCCGGCCCCGATGAGCGCGTCATCGACGTCCGCAACCTCCTTTCGTTCACCGAGGGCGACGTGATGTTCGGCGACACCAAGGAGGGCGGCATGGTCTCGATCCGCGTGGCCGCCAGCATGGACGAGAACAGCGGCGGGCGGATGGTCAACTCCCGCGGCGCCGCCGGCATGAAGAACTGCTGGGGCGAGCCGGCCGAGTGGTGCGACTACGTCGGGCCGGTCGAGGGCCGCACGCTGGGCATCGCCGTCTTCAATGCCCCAGGCAGTTTCGGCTTTCCCACCCGCTGGCACATCCGCGACTACGGTCTGTACACCGCCAATCCCTTCATGGCCCGGGCCGCCACCTCGGAGCGGAAGAAACAGGATCCGTCGGTCCAGGTCCTCGATGGTTCACACGCCTGGAAGAAGGGCGAGTCGGCCACTTTTGAGTACCGCATCCTCATCCATACCGGCGATACCCAGGCCGCCCGGGTGGCGGAGCACTATCGGTTGTATGAGCAGGGCGTGAATTGATCCGGCCTCGAGAGGCAGCGGGACTTGGGGACGCAAGGAACGTCCGCCGCATGCTCACGCCCGCCACGTCCAGAAGGAAAACAACGCGCCGGACGGATGGGCCGGCAGGGCGGCTTCATCGCATGCGTGCGCGCCGGCCGGCGGCACTTCGATGAAACCATCGCTGCGGGCGGCCCCGACCACGTCGCCCGAGCCCCGGCTGTCGATCAGGACGGCCAGGCCGTCGCGCTCCATTCGCACCGGCTGACACCACCACACGTCGGCGGCGCGGCGCGACGGGCCTCCCACGCGCACCAGCGCAGGCGGCTCTTCGGCCTGCGCGCAGCCGGCCAATCGCCGCAGGACGGGTACTCCGAACCGCCGGGCGGTCACCATCACCGAAACGGGATTGCCGGGCAACCCGAGGATGGCCTGCCCGGCCGGCCCGAGCGCGCCCAGAATCGGCCGGCCCGGGCGGATCGGCAGACGATGAAACACGACGCTTCCGCCCGCCGCCGCCACCGCCGCCGGCACATGATCGTGATCCCCCCGTGACACCCCGCCGGTCAGAAACACCGCGTCGCAGTCTTCCAGCAGCCGGCACAATGCCGCGGTGAGGCCGGGCAGGTCATCGACGCATCGCGCCGTCGCCGCCACCTCGATCCAGGGCGTCGCGCCGAACATGGCGGCCAGGGCCGGTCCGTTCGAGTCGCGGATGCGCCACGGCGGCGGCTGGTCAGCCACCACCGCCAGCTCATCGCCCGTCACCAGCACGCCCAGCCGTACGCGGCGATACACCACCGGACGGCAGCAACCGAACGTGGCCAGCGCCGCCGCCGCCGGCGCGTGCATCAGCGTTCCGGCGGGGATCACCTCCTGGCCGGCCCGAAGGTTTTCGCCCTGCCGCCGGATGTTCTCGCCCGGGCGCACGGCGGCGGGATCGCGTATCACGATCGGGTTGACGGTCTCGTCCACGTCCTCGCGGCGGATGACGGCTTCGGCGCCGAGGGGCACGCACCCGCCGGTGAAGATGCGCAGGGCCGCGCCCGGTGGCAGTTCAGCCGGCGGCTCCCCGATGCGTGCCTCGCCGGCCACGGGCACCCGGCCCGATGCGACGTCGCTCAGCCGACAGGCGTAGCCGTCCATGGCCGATACCGACGACGGCGGGCTGTCGCGGTCGGCGCGCAGGGGCTCGCCCAGCACCCGGCCGGTGGCCGAGCCATGATCCACTTCTTCCGTGCTCACCGGCGACAGCCGGGGAAGCAACTCACGCAAAGCCCGCGTGATCGGGCTGATGGGCGACATGGTCCGCTCCCGGCGATTCGCCCTCGGCCCAGACCGGCACTTTCCAGAGGGGAATGTCACGTTTGAGCCGGTCGATGAACTCCTCGATGGCCCTGATGGCCGGTCCGCGGTGTTCCGCGGCGACGACGAGCAGGAACGACGCCGCCCCCGCGGGAACCCGGCCGGTGCTGTGCACCACGCGCATGGCCAGCAAGCGGTGGCGGTCGGCGATCCGGTGGGCCAGGGCGGTCAGCTCCCGCCCGGTCATCGGCTCGTAGGCTTCGTATTCCAACGCCTCGATGGGGCGGCCGTCCTCGACCGGCCTGACCACGCCCTCGAACCGGACCACGGCCCCCACGCCGGGCACGTCCTCCCCGCGAGCCGCCCGGACCGGCCCGGATACCAGGCGAACCTCGATGCTCGGGGTCTTATCCACCGCTGATCATCCCGATGAGCGCGATTTCGTCCTGTTCGCGGAGTGGGTGGTCATCTCGGACATAATGCTGATTCACCGCGAACCGGCTGGCGGCCAGGCTGGGGGCGAGCCGCTCCGCGGCGCGAGCCAGCGCGTCGCGCAGTTCCGCGCAGGTCGGCGCCGGGCCGGGCAGCTCGACGGCGATCTCGCGCCGCCCGGCCAGCCGGGCCTGCGGACCGAAGAGCTTGACGCGAAGGGTCACGGCTAGCCTCCGATGGTGGTCATCACCGCGTACCCGGTGGCCCCGTGCCGAGGCTGCTTGTGGGACAGCGCGGCCAGGAGAAGGTCGTCGAGAAGCTCGGCGTCGAACTCGGGCCGGACCGCCGGCATGATATCGCCGGCCGGTTCGCCCATCAGGCACGGATACAGCCGCCCTTCGCCGGTCAGCCGCAGGCGGTTGCAATCGTCGCAGAAATGATCGCTCATCGCGGTGATGAAGCCGATGATCGTGCTTCGCCCGTCGCGCAGCTCGGCCTGCCAGCGCTTGGCCGAGCCCTGGTTCCGCGGCAACGGCCGCCACGCCCGCACCACGCCGCCCAGCCGCGCGCGCATGCGCGACTCAGGTACGAAACGCTCATGCCAGGTCTCGGCCAGAGGGCCCATGGGCATCAACTCGATGAAGCGGATTTCCACGCCCAGGTCGGCGGCGAACAGGACCAGGGAAGGTAATTGCTCCTCGTTCTCATCGGCGATCACCACGGTGTTGAGCCGCACCGGCGAAAAGCCCAGCCGCAGCGCCTCGTGGATGCCGGCCAGGACGCGCTCCAGGGCCTTCGCGCCGGTGATGCGCTGGAACTGATCGGGGTCGAGCGTGTCGAGGCTCACGTTGATGCGCCGCAGGCCGGCCCGGCGATAGTCGCGGGCCCGTTCGGCCAGGGTCAGCCCGTGCGTGGTCATGGCCAGGTCGCCCAGGCCCTCGATGCGCGCCACCCGCTCGATGATCTCGACCAGGTCCGGGCGGCTGGTGGGATCGCCGCCGGTCAGCCGGAGCTTGCGCAGGCCGTGGCGCCTGACCAGATAAGCGACGATCCGCTCGATCTCGGCCGGCGTCAGCAGGGAACGGTCCACGGCGGTGGTGAACAGCTCCGGGCGGCAGTAGGTGCAGCGCAACGCGCACGCCGGGGTCAGCGAGAGTCGCAGGTACGCGATGGTCCTGCCCTGGGAGTCCCACAACATCCGACGATACTCCGAGCCAGACCGGCCGAGTCGACCCGAACCAGATGACCCAAGGCCCGATCATAGCATACGCCGCCTTGACCATCCAGTTGTAGACGCCTTCGGCGCGCCGGGCCGCCGGCCGGAACGGCGGAGCACGAGCCGGTTCCATCAGGGCTGCGATCACGAGGGCCCGAATTGAGGTATTTACCGTATCCATTTACGGGCGCGGCTCAGATGGGCCTCCTTCCATCTGAAAACATCGCGCCAGGAACGCGTTCACCTCGCGGGGGTGGGTCAAGTTGATGAGGTGTCCGCCGCCGCGGATGACCTCCTCGGCCCGCACGCCGCGCAGCGGAATGACCGAGTCGCGGTCGCCATGAATCGCGTGCACCGGGCAGGGGCGGCCGGCCGTCGGCTTCCAGGTGACGATCATCCGGGCCACCCGCCGGATCATCGCCACCCCGCAGTCGCGGGCCATCTCGAACAGCACGCGGCGCTGCTCCTCGGTCACGCGCTCGTGGCTGGTGACGACGGTGCGGGCGGCCTGGTTTTTCGCGTCCAGCCGGCGCTGGAAAAACGAATCGGGGAACAGGCGCGACACCCGTTCGGCCACGTGGTAGCGCAAGGGGATGGCCCGCGGTTGCAGGCAACTGGCCACCAGCACGACCCGCTCGACCGGGGCCAGGTGGGCCAGCTCCCAGGCGATCATCCCGCCGAAGGAGACGCCCCCCACGATGCAGGGGCCGTCAAGCTCGAGTTGACCGCGGATGCGTCGGGCGTAGTCGCCCAGCGGTTCACGCGCTCCCGGCAAGGGCAACCGAACCACCTCGAACGACAGGCCCCCGGCGCGCTGCGGCTCAAAGACCCGTTCGTCGCAGGCCATGCCCGGTATCATGATGACTCGACGCCGTTCCACGGGCGGAGAGTATTCCCGACCGGGCGACGGAAGGCAAATGAATGCCGGTGTTGTACGACGCAACCCCTGGGAAGAAAGCTGCTGGCTCCTGGTTTCTGGTTCGTTGATCCTTGGGAGTCATGGCTCACGCCGACTCCTGGTACCCCGTCATCCTTTCACCCTGTCCCCTTGTCGAAACCTTCTGGCGCCATCCTGTCCTCCGGGCCTGAACCCCCAACCCTGAACCCTCATTGGACATGCCCGGACTGATTGGCGGATAATGCGCAGGAGCCTTGTGCACGGACCAGACCAGGGACGGGCGGTGGTGATTCATGCTGATCC
>JABRVU010000585.1:0-2242 GCA_039961895.1 Phycisphaerae bacterium | reverse complement strand
CGCCCAGACAATCACCACCGTCCCATCGGGCAGCTCAACCGCTGAGGGGTAACACACCTCGCGCGACCAGAACGCCTCGCCCTGGGTCGGCGGATCGGCGCGATCCAGCTCCAGCAGTGGACCCCACGTGCGGCCTTCATCATCCGAAACACACACCGCCAGCGGGGTGCGGTGTGGCGGCGGACCGGCGTTGTACGTCAGCACCAAACGCCCATCACGCAAGCTCAGCAAGTTGCTCGAAGCATCGCCCGCCACCACCCCGGTCTTGACCGGCTTCGACCACGTCACCCCCCGATCCAGCGACGTCGCCGTCCGCAAAACACCGTCACGGCTCCGCACGATCATCAGCAACCGACCGTCAGGCAACTCAGCAACACTGGGCTCCGCCGCGCCGCCTCCATCAGCAGGCTTGACGGTGCTCGACCGCTGCCAGCTCCTGCCCCCATCGGTCGAACGAATCACCGCCGCGGTCCACGTCATGAAATGATGCACCGGCAGGATCAGTTCGCCGCTTGATAGCTGAATGCCGTTGCTCCGACACCCCCAGCCCACATCGTCCAACAGCCGAACCGGCTCCGACCACGTCCGCCCAGCATCATCCGACCAGCAACCCCAGATCCTGAACGACTCCGGCCCAACCGGCGCATCCTCCCCCGCCTGGGCGCGCATCGGCGGATACCGGTTCCATCGGCCGACGGAGAAGCACAGCCAGGTGCGGGTGCCGTCGGAAAGGAAGGCGGGGTCGAAGTCGCTGCGATGCGGGTCGTCCTGGAGCACCTGTGCCGGCGACCAGGTGGCCCCGCCGTCGCTGGAGAACGACCCCAGGATCACCTGATGCACCGACGCCTCGTAGGGCCCGGAGAACCACGCCGCCAGCAGCCGCCCGTCGGCCAGGAGCGTCACGCTGGGGGCGTGGTTGAACCCGTACAGGTTCGAGCGGTCGTAGGGGTCGGCCTTCTCGTACCGGAACACCGTGGCGGTCCCGATCAGCCGCGGCGTGGGTGCGGATGCGGATGCCGATGCCGCCGACGATGCCGATGCCGACGCCGCCGCTGCCGGCTCCTCCCCCCAAGCGGATGCGCCGGTGCAGGCACACACGCACGCCCCCAGCATCAGCCGCCACAGCCGCGGACGCGCCCGCCCCCATTGATGATGCTGCGCGTTGTTCATGGATAGTCTCGATGGTTTCATGGATGCCCTGGTGTCATGGTGGGGCTCGCTGTTCAATGGGACGCTCGACGCTGCAACTTTAGAAGCCGAGCCTCCGCGTACCCTTGTCCCAGGAACGATCGCTCCACCAGTGTGGTGCCTTGCGTGCCTGTGATGATCAGGTCCTCGTCGCCATCGCGGTTGAGGTCCGCGAAGCGGACCGAGGGGCCGCGGATCGGCGGCAAATCAAGCTCGATGCCTGCATCGAAGCGGGCGGCCTGACCCGCGGCACCGATGTTGCGGAAGAGGAGGACGCGGTGATTGTCCGCTGAGGCGATCACGTCCAGCCGGCCGTCACGGTCCCAGTCGGTCTTCTCGACGGTCAAGCGGAACTTGACATCGCCGACGGTGATCGGCTCCTCAAACCGCGGGTCTTCGAGCGGGCCGGCGTTGCGGTAGTAGCGGACGATGCCGTAGGTGTCGCCGACGATCAGGTCATCCAGCCCGTCGCCGTCGTAATCGCCCGCGATGAGGGAGGTGCGCGCGCCTTGATGGGCGACGAAATCGTTTTCGATGTCGCCGTTGAGGGGCCCGACCTTGATCGGCTGGCCGTTCACCATCAAGAGGTGGTGGCCTTCCAGGTCGAAGCGAGTTTCATCGCCGTCGCTGAGGTTGCGGTGGAACCAGACGTTGCCGTACCAGTCGCCAAAGAGCACGTCGATCCGGCCGTCTCGGTCCAGATCGTGCAGGTAAGGCCAGAAGTGGTCGTCGCCGATGCCGGAGGGGTGGTGAATGTACGCTCCCTTGGGCAGAACAGAGACCTTCTTCTCCCAGCGGTAGGGGTTGGGAGCGCCGCTGTTGAGGTGAACGGTGTAGCCTTCAACAAGGTCGGTCAAACCATCGCCGTTCCAATCGATCACCTGATGGCCCAGTTTCAAAGGCGCATTGCCCCAGGCGATTCGGATCGGTTCGGGAGGGAATTCAAACAACGGCTGGGTCGGCGTGCCGACGTTTTTGACCAGATAGATGTTGGCGCCGGAGCCAACGATCAGGTCGATCAGCCCGTCGCTGTTCCAATCAAACGCGCGGGCGC
>JABRVU010000584.1:0-4048 GCA_039961895.1 Phycisphaerae bacterium | reverse complement strand
GGCCGCCTTCGTCGAGGCCAACCGCGGCGCCGGCCGGGACGTCCTCGAGGAACTACGCAAGCGGATGACGCCCGGCGCCAACCGCACCGACGAGCCGTATCTGGACCTCGAGGCCATCACCCTCGCGCCGGGCATCGCGGACCCCTCCCAGACGCACGTGTACGCCGTGGCCGAGGAGCCCCATTCGGCGGTGCTGGAGCTGGCCCTGGAAGGTCGCGGCGAGCAGGCCCGCGCCCGGCTGGTGGCGGTGTATGCCTATGCGGAACGGCCCGGGGAGTTCGGATCGGTCCACAACGACGGCCTGGAAGGGCTGGCCTGGTCGGGTGAGCCGGGCCGTTTTTATTTTGCCGAAGAGGCCACCCGGAAACTCAATGACGAGCCCCGCTCGCTCCAGCTTTTCTCGCTCGATCCGCGGCTGGGCGTGGCCGAACTCAAGGCCGGACGGGTCGTTCCCGGGGAACCGGGCTCCGAGAAGATGACCGCCGCGATTCGCGGCTGCCGGAAGGGACGGATGCAGACGCTCAATGCCTTGACCGTGCTGCGCGACGGGCGCGTGCTGGCCGTCGATCGCAACGGCGGATGGATCGACGAGGTCGATCCCAGGAACGGCACGGCCAGGGCCTGGCTCAACCTCTACGACCTGGACGGCGTGAACCTGCGCGAGGTCCTGGCCGACTTTCCCCGCAAGCGGAACATGCCCTACGTCAGCATCGAGGGGCTGGCGCTGGACGACGCCGGGGCGATGTGGCTGGTGGACGCCCCGGCCATGCCCGAGGGCTGGCGCGAGTCGTGCCTGGTGCGGATCAACGGTCCGGGCTTGGCCCGCGGCGGCGCTTCGGCCCCGGCCGGCGCGGGTCCGTGAACGCCTCCTCGAAGGCGTCCCTCAAACCGTATGGGACCGGCTTCCAGCCGGCCCACGGTCAGGGTTATGGTAGGAGCCTGAGCGCGAATACAAGGTGAGGGCCGAGACGAGGGCGACGGATTGAGCGACTGGCCTCGCGGGATTCCCGAATCGCTGGCCCGGCTGATGGCCGAGCTGAACAAGCTGCCCGGAATCGGACCGCGCAGCGCGGAGCGCATCGCCTTCCATCTGCTGCGGGCGACGCCGGCCGAGGCCCTGCCGCTGGCCCAGGCCATCCGCGACGTGAAGCAGAACCTGCGGCACTGCTCGCGCTGCTTCAACCTGACCGAGGCCGATCCCTGCGCGATCTGCGCCGACCCGCGGCGCGACCCGTCGCTGATCGTGGTGGTCGAGCAGCCCAAGGACGTGATGCAGCTCGAGGCCACCGGCGTGATCCAGGGGGTCTACCACGTGCTCATGGGGCACATCGCCCCGGTCGAGGGGATCGGGCCGGACGATCTGACCATCGAGGCCCTGGTCGCGCGGGTGCGGGCCGGAGGCGTGCGCGAGGTGCTGCTGGCCACCAACCCCAATCTGGAGGGCGACGGAACGGCCCTGTACATCCAGGAACGGCTCCAGGGCAGCGGCGTGACTCTCTCGCGGCTGGCCCGGGGCCTGCCCGTCGGGTCACAGGTCGAATACGCCTCGCGGGCCATGCTCGAGGCCGCCATCGCCGGACGGACGCCGCTGTAGCCCGAGGCGCGGGCCCTGGTCAGCGCATGACGTCGCATCTTTCCAACCAAGGAGGCCCTCATGGCCGGATCCATCATCGCCCTGGTGCTGGGGCTCGTCCCCCTGCCGGCGGCGGCGGGTGCGCCGCAGGTCTACGAAGACGCGCCCTTCCGCCAGGAACGGGCCGTTCATTTCGTCAACGAGGTCAAGCTCGCGGATTACGATCTGCGCGGCGTGCGGGCCGACCGCGACGGCAAGGTGCTCATCCACACCCAGCGCGGCCTGCTCAAGGCCCACGACGGGCGGCTGGTGGCCTACCGCGAGCTGGCCGGCGTCGAAAAGCTCGACCACTACGACCTCGAACTGCTCAAGGGCAAGTTCGTGTTCCTCAACGAGAAGATGCTGCTGCCCCTGCACGGGGCCGGCGCCGACTATCGCCCCAACGACCAGGCCCGCTATCAGCGCGTGGCTCCGATGGGGCCGGGGCACTATCTGCTCCTGTCCCCGACGCGCCTGACCGAAATCAACGGCACGAAAGAAGACACGGCCGACAATCCGGGTTTCACCGAGGTCGTCGCCGACCCGGCGGGCAAGTCCTTCGTCCTTTACGGGCCGGAGCGCATCGCGCGTTGGGAGCACGGCCGGGTCGCGGACCTGCCGAAGCCGCCCGCCGGCCGGATCACCGGGGCGTGGCCGCTGCCCGACGGCTCGATCGCCGTGGCTACCGACCAGGGACTCTGGATCATTGACGGCCGGGGCTCGTCCATCACCCCCGACCCGCGGGCTCTGCCCTGGAAGCAACTGACCTGTGTCACCGCCGACTCCGCCGGCCGGCTGTGGCTGGGCTCGACGCGGGGAGCCTTTCGTTTCGATCCCGGCGGCGGGCGGGCCAGCTATTACGCGGGCCGGCGCTGGCTGCCCGATGACCGGGTCATCGACGTTCACGTGGATACCCACGATGACGTCTACGTTCTGACCGCCGGCGGTCTCTCCAAGCTGGACTTCGAGCCCATGACGCTGGCCGACAAGGCCGCCGTCTATCTGGCCAACCTCCGCCGTCATCACATCCGCTACGGACTGGTCTCCGACGTGATCCTGCTCAACAACGATTATGCCCACGCCCGGCTGCACGACACCGACAACGACGGGCTGTGGTCGGCGATGTATCTGGCCGCCGAGGCCTTCCGCTACGCCGTCACCCAGGCCGACGACGCCCGTGAAAACCTGCTTGACGGTTTCGACGCCATGGAGCGGCTGGTCACCATCACCGGCATCCCCGGCTTCGAGGCCCGCAGCTTCGAGCTGCACGGCCACAAGGTTTCCGATCCGGACCGCTGGCGGCAGCGCCCCCAGCGCGACTGGGAATGGAAGGGCCACACCTCCAGCGACGAACTGGTGGGGAGCTTCTTCTTCTTCTCGGTGTTCCACGAGACCGCGGCCCGGCACGACCCGGCCCTCAAGAAGCGCTGTGCGGACCTGGTGGGCGCGATCGTCAACCACATCATCGACCATCGGCTCTACCTGGTGGACGTGGACGGCAAGCCGACCCTGTGGGGCCGCTGGAACCCCGAGTACGTCAACACCGAGGAAGTCGGAGGCGACCGGCGACTCAACTCCATCGAGATCCTCTCCTTCCTGCAACTGGCCTTCGCCCTGACCGGCGAGGCCCGCTTCAAGGAGACTTTCTACGAGCTGGTCAACCGCCACGGCTACGCGGACAACACCGTCCGGTATCTGCCCGACCCGATGGGCGAGTGGAACCACTCCGACGACGAGCTGTACTGGCTGAGCTACTACAACCTGCTGCGGCACTGCTTCGACGAGAAGCTCCGGCCGGTGTTCCTGCAAAGCGCCCGCGAGCACGCCAGGGCCACGGCCCGCAAGCGCAACCCGCTGTGGAACTTCATCCGCGGGGCCGGCACCGGAGACGAGATCGACCTGGAGGGGGCGGCGTTCATCCTCCGCGAGTTTCCGCTGGACACCCGCAACTTCCGCATGCACAACTCGCACCGCCAGGACGTGAAGATCGACGCCCGCCCGGGCGTGCCGCCCGAGGCCGTGCCGGTGCTGCCGCCGGATGAACGACCCATCCACAAGTGGAACGGCAACGAGATGATCCTGGACGGCGGCGGCGACGGAAACGGACCCGAATCCGGCGCCGAGTTCCTGCTGCCCTACTGGATGGGCAGGTATCACGGCTACATCTCCGCTCCCAAGTGAAGAGTCGGGATGCAGGGTTCAAGCGAGGGGTCAGGACGGTGAGACTTGGGGGGAAGAGCGCATCCCAACAACCGTTTGGGGTCGGTCTCGCCCCGTCGTTTTCAGGGTTTTGGGGAGGGAGCCATAAAGATAACGGGGCATTTCCATGCCCCTTGGGTTAACGGGAAGCCCCGGTTGCGAGAGCGACCGGGGCTTTCTCGTAACGTGCGGCAGGCAAAGGGTTAGGCGCAAGGAGACCGGGCGCGTGACATTCTC
>JABRVU010000583.1:0-1529 GCA_039961895.1 Phycisphaerae bacterium | reverse complement strand
CCGCGGGCGCGTGCAACTGCTGGGCAGCGGGCCGATCCTGCGGATGGTGTTGCAGGCCGCCGACCTCCTGCGCGAGAAATACGCCGTGGCCGCCGACGTGTGGAGCGCGACCAGCTACAACCTGCTGCGGAGAGACTGCCTGGAGGTGGAGCGCTGGAACATGCTGCACCCGACCGCGGCGCCGCGGAAGTCGTACCTGGCGACGGTCCTGGACGGCGAGGGCGGGCCGTTCGTGGCGGCGTCGGATTACATGAAGGCCGTGCCCGATCAGATCGCCAAGTGGGTGCCCGGCGGTCTGCTGACCCTGGGGACCGACGGCTTCGGGCGCAGCGAGGACCGCGAGTCGCTGCGCCGGCATTTCGAGGTCTCCGCCGAGCACGTGGCGGTCGCGGCGCTGTACGCCCTCGCCGAGCGGGGCACGGTCGAACGGTCGCTGGTCGAGCAGGCCATCCGGGACCTGAACGTCAACCCCGAGGCCCTGGACCCGGCGAAGGCCTGAGCGCGGTCATAAAGCGCCGCGTGGGAGTGCGTCCGACATTCCCGAAAACCGATCGGCCGGAAGCCGGTTCCACACGGGTTTCAGGATGCACACGACCCGACATGAGCAACCATGAGCCGCGGGCCGAAGCCCGCGATTCTTTGCGGGCGGGCGCGAGAAGGATGAGGCAACCGTGACGGAGTTCAAGTTACCCGACCTGGGCGAGAACGTGGCCGGCGGCGACGTCGTGCAGGTGCTGGTCAAGGAAGGCGACGTGATCCGGCCGGAGCAGCCGGTGATCGAGATCGAGACGGACAAGGCCGTCGTCGAGGTGCCCTGCCCGGTCGGCGGGCGCGTGGCCAAGGTCCACGTTCAGCCGGGCCAGGCCATCAAGGTCGGCGCGGCCCTGGTCAGCATCGAGGAAGGCGGTTCGACGGCGGCCGCGCCGGCGGTCGCTGAGTCTGCTCCGGCCAAGCCCCAGCCCGCCTCCCGGCCGGCGGCCGAACATCCGGAGGGCGACCGCGATCCCAGCCGCGACCGTGAGGGGGCGGTTGTCGCCGCCCAGGGGTCGGCGGGATCGGACGGTCGCGGATCCGAAACCGCCGCCGGGGCGTCCGTGACGGCCTCAGGCAGAGTTGCCAGCCGGGCCCCACGGCCGGTCGGCCCGCCGCCGCAGCCCCGGCTCGGCGAGGGCGAGCCGATACCGGCCGGTCCAGCCACCCGGCGGCTGGCCCGCGAGCTGGGCGTCGATCTGCGCGAAGTGGCCGCCGCCTTCCCCGGCGAACGGCTGACCGAATCACACGTCAAGAACTTCGTCAAACAGCGGCTCAGCGCCCCGGTCTCAACGCCCCCTGCGGGCGGACCGCCCACCGTGACCGTCCCGCCGCTGCCGGATTTCGCCCAGTGGGGACCGGTCGAGCGGGTGGCCTTCACCACCCTCCAGCGCAAGACCGCCGACCACCTGAGCGCCGCCTGGCACGTCGCCCCGCACGTGACCCACTTCGACGAGGCCGACGTCACCGCCCTGGAAGGGCTGCGCAAGCGCTTCCAG
>JABRVU010000582.1:0-5430 GCA_039961895.1 Phycisphaerae bacterium | reverse complement strand
GGACAAGAGCGAGATCACCGCCGCCGCCGAGAAGATGCACAAGATGCATCCGGCGGCCGGCTCGTTCATGCCCACCCTGGGGCTGGTCTGCGAAAGCCTGAGCACGCTGGCGAGCATCGACGAAGCCATGCAGAAGAACTGCCCGAGCCACCAGCTCGAGGCCAGGAAGGCCAGCGGGCAGGCTGACGCGGGTGAGAATCCGCTCTCGTGCCCGGTGGCTGCCGCCGCGTTCGAGGCCGCCGGCAAGAAGATGGAGCAGTCGCTGGCCCTGGTGGCCAAGGCCAATGAGCTGATGCTGGCGGCCTACAACCCCGCCGCCTGCGATCAGGCCTGCTCGAAGGGCGAGGCCAAGCTGACCAGCGCCGACGAGAAGGCCAGTGCTTGCAGCGGCCAGAAGGGCCAGACCGCGGCCTTGACTTCCGCGGAAGAGAAGAAGGGCACCTGCACGGGCGAGAAGGCCCAGACCGCCGCCCTGGCCTCTGCCGAGAAGAAGAGCGACTGTGCTCAGAAGGCCGAAGCCGCCTCTCTGGCATCGGCCGAGAAGAAGAGCGATTGTGCCGGCGAGAAGGCCCAGACCGCGGCCTTGGCTTCGGCCGACAAGAAGGGCGAGGCCTGTTGCGAGAAGACGACCAAGGCCGCGCTGGCCTCCGATCAGAAGGGCGATGGCTGCTGCGCGGAGAAGGCCAAGACGGCCGCTCTGGCCGCCGGCAGCGAGAAGACCCACTGCCCGAAGGCGCTCTCGGCCAAGGCCGAGGCCCTGGTGGCCAAGAGCGGTGCCGTTCTGGCCGGGTGGCAGATCGCCGGTATCCGCCTGGCCGCGATGGACGCCAAGGATCGGGAGGCCGCGGAGAAACTCGTCCAGGTGGTCAGCACCCGGTGCCCGAAGGGCGCCCACATGCCCGAGACGATGGCCACGGTGGCGGCGCTGCTCCGCGACGCGGCCACGCTGTCGGCCCAGGCCCAGAACGAGTGCATGAAGCACGAAGCCCTGGCCAAGATGATCACGCCCGAGCTCAAGCAGCTCTGCGAGGCCCGGGCCATGACCTTGTCGGCCACCATCAACGTGCTGGAGAAGTGCTGCGGCGCGTTCAAGCCGTCCCGCCAGCAGGTGGCCTTGGCTCAGTGACGTTCCGGCGGACCCGCGGATGGCGCCGGCCCGGAGCCGGCCGGCGCTTCGCGGATTCGCCCTGATCGAAGGCGTTTCGCCCGCGCGTGGAGCGCCGTCGAGGATCACGATACCACCCCGGCCGGGTGCCTCAACACCCGGGCCGGGGTTTTTACTGCGCGCGCCCTGAACCCCCGAAAACCGAACGGCTGGAAGCCGGTCTCACACGGGTTTCAGGACGTATTCCGGGTGAATCGAGCCGGCCACCAGGATTGAAGCCCCGGGCTTGTTGGGACGCCGGAAACCTGCTATGGAATTCCGCCCATGAGCGATCCTTACTTCCAGTCGTTGTTCGCCGACCGCATCGGCGGGGCCGGTTACGGCAAGGGCACGGCCATCTACAAGTTCGAGAAGATCAAGCGGGCCAAGCGCCAGGCCATCGCCGACTTTCCGGACCGCCCGCTGCTGGATTTCGGCATCGGCGAAAACGACGACATGGCCCCCGAGATCGTGCGGGCCCGCATGAAGGTCGAGATCGACCGGCCAGAGAACCGCGGGTACGCCGACAACGGCATCCAGGAATACAAGGACGCCGCCGCCGCCTACATGCGCCGCGAGTTCGGCGTGACGCTCGATCCGACCGCCGAGATCGTCCATTGCATCGGCAGCAAGCCGGCCCTGGCCATGCTTCCGGCGTGTTTCATCAACCCCGGCGACATCACGCTGATGACCGTGCCGGGCTATCCGGTGGCCGGCACCCACACGCGCTATTACGGCGGCCAGGTGTTCACGCTGCCGCTGATCGAGGCCAACGGTTTCAAGCCCGATCTGGCGGCGGTCCCCGACGACGTCCGCCGGCGGGCCAAGCTGTTGGTGCTGAACTATCCCAACAGCCCGACCGGGGCCCTGGCCGACGAGGCCTTCTACCGGCAGGTCATCGACTTCGCGCGGTCGAACCGGATCGTGGTCATCCAGGACGCCGCCCACATCCAGCTCAGCTACGGAGCCCGGCCGCTGAGCTTCCTGGCCGTGGACGGGGCCAAGGAGGTCGGCGTCGAGGTGCATTCGATGAGCAAGGGCTTCGACATGATCGGCTGGCGGCTGGGCTTCGTGGCCGGCCATGAGCGGATCGTGCGGGCCTTCGCCGACGTGAAGGACAACAGCGACTCGGGGCAGTTCATGGCCATCCAGAAGGCGGCGATCGCGGCCCTGGCCGACGAGTCCATCCCGCGGCGCATACGGGCCAAGTACGAACGCCGCCTCCGGAAGCTGGTCGCGGCCTTGAACGCGATCGGCTTTCAGGCCCGGATGCCGGGCGGCACGTATTTCCTTTATGCCAGGGCCCCCGCCGGCATCCAAGGCGGCCCAATGTTCGCCACGGCCGAGGACTGTTCGCAGTTCCTCATCCGCCAGCGCTCGATCTGCACCGTTCCCTGGGACGACGCCGGCGCTTACCTGCGCTTTTCGGTCACGTACCAGGCCCCGACCGAGGCCGACGAGGACGCTCTGATGAAGGCGCTCATCGAGCGCCTGGCCGATGACCGCTTTGTCTGGTAAGAGTGCGTCCTACAATCCCCAAACCGACCGGCCGCGGGCCGGTCCCACACGGGTATGAAGATGGGCGACAGGCGGCCTCACGAGACTCGCAAAGACGGGCGCGCACGGAGCGGGTGACGGATGAAGGTGCGGATGACTCGCCGGGACGTCGAATCCATGCGGCTCCACGCCGCCGAGGCGCTGCCCGACGAATGCTGCGGGCTGCTGGTGGGCACGGTGGATCCGCAGGGTCTGCGCGTTCTCGAAGTCCGCCGCGCCGCCAACGTCTGGGAGGGGGACAGGCACCGTCGGTTCCTGATCGATCCGCGGCTTCAGCTTCAGGCGCAGCGCCAGGCCCGGGCGCGCGGGCTGGACGTCGTCGGCGCCTATCACTCGCATCCCGAGGGTCCGGCGGTGCCCTCGGCCTTCGACAAGGCGCGGGCCTTCGCGGGGTTCTGCCACGTGATCGTGACGCCGCCCGCCGGCGACGGTGGCGGCGAAACCCGCTGCTGGCGGTTCGATGAGGCCGGCGACGAATTCGTGGAATGTTCGCTGGAGATCGAAGAGGACGGGGGCGCATAGGGGCCGTCCGCGGGGTCCGGCGACCGGACCGGGGCAAGGTGTCGGTGAGAATCGGCGGGGCTCGCCCGATCCGTTCGCCCGTCCGTGGGTCACCCGGCCGGCGATGAAGCCGGCCGCGAGGGGGCTTTTCGCGGCGCCTGCACCTGCTCGGACATCTCACGAAAGAACTTCAGCCAGTCGCAGACCAGGGCTTGGCGGACGTCGGCCCGGCCGGCGCGGACCCGGGCTTCGAGCTCCTCCAGTCGCTCGCCGCCATAGTGCCCGATCCACCCGCAGGCCACCTCGCTGGACGCCAGCACGTAGTCCTTCAACTCGGCGGTCGAGCAGGTCAGCGCGTAGGTCTCCTCGATCAGAAGCGGCTTGCCCACCGCGAAACCGCGCGTGGTGGCGAGGGCCTGCTCCACCCGGCCCTTCTCGGGGTACACGTGGACGGCGATGAAATCGAGGTCCGGCGCGATCTTGTCCGGCGGGAAGCCGGAGAAATGGCCCCACGCGGGCGTGGACGGCAGCAGACCCACGGTGATGAGCCGGCGCGGATCGCGCCCGCGGATGGCGGCGGACAGGCGGCGGATCCAGGCCGTGGCGATCTCATGCCGGGGCCGGCCGGCCGGGTCGAGGTTGATGTACTGCACGAAATCGCAGCCGCCGAAGAGATGGCCCGAGTACCACTTTGCGGCCGGTCGCGGCTGGGCGGCGACCACCGGCTCATTCATGAGGTCATAGCAGAAGACCGCGCGGCTGGGCGCACAGCGCTCGGCCACCGTTGTCCAGAAGCGCTCCTGCACGGCCCAGCGCCGCGACTCGTCGAGGTTGTCGTACCAGGGCATGGCGTCCTGAGGCCGATAGCAGGCCAGGCCAGTCACGTCGAGATAGAGCCCGGTCTTTTCCGCCACGGCCAGGAGCCGGTCGAGCTGCTCGAGCCCGCGCCGCGAAGGCCGACCGGGATCGTCCAGGTAGTACGCCACCTCCAGATGAACGCGGACCAGGTTGGCTCCCAGCCGCTTCATCTCCTGGAAGTCGCCCTCGAGCTTGTCGGCGGGGTACCAGTCCTCCTGGTGAAAGCGGTCGCCGGCGGGGTAATTGAAGCCCCAGGGCACGAAGGCCCGGCCCGACGGTCGCATCACGAAGCTCCGGCCTTGCGGGGCAACCTCGATGGCCTCGAGCGGCGCCGCCGGCGGAGCGAACCCGATGGCGAAGAGCACCAGCAGCGGCGCACTCATGTCACCAACCTCCCGTCCCGCCGGGCTCCGCCTTTGTCCGCGCGTCAGCCGGTGCGGCCCGCGGCGCGATCCGCCGCCCCCTGGCGCCGGATTGAAATACCAACGTGCCTAACCCTCAATCCCCGCCCACGTGCGTATCCGCCAGGGCGATGCGCTGAGAGATCGGCGGGTGATCGTGGAACAGGATGACCTCCCATCGCGGCGGATCGGGGTCGGCCAGGTTCATGCGGGCGAGCAGTTCGAAGGCTCCGCGAAAGGCCGCCGGGTCGTTGGTCAGCCGAAGGGCCTCGCGGTCGCACTGCCGTTCGAAGGATCGGCTGACGGCGTTGGTGATCGGGCCGATCAGCAGCGGCCAGAGCGTGGCGATGAGCAGGACCTGCGGCAGGGCCGCGACCGCCTGGGTCCACTCCTGCGGCCGGCCGGCGAAGGGGTCCAGCCGCCAGTGGATCAGCCCGACCATCACCGACGTTGCCGCCGCCGACAGCGCGATCAGCTTCCAGACGTGCCCGTGGATATGGTGGCCCAACTCGTGGGCGAAGACCACGCCGATCTGCTCCTCGCTGAATGCCTCCAGCAGCGTGTCGGAGAGATACACCCGGCGGCTGGAACCCAGGCCGGCCAGCATGGCGTTGGCTTTCCTGGTGTCCTTGCTCAAGGCCAGGTCGAAGACGCCGGTGAGGGTCAGGCCGGTGCCCTCGGCCAGGCGATGCAGCCGCTCGGCCAGCGCCGGGCGGTCCAGCGGCCTGGCCGGGTAGAAAATCGGCAGGATCACCAGCGGAAACAGCTTGGCCACCACCACCGTCAACGTCAGCAGTCCCGCCCAAACCCACAGGCTCCAGCCCCGGCCGGCGTACCAGAGCAGCCCGTACAGCCCGCCGAGCACCACCGCCATCAGCACGCCGCCGACCAGCCACGACTTGATCTGAAACACCAGCCATGAACGCGGCGTCTGGTTGGTGAGGTGAAACCGCCGCTCGAGCAGGAAGC
>JABRVU010000581.1:0-2169 GCA_039961895.1 Phycisphaerae bacterium | reverse complement strand
CAAGTCCCATCTGTCCCCAGCACACCCCCGGGCGGCCGGGCTCAAGCCGGCCGAAGCCACAGGTCGATCGGCTTCTCGACCTTCCGGGGCTGATAGGGCCAGGAGATGCGTTTTCCGGTTCCGGCCGACTCGTAGGCGGCGCAGAGGATTTTGAGCACCTCCCGGCCGTCCTCGCCGGTCTCGACGGGCTTTTCCTGGCCGCGGACGCAGCGGCAGAAATGCTCCATTTCCTGGGGGAAACCGTAATTCCAGATTTCCTCGAACATGGTGAAGGTATAGCCGCGGGTGGTGCCGGCCTTTTCGACCGCGTAGCCGTAGCCGGTCTCGCTGTAGGTCAGCAGCGAGCTGCCGCGGAGGAGGTCGGCGCGGGTGAAGCCGGCCGAGCCGTAGATCTCGCAGCGGTCGTCCACGCCGCCGGCCTTGGCCCAACTGTTCTCGGCCAGGCCGACCCGCCCGCCCTCGTACTCCACCACGCAGATGGCATGGTCCTCGCCGCGGGTCTTGTCGGCGTGGACGTGGGTGCCGAGCTGGGCCCACACGCTCCTGACCTGCGGCTTGCCGAAGACCCAGCGGGCGAACTCGATCGAGTGGCAGCCCATGTCCAGCAGCACGCCGCCGCCGGAACGGTTGACGTCCCAGAACCAGGGCGAATGGGGGCCGAAATGCTCCTCGCTCTGTTTGACGAGAAAGGCCCGGCCGACGGCGCCCTCGTCCACCAGGGTCTTGGCCCGGACGTACTTGGGCGCGAAGCACAGCTCTTCGGCATAGAGAAGCAGGACGCCGGCCTCGTGGCAGGCCTCGATCATCCGGTCGGCCTGTTCGAGCGTGCGGCAGAGGGGCTTTTCGCAGACCACGTGCTTGCCGGCCGAGGCCGCATCGAGCGTCACCTGGGCGTGCAGGTCGTTGGGAATGGCCAGGGTGACCAGGTCCACGTCCTTCCGGTCGAGCAGGGCCCGGTAGTCGCCGAAGGCCTTCGGGATACCGCGCTCGCGGGCGAAGGCGTCGGCCTTGGCCTGCGAAGAGCCGGCGACGGCCGCCAGTTCCGCCGTCGGCGCCATCTTCAGCGCCGCCGCATGGATGTCGCCAACGAAGCCCGTTCCGATGATCCCGACCCGTACCCTGTCCATGTGCAGGCTCCCGCGAATGGAACGTTCCATTCGCGGGAAGCATATCCGCAAGAGCCGCTGGCGACCACCCGCGGCACCCAAGGCGATGGGTCTTCGATCACCCCGGGGCGCCGCCCGGGCAAAAAAGCCCCCGGCTCTTTATTATTTCCCGATCATCTCCCCGAACCCGCTGAGCAGGAGCAGCACGGGATCGCCCACCGGGGGGATGAAGTAATGGGCTTGGATCAGCTCGCGGCGCGGCGGCTGCGGGCCGTCGCCGTCGAAATCGACCGTGCCCTCGACGTTCTGCACGCTCTCGAACACCAGGTTGACCAGGGCCATGACCGTGAAGGGGTTGAGCGGCGTGTCGGCGTTAAGGGCCCGGGTGCCGTCGAAGAACTCCGGCGGGTTGAAGGCCATCAGCAGATTGACGGCCACGTTCGGCCGGCCGAACAGGAAGGCGTTCAGCCGCGGGCGGAAGCTGCGGGGCACCAGCGGGTCGCCGTTGCGCAGCCGGGGCACGTCGCTGCCGAAGTCGATGTCCTCCGGCCGCGGGAAGCCGTTGTCGCTGGCCTTGCGGTAGTACTGCTCGACGAACGTGGAACGCCAGTCGTCGGGATGGCCCAGGAAATGTCGCTCGCTGAAGGTGGGCTCGCCGGCGTCCTCGACGCCGTTCCCGTTGATGTCGTCGTAATAGGGCGCCCCGGCCGGGTCATAGGCCGGATTGGCCACGTTGATGCCGAACACGTGGACGAACTCGTGATCCATCGGCGGGAGCCCCTGGATGTCGTCCACGTGCACCAGCACGCGCGTGTTCCAGTCGCCCGGCGTGGTCATGAGCATCTCGCCGGTCTCGCGGATCAGGGCGAAGTAGCCGTTCATGGTCTCAGGATCGAACATGGCGTAGTAAGCGCCGTCGGGGGCGTACGTGGCCGTCCCGCCGCTGTAATGGACGCGCACCGGCTCGGCGTCCGGACCCGGCCGGGTCATCAGCACCAGGATCTGGAAGTTCCGCGGATTGGTCTGGGGGTCCTCCGGGCGGTTGGGGTCGAAGCCCCAGTTG
>JABRVU010000580.1:0-17775 GCA_039961895.1 Phycisphaerae bacterium | reverse complement strand
GGCCGACGACTGCGTGACCGTGCACCTGGGTTACGGCCGGACGCGGGCCGGGAGGGTCGGCAATGGGGCGGGCTTCAATGCCTATGCTCTGCGCACGTCGGACTCCCCCTGGTTCGGAACCGGCCTGGAGATCGAGAAAACCGGGCAGCGCTACCGCCTGGCCTGCACGCAGTTGCATCACAACCTCGGCGGAAGGCCCATCGCCCCCGCGGCCACGCTGGAGGCATATCGGAAGAACCCCGGCTTCGCCCGCCAGGCCGGCCATCAGCCCCGCCCGGAGGAGACGCTCTATCCGCCGCACGGGCTGGACGGCAAGGGCAAGCCCGGCCAGAACGCCTGGGGCATGGCCATCGACCTGAACAGTTGCATCGGCTGCAACGCCTGCGTGGTGGCCTGCCAGGCCGAGAACAACGTCCCCGTGGTGGGCAAGGATCAGGTCATCCGCTCGCGCGAGATGCACTGGCTGCGCATCGACCGCTATTACTCCGACGGTCTGGACAACCCGCGGACCCACCTGCAACCCATGCTCTGCCAGCACTGCGAGTACGCTCCCTGCGAGGTGGTCTGCCCGGTGGCGGCCACGGTGCACTCGTCCGAGGGGCTCAACGACATGATCTACAACCGGTGCGTGGGCACGCGCTACTGCTCGAACAACTGCCCCTACAAGGTGCGGCGGTTCAACTTCCTCCAGTATTCGGACTTCCAGACGCCGGTGCTCAAGCTGCTGCGCAACCCGGACGTGACCGTGCGCAGCCGGGGCGTGATGGAGAAGTGCACCTACTGCGTGCAGCGGATCAACCACGCCCGGGTCGATTCGCACAAGGAGAACCGGACGATCCGCGACGGCGAGGTCGTCACCGCCTGCCAGCAGGCCTGCCCGACGCAGGCCATCGTGTTCGGCAACCTCAACGACCCCGATTCGCGGGTGAGCCGGCTCAAGGAGCAGCCGCTCAACTACGGCGTGCTGGCGGAGCTGAACACCCGCCCGCGGACGACGTACCTGGCCCAGGTGACCAACCCGAACCCGGAACTGAAGCGCTGAGAACCGGGAACCGAGAACTGAGAACTCTTCCGTGTCCATGCTCGACGTACAGGATGCTCACGAACCGCACGCCAGGCCGCCGGTGATCGCGCCCGGGCACACCTTCGCCTCGGTCACCGACAAGATCAGCTCCATCGTGCTGACCCGGCGCGTGTCGCGCGGGTGGATCGTCGGGTTCGGCGTCTCGTTCGCGCTGACCATGCTGCTGCTGGCGGCCACGACCTACCTGCTGGTCCGGGGCGTGGGCATCTGGGGCATCAACATCCCGGTGGCCTGGGGTTTTGCGATCATCAACTTCGTCTGGTGGATCGGCATCGGCCACGCGGGCACGCTGATCTCGGCCATCCTGCTGCTGCTCAAGCAGGAGTGGCGGACGTCGATCAACCGCTTCGCCGAGGCCATGACGCTCTTCGCGGTGGCCTGCGCGGCCATCTTCCCGCTGATCCACATGGGCCGGCCGTGGTTCTTCTACTGGATGCTGCCCTATCCGAACACCATGCAGCTCTGGCCGCAGTTCCGCAGCCCGCTGGTCTGGGACGTGTTCGCGGTCTCGACGTACGCCCTGGTCTCGTTCCTGTTCTGGTACGTGGGGCTGATCCCGGACTTCGCCACGCTGCGCGACCGCTCGCACCGCAAGGCCGGGCAGTACGTCTACGGCATCCTGGCGATGGGCTGGCGCGGCTCGGCGCGGCACTGGTTCCGCTACCAGACGGCCTACCTGCTGCTGGCCGGCCTGGCCACGCCGCTGGTGGTGTCGGTGCACACGGTGGTGAGCTTCGACTTCTCCGTGGCCGTCCTGCCCGGCTGGCACGCCACCATCTTCCCCCCCTACTTCGTGGCCGGGGCCATCTATTCGGGCTTCGCGATGGTGCTGACGCTGGCCATCCCCATCCGCAGGTTCTACGGCCTCGAGGATTTCATCACCCTCCGCCACATCAACAACATGGCCAAGATCATGCTGGCCACGGGCCTGATCGTGGCCTACGGCTACATGGTCGAGATCTTCATGAGCTGGTACAGCGGCAACCTCTTCGAGCGCGGCGTGGCCGCCAACCGCATGAAGGGGCCCTATTCGCCCTTCTTCTGGGCCCTGATCTTCTGCAACGTGCTGGTTCCGCAGATGCTGTGGTGGCGGAGAGTCCGCCTGAACCTGCGGCTGCTGTTCGTGCTGGCCATCGTGGTCAACGTGGGCATGTGGCTGGAGCGGTTCGTGATCGTGGTGACCAGCCTGCACCGCGACTTCCTGCCGTCCTCCTGGGACATGTACTACCCGACGTTCTGGGACTACGCGACCTACGCGGGGACGATCGGGCTGTTCCTGTCGCTGCTGTTCCTGTTCGTGCGCCTGCTGCCGATGATCTCGATCTTCGAGATGCGCGAGCTGGTCGAGACCACCGAGCGGCGCGAGGAAAGCGGAGGCCACGCATGAGCAAGCGGGTTCCGCTGTACGGGGTGATGGCCGAGTTCGAGCAGGCCGAGGAGCTGGTGGCCGCGGCCCGCCGGGCCCGGGACGCCGGCTTCACCCGGCTGGACGCCTATACGCCCTTCCCCATCCACGACCTGCCGGCGGCGGTGGGCTTCGAGCGCACCCGGCTGCCCTGGCTGGTGTTCTTCGGCGGGCTGGCCGGCGGGCTGACCGGATATTTCATGCAGTACTACGCATCGGCGGTGGCCTATCCGCTCAACGTGGGCGGCCGGCCGCCGCACAGTTGGCCGGCGTTCATCCCGGTGACGTTCGAGATGACCGTGCTGTTCGCGGCCTTGACCGCCGTGCTGGGCATGTTGGCCCTCAACGGCCTGCCCCAGCCGCATCACCCGGTCTTCAACGTGCCCCGCTTCGCCCTGGCCAGCCGCGACCGCTTCTTCCTGGTCATCCAGGCCCGCGATCCGAAGTTCGAGCACGGCCGGGTCCGGGCCTTCCTGGAAAGTCTCCGTCCGCACGAGGTGTTCGACATTGAGCAATGAGACGCGGACAGATCGGTGCTCCGCCGCGGGGCTATGGGCGGTCGCGCTGCTGTTGGCGGCCACGGCCGGCTGCCGGCAGGACATGGCCGACCAGCCGCGGAACGATCCGCTGGAAGTCAGCGACTTCTTCGCGGACGGGCGGTCCGCGCGCCCGATCATCACCGGCACGGTGGCCCGCGGGCAACTGCGCGACGACCCGCATTTCTTCACCGGCAAGATCGACGGGCAGTTCGCCACCCGCTTTCCCGACCGCGTCAAGCTCGACCGCGAGCTGCTGCTGACGGGGCAGGCGAAGTTCAACATCTACTGTTCGCCCTGTCACGGCCCGCGCGGCGAGGGCAACGGGATGATCGTCCAGCGCGGCTTCCGGCGGCCCAACAGCTATCACCAGGACCGGCTGCGGGCCGCCCCGCCGGGCTATTTCTTCGACGTGATCACCCACGGCTACGGCACGATGTACGACCAGGCCGACCGGGTTTCACCGGCCGAACGCTGGGCCATCGTCGCCTACATCCGGGCCCTGCAATTCAGCCACGACGCGACCTGGTCGGACGTGCCGCCCGAGGCCCGCGAGCGGATGGGCGCGCTGGAGGGCGGGGTGTACACCCTGCCGTCGGAGACCCGCGGGTCCGCCTCGAATCACGATGAAAGGCGCGAGCAATCATGAGCGGCGGCGAGATTCTCCACGCCTGGTTCGACCTCGTCCGGCGCCGGTCGCTGAAGATCGGCGGGCTGGCGCTGGCGGTCAGCCTGGCCGGCTGCGCGATCGGCGCCTTCTGGCTGCGGGCCGCCCCCCTGCTGCTGGGGGCGTATCTGATCGCCTACCTGTTCGTGCTCGGGGCGGCGCTGGGTTCTCTGGGCCTGCTCATGCTCGGGCACCTGACCGGCGGAGCCTGGGCGGCGGCCATCCGCCGCGCGCTCGAGGCGGCCACGCGGACCCTGCCCGTCGTGACGGCCCTGTTCCTTCCCATCCTCCTGGGCACCGGCAACCTCTATCACGAATGGGCCCATCCCGCCGAACACGACCATCTGATCGCCGAGAAACGCGCGTATCTCAACGTGCCGTTCTTCCTGGTCCGGGCAGCGGTGTATTTCGCCTCGTGGAACGGTCTGGCGTATCTCCTGAACCGCTGGTCGCTTCAGCAGGAGCAGGACCCTTCGCCGCGGCTGGCCCGACGGTTCCGGCTGATGTGCGGGCCGGGGCTGGTGCTCTACGGCCTGACCATGACCTTCGCGGCCTTCGACTGGGGCATGTCGCTGACCCCGCACTGGTTCTCGACCATCTACGGCGTGATGCTCATCGTCGGCCAGGGCCTGACCGCGATGGCGATGGCGGTCGGGGCCACGCTCCTCCTGGCCGACCGGCGCGCGCGGCTGACTGACGTGCCGGCCGAGACGCGGGCCGACCTGGGCAGCCTGCTGCTGACCTTCGTGATGCTCTGGGCGTACATGTCGCTCTCGCAGTTGCTCATCATCTGGTCGGCCAACCTGCCGGAGGAGATCACCTGGTACATGCCGCGCCTGCGGGGCGGCTGGGGGGCCATCGGGGTCCTGCTGGCGGTGTTTCATTTCATCGTGCCGTTCTTCGCGCTTCTGCACGGCGGCGTGAAACGCGACCCGCGGCGGCTGATCCAGTTGTGCGGCCTGCTGCTGGTGATGCGCGTCATCGACCTGCTGTGGGTGATCGGGGCGGGCCTGCACGTGAGCGGGGCCTGGGCGCTGCTGCTGCCGCCGATGGTGGCCATCGCGGCGGCGGGAATCGGCGGCGTATGGCTCGCCGCGGCGGTGCGGCAGTTGCGGGCCCGGTCGCTGGAGCCCTATCCGCCGGTGCTGGAGGCCGCGCCGGCCGGACCGGAGGCGGCGTCATGAAGACCCACCACGATGTACCTCTCGAAGACGCCATGCGGAAGGGTTACGAGACCCGCGACGCCGACGTCAGATGGGTGTTGATCTCCGGCCTCGCCCTTCTGGTGCTCATCGTGGTGACGCTGGCGCTGATGGACGCGGTGATGAATCACTACGTCAGGCAATACGCCAAGACCGACCCGGCGCTCTCGCCGCTGGCCGCGGGGCGGGCCGGACCCGACGGCCCGGTGCTGCAATCCCAGCCCTACGCGGACCTGGCCGACTTCCTGGCTCGAGAGCGTCAGATTCTTGACCACTACTTCGTTGAAACGGTCCAGGGCCGGCCGACCGGAAGAGTGCAGATCCCCATCCAGCGGGCGATGGACCTCGTGCTGGAACGCGGGCTGTTGGAACGGCCGGCGTCGGCGACCGCACCGGCGCCGTCAACCCGGCCGGAACGTCGAGATGCGACCAGCGACGGGGCGACAAGGTGACAAAATGAAACAGCGACGACGGTGGATGGGGTGGGTTTCGGGTCTGATCGGGTTGACGCTCGTGGTCGGTTCCGTCCGCGCCCAGACGACCCGCCCGGCGGTGCTCAAGGACGTGGGCATCGACCAGAAGCTGGACGCCCAGGTCGCGCTGGACCTGCCCTTCCGCGATGAGGCCGGCGCGCCCGTGCGGCTCGGCGATTACTTCCACGACAAGCCGGTGATCCTCACCCTGGTCTATTACCGCTGCCCGATGCTCTGCACGCTGGTGCTCGACGGCCTGCTGCGCAGCCTCAAGCCGCTGGGCTTCGCGGCGGGGCGGGACTTCCAGATCGTCACCGTGAGTTTCGACCCCCGCGAGGGGCCGGAGCTGGCCAAGGCCAAGAAGAGCACGTACCTCCAGCGCTACGGCCAGGCGGACGCGGCGACGGGATGGCACTTCCTCACCGGCGACGAGGACGCCATCCGCAAGCTGACCGATGCCGTCGGCTTCCGATACACCTATGACGAAAAGACCGACCAGTTCGCCCACGCCAGCGCCATCATGGTGCTCACGCCCGCGGGCAAAGTCTCGAAGTACTTCTACGGCATCGACTATTCCACCAAGGACCTGCGTCTGGGCCTGGTCGAGGCCTCGGAGAACCGGATCGGCACGCGGGCCGACGAGCTGATGCTGCTGTGCTTCCACTATGACCCGACGACCGGCAAATACGGGCTGGCCGTCACGCGCGTGCTGCGCGTGCTGGGGGCGCTGACGGTGCTGGGACTGGGCTCGTTCATGCTGTTTGCCAATCGCCGATCGCGACGTCGCCGGGCGGCGGCCGACGCGGCCCAGACCAAGGAGCCGGTCGGCTGAGCGGCCGGCGGAACGGACATGCGGATACCGAACCCTATTCTGCTCGACTTCCGGCTGGTGCCGGAGGACGCCTCGACGATCGCGGCCCGGACCGACGCGCTCTATGCGTTCCTGGTGGCCGTGGCCGTCTTCTTCAGCGCCCTGGTGTTCATCCTGGTCACGGTGTTCGCCGTCAAGTACCGCCGGCGCCCGGGCGTCAAGGCCGCCCCCACCGGCCACGGGCACCTGCTGCTCGAGGTCACCTGGATCGTCATCCCCTTCATTCTGGTGATGATCATGTTCGTCTGGGGAGCCAAGCTGTTCATCCGCATCAGGCAGCCGCCTCCGGACGCGATGGAGATCAACGTGGTGGCCCGGCAGTGGATGTGGAAGCTTCAGCATCCCAACGGGCGGCGCGAGATCAACGAGCTGCACGTGCCCGCGGGCGTCCCCGTGCGCCTGCGAATGGTCTCCGAGGACGTGATTCACAGCTTCTACGTGCCGGCCTTCCGGCTCAAGCAGGACGTCCTGCCGGGGACGTACATGTCCTTGTGGTTCGAGCCGACTAAGCCCGGCGAATATCACCTGTTCTGTGCCGAGTACTGCGGCATGGAGCACGCGGGGATGAAAGGCCGGGTGGTGGTCATGGAGCCGGAGGAATACCAGAAGTGGCTGACCGCCGGCCCGCCGGTGCAGTCCATGGCCGACGCCGGGCGGGAGCTGTTCGTGACCCGGGCCGGCTGCCAGAGCTGCCACAGTCCGACCTCCGGCGGCCGCGGGCCGGATCTGGCCGGCGTGTACGGGCGACGGCGCGAACTCAACGACGGGCGGTCCGTCCTGGCCGACGAGAGCTACCTGCGCGAGTCGATCCTCCGCCCGGACAGCCACCTGCTGGCCGGCTACGGCGACCGCAGCCTGATGCCGCCTTACCTGGGCCAGCTTTCGGAGGACGACGTGATCCAGCTCATCGCCTACATCAAGAGCCTGCCGCGGAACGGCGCCGCCCGGGCGGACGCGGCTTCCGTCCGCGACCAGGCCCCGCCGGCCCCGGCGGCCACGCGCCCCGCGGAATCGTGAGACCATCGCCATGACGACGCTGCCCTATTCATCACCGCCGACCGAACTGAATTACCTGAACGTCCGGTACACGCTCGCCTCCTGGCTGCTGTCGGTCGATCACAAGCGCATCGCCATCCTCTATCTGCTGACCATCACCTTCTTCTTCGCCCTGGGCGGGATCTTCGCGGTGCTGATCCGCATGGATCTGGCCACGCCCTCGCCCGACCTGGTCACCTCCGAGACCTACAACAAGCTCTTCACCATGCACGGCGTGGCCATGGTCTTCTTCTTCCTGATCCCCGGCGTGCCGGCGGTCTTCGGCAACTTCCTGGTGCCCATGATGATCGGGGCCCGCGACCTGGCCTTCCCCCGGCTCAACCTCCTGAGCTGGTACATCTTCGCCACCGGCGGGCTGTTCACGCTCACCTCCATGGTCCTGGGCGGCGTGGACACCGGCTGGACCTTCTACACCCCCTACAGCAGCACCTACGCCAACACCCACGTGATCTCGGCGGCGCTGGGCATCTTCCTCACCGGCTTCTCGTCCATCCTCACCGGGCTGAACTTCCTGGTGACCATCCACACCATGCGGGCCCCGGGCATGACCTGGTTCAAGATGCCCCTGTTCATCTGGGCCCACTATGCCACCAGCATCATCATCCTCCTGGGCACGCCGGTGGTGGCCATCGCCATCGTGCTGGTCTTCATCGAGCGGGTGTTCCGCATCGGCATCTTCGACCCGGCCCTGGGCGGCGACCCCATCCTGTTCCAGCACCTGTTCTGGTTCTACTCGCACCCGGCGGTCTACATCATGATCCTTCCCTCGATGGGCATCGTCAGCGAGCTGGTCAC
Organism: Phycisphaerae bacterium; assembly: GCA_039961895.1. Classification (GTDB taxonomy): domain Bacteria; phylum Planctomycetota; class Phycisphaerae; order UBA1845; family PWPN01; genus JAAXZI01. Next base: position 9,686 of record JABRVU010000580.1, on the reverse strand, counting down.
CTGCTTCTCGCGGCGGCGGATATTCGGGTACAAGTTCGTGGCCATGTCCAGCGTGCTGATCGCGGTGATCGGCTTCCTGGTCTGGGGCCATCACATGTTCGTCTCCGGGCAGGGCATGTACGCCAGCCTGGTCTTCTCCTACCTGAGCTTCTTCGTGGCCATCCCCTCGGCAGTGAAGGTCTTCAACTGGACGGCCACGCTCTACAAGGGCTCGATCTCCTACCACGCACCGATGCTCTACGTGTTCGGCTTCGTCGGGCTGTTCACCATCGGCGGGCTGACCGGCCTGTTCCTGGCCAACCTGGGGCTGGACGTGCACGTGCACGACACTTACTTCGTCGTCGCCCACTTCCATTACATCATGGTGGGCGGGGTCATCATGGCCTACATGGGCGGGCTGCACTTCTGGTGGCCCAAGATGACCGGTCGCCTGTACAGCGAGGGCTGGGCCCGGCTGGGGGCGCTGATCATCTTCGTCGGGTTCAACCTGACCTTCTTCCCCCAGTTCCTGCTGGGCTACCTGGGCATGCCCCGGCGGTATCACTATTACCCCGAGGAGTTCCAGGTCTTGAACGTGATGTCGTCGGCCGGGGCGACCATCCTGGGGGTGGGCTACCTGATCCCGATCGTGTACCTGGTCTGGTCGCTGCGCTGGGGGCCGGTGGCCGGCCCCAACCCCTGGGGAGCCAAGGGCCTGGAGTGGCAGACTTCTTCACCGCCGCCCACCGAGAACTTCGAGACCACGCCGGTGGTGACCGAGGAGCCCTACGCCTACGAAGAGGACGCGGAGGTGGCCGTTGCACACTAGCTCGACCCTTACGGAACACACGGCCGACCGGGGACGCGCCGGGCACGTCCCCGGTCTGGCCCACCATTTCGACGACCTCGCCCAGCAGCGCCAGGCCGGCACCTTGGGCATGTGGGCCTTCCTGATCACCGAGGTGATGTTCTTCGGCGGAATGTTCACCGCCTACGCCTACTACCGCTATCGTTATCCGGCCGCGTTCGCCGCGGGCAGCGCCCACCTGGACGTCACCCTGGGCACCATCAACACCGCCGTGCTGATCGGCAGCAGCCTGACCATGGTCCTGGCGGTCCACGCCGCTCAACTCGGCAGAAACCGGGATATCGTCAGGTTCTTCCTGATGACCATCGGGCTGGGGCTCGTGTTCCTGGTCATCAAGGCCTTCGAGTACGGTCACAAGTGGCGGGATCACCTGGTGCCCGGCCGGCACTTCCGCTGGCACGGAGATGGCGGCGGCGGGCCGGTTCAGCTTTTTTATTCGCTGTATTTCGCCATGACCGGCATGCACGCCCTGCACATGGTCATCGGCATGGCCCTGATCGGCGTGCTGGCGGTCATGGCCGGGCGGGGCCGGTTCACGCCGCAGAACCACAACGCCGTCGAGAACATCGGCCTGTACTGGCATTTCGTGGACGTGATCTGGATCTTCCTGTTTCCGCTGCTGTATCTGCTGGGGGTGCACACGTGAGCGCGCCGGCCGAACGTGCCATGTCGTTGCGGACGTATTACGTCGTCTTCGGGGCGCTGCTGGCCCTGACCGCGCTCACCACGGCGGCCGCCTACGTTCACGTGGGCGGCATCGGCCCGCTCCCCGCGGACGCAATTCACCTGGCCATCGCCCTGTCCATCGCGGCGGTCAAGGCCACGCTGGTCGGGCTTTACTTCATGCACATCCGCCACGCCGGGGGCCTCACCCGTCTGTTCGCCATCGCGGCCATCGGGTGGCTGGTCATCCTGATGGCGCTCACCTTCGCCGACATCGCCCGGCGGTGAAGGCGGCCCTCAGGGCGAAGCTTCCGCGCTCCGCCGTACGTGCAGCACCTCGACCCCCCGCCCGCTCAGCGCGCACGGGAGGCGGATCATGCCGTCGCGGGCGGGGACGGTCAGCCGGCCATCGTACAACAGGCTGCTGACGCGGTACTCGCCGGCATCGCTCACGGCCACCTCCGTCTCGACCTTCCGCGGCTCCCGGCCGTGATTGAGCACGAAGAGCAGATAACCGGCCGGCGTCGTGCGCAGCACGGCCTCCACCGGCTCGCCGCCCGGATCGACGCCGCGCACGCGCACCGGCGGCGTCACCCCGGCCCACGCCGCCAACGCGCGGATGAACTGCCGGTTGGCGGGCGCTTGCGTCTGATGCGTGGCCAGGCCCAGGAACGTCCCCAGCAGCAGCGTCCTTCCCTCGCCAAACCGGTTCACGACGGCGTTTCGCGGCGTTGGACGCTCCCCACGGCTGATGGAGTCCCCGGGCGGCGGGATGAACGATTCCTCGAGATAAGCCCCCTGAAGCCGCCAGGACGACGGACGGGATTCATCGCCGCCGTCCGGTAGCGACCCAAGGTCCACCTCGACCTCGACGCGATCGACCATGCGGACCTGGGTTTCGCGGGCCCCGAACACCTCGGCCAGGCCCATGCCGGGAATGGCTTCGGCCGCGTATCCGCGCTCATCGTTCCAGGCCAGTCGGGCCTCGGCCACCGCGCACCCCCCCTTCCGCACGAACTCCCTGAGGCCGTCGGCCGCCTTTTGCGTCCACATGACCGGGTAAGGCACGATCAACAACCGGTATCCCGACAGCTCTCCGGCCTCGACCTGCCGCCGGTGGATGAAATCCACCGGTACATTCGCTTCCCAGAGGGCCCGCCAATAACCGATCAGCGAATCGCGCAGGGCACCCGGCGGCCCGGAGTTCTGCTCGCCGCCGACCATCTGGGCCAGCGGGTTGTAGACGATGGCGATCCGCGCCGGCAGGGGACGGGAGGCGAGGAGCAGTTCCCGGTGTTCGTGGATGAGTCGGGCCTGCCGCCCGGTGCTGACGGCCCGCTCGGTCGGCCGGCCGTCCAGCTCGATGAGCCCGTAGCCGTTGGACTCATAACCCGACGACATCGGGTAATAGGCGTAGAAGTTCACCGCCTTGGCCCCGCGCGCGACGGCCGACCACAGCCACAACCGGTGATCCTCGCCGGTGATGGGATCGCCGATGACCACGCCGCGCGCCCCCGGCCCGGCCTGAAGCTCGCCGACGTAGAAGCCGCCGTTGGGAAGGTTCGCGCAGCGGGCGAATTCCATCGCCGCCGCGACCTGCCAGGCCGGCCAGTGGGTCTGCGGCCGCGAGTGCTTCGGGTAGATCGACGTGCCGTAGTAATCCACCTGCCGGGCCATCAGGTAGTCGTCGGACGCGCCGTCGCCGTTGAACGGCGAGGTAAACAGCGAGGGAACCGCGGCGTGAGACGTGATGACGTGAACGGGGTCGTTCCTGCGGACGGCCTCGTAGCGCATCCGCAGGTCGCCGGCCAGCTTGTCGTAGATGAACGTCTTCCAGTCGATGAAATCGGTGTAGCTCAGGATGGTGCCGAATCGCGGCGGGTCCACCTGCTCCCACGAGTCGAACCCGCGATACCAGGCCCGGTTCAGGGCCGACAGCTCGCCATACCTGCCCTTGAGCCATTCGCGGAAGCGGGCCCGCGTGTGCGGGCAGAAGCAGAACTGGGCGTTGGGCACGTACTCGATGACCGCCCAGTTGAGGATGTGCGGCTCGCTCCAGAGGTCCCACGCGAACAGGTTCGGATATCGGCCGGCCACCCGGGCGGCCTGGGTGTAGAACTCGAGCATGGCCTGGCGCACGCCGGCGTGGTCGGTGCAGTAGCCGGGGGCGGACTGAGAGGGCACCTTCTCGCCGCTCTGGGCCTCGAAGAGTGCGTCGGGGAACGCCCGGCCGACCCAGTCCGGGGCCGAATCAGCGTAGACCTGCACGATCACGCGCAGCCCGCGCTGGTCGGCCAGTTCGCAGAGCAGCTCGAGGTTCTCGAACCGATATTCGCCCCGCCGCGGCTCAGCATGCGCCCATTCGACCCAGGTGCGCACGGTGTTGAAGCCCAGGGTCTTGATCTGGTCGAGGTCCAGGCCCCATTCCTCGCGCGAACGCGGCGTGATCGTCGAAAGCATGGGTGCCCGGGCTTTGCCGCCGCTGTACCAGACCGAAACGGGAAGGAAACCCCCGGCCGCGGGCGCTTCGGAACGCAGCAGGCCCGCGGGCAACAGCAGTGACAGGCCCGACGCAACCACGACGCGGGGAATTCGACGAAGCATGAGTTGAGTCCCGTGACCACCCCTGGTTTCCCGACGACGGGTGGAAGCTTCTCCGCACCGCGGCAGGAACGATACACCTTCACATTCCGTCGCGGTTCGAGACCGGCCTGGTGGTCGGGAGAGATCATCACCGCCGAGCCCAGGGGGGTCAGGGTCCGCTTCCGCCCGCCATCGACGTGAAGAACGCATCGCCGCCCTGAGATCTCCACCGCGGGCACTGGCTGAAGAAGGCCAGCGGGTTCTCGTAAACCACCTTGCGGATCAGCGATTCGGGATGCCCGCGCAGGCGCATTTCAAGGATGAACTCCGGGACGGCCGATGGCCGCGAGACGCCCCAGTCGGCCGCGGAGTTGACGCAGAGCCGCTCGCCGCCGAAGCGCTCGACGATGTCGGCCGCCCGTTGCGGCGTGCACTTGGTGGTGGGGTAGAGCGTCATGCCTGCCCAGTGTCCGGCGTCCAGCGCCGCCGCCACCGTGTGTTCCTCGACGTGGTCGATCAGCACGCGCCGCGGGTCGATGCGCGCGTCGCCCGCCAGCATGTCCAGGATCATCCGCGTGCCCTTGTACTTGTCCTGAAGGTGCGGCGTGTGCACCAGGATCAGCTCGCCGCGACGGGCGGCCAGGTCCACGTGCTCCTGGAAGACGACGGCCTCGTTGGCGGTGTTCTTGTTGAGTCCGATCTCGCCGATGCCCAGCACGTTGGGCTTGTCGAGGAAATCGGGGATCAGCCCGATCACCTCGCGCGACAGCGAAACGTTCTCGGCTTCCTTGGCGTTGATGCACAGCCAGCAGAAGTGCCGGACGCCGAACTGGGCGGCCCGGCGGGGCTCATACTCGCTGAGCTGCCGGAAGTAGTCGTGGAACGCCGCCGCGGATCCGCGGTCGAACCCCGCCCAGAATGCCGGCTCGCTGACCGCCACGCAGCCCATGTGCGCCAGCCGCTCGTAGTCGTCCGTCACCCGCGAGACCATGTGGATGTGGGGGTCGATGTAGTTCATGACGGTTCTCGTTCACACGTGTCGCCCTCACCGGGCGGCCCGCGCCTCGCCGCGCCCAGGTGCCGTCCGGCCAGATGATAACATACCGCGTCACGTTTCCAACCAACGGGGACGTCAGACGTCCGGGGCATGGTGATGGTCCGGGGCGGGATCGGTGAGAGGATCGGTACGGCCGGTCCCCCCGCTGCTCGCCCCGCGTTCCTCGCCCCTCTACAATAAGGCCATGAGTTCTTCCAAAGTCGCCATCGTCCGCACCTCGCCGGCCAGCGTGCTGGAGGATTACCACCGGGTCATGAACCTGGCCGGTTATCGTGAGGTCATCGACCCCAGGGTCGATACCGCACTGAAGGTCAACATCTCCTGGCACTTCTTCTACCCCGCCTCGAGCACCACGCCCTGGCAGCTCGAGGGGGTGATCCGGGCCCTGAAGCGCGACGGCTACGATTCCGGCCTCATCCACGCCTGCCACAACCGCACCGTGGTCATCGATGCCCACCTGGGCGAGCGTGAGAACAAGCAGCTCAACGTGATCGAGGCCCACGGCCTGCGCAACGTCCACCTGTACGAGGGCCAGGAATGGATCAACGTCCGCGACGCCGTCGGCGACCTGACCAGGGAGTTCCTCTGCCTCAATGAGGTGTATCCCCGGGGCTTCTCGATCCCCCGGCGGTTCATCGGCGAGAACATCATCCATCTGCCCACGGTCAAGACCCACGTGTTCACCACCACCACCGGGGCGATGAAGAACGCCTTCGGCGGGCTGCTCAACGAGCATCGCCACTGGACGCACCCGGTCATCCACGAGACGCTGGTGGATCTGCTGATGATCCAGAAGAAGATCCACAAGGGTGTCTTCGCGGTGATGGACGGCACGTTCGCCGGCGACGGCCCCGGCCCGCGGTGCATGGTCCCGCACGTCAGGAACGTCATCCTGGCCTCGGCCGACCAGGTGGCCATCGACGCCCTGGCCGCCAAACTGATGGGGTTCGATCCGCTCAAGGACTGCAAGTACATCCGCCTGGCCCATGAGCGCGGGCTGGGCTGCGGCGACGTGCGCGACATCGAGATCGTCGGCGACGTGGACGCCGCCGCCGAGAACTGGCACTTCGACGGGCCGTTCAAGAAGATGACCTTCGCCAGCGCGATGCAGCACAAGATCTATTGGGGCCGGCTCAAGACCGCCCTGGAATGGTCGCTCAAGACCTGGCTGGCCCCCTGGGCCTACGTCGCCAGCGTGCTGTATCACGATCTGTACTGGTATCCGCGCAACGGCAACGCGCGGGTCCACGAGGCGTTGCGCAGCGAATGGGGCCGGCTGTTCCACAACTGGGAGAAGCTCGCGCCCGACGAGCGCGGCTGGCGCGAGGTCGGACCGGCCCCGGCCCGGCTGGTGCATAACACCGCCGACCTGCTGCGCATGGGCGCGGGCATCCTCGGAACCTGCATCGCGGAGGCCCCCGAAGCCGCCCGGTTGCGCCGCCGAAGACCCTCGGCCTTGGCAACCCGCTCGTGATCTGCTAAACTGCCGCCCTCAACGCGATCACCGAACCTGACGCAAGCGAGACCAGGCGATGCATTATCCGCGTAAGATCAGCCGAATCAAGAAGATACGCAAGCAGGGCTTCCGTGCCCGCATGAGAACCAGCAAAGGCCGAAAACTGCTTAATCGCCAGCGCCGCATCGGGCGCCGGCTTTCAAAAGCGTAACTGATGCTCAACCAACGAGCTACCGCCTTCCAACCCCCTCGCTCCAACCAGCCTTTCGGAAAGCTGGTTCCCTGACGGGATCGGCGATCGAGGACACGTCTCGGGTTCAGTCCGCCAACCCGGCCGGTGTATGGCGAGCCCCTCCCAAAACCCGTGTGGGAACGGCTTCCAGCCGGTCGCATTCAGGGTTTGGGGATAGGCTCTTCCAGCGTTTCCCCGCTGGCTTCGAGCGCAACGGCTTTCGGCAGCGCCGCCCTCGCCCTTTTGCGCTTGCAATTCCGCCCAGAAAAGATACGATGCAGGTGGGAAAGAGGACCGGCCGCAATGTCGTACCTGCGTCGTTCACTGACGCCGGAGCCTCTCCGTCAAACTGAGAAAGGAGAATGACTTCCGAAGGGCTGAAAGCAGGTCACGTTGACCGCGCGCGGCTTTCGGCTGCGGCCCGTTTCATCGCGTTCTCTCGGTGTCCAAGACCGGGCCGTTGAGCGCCCGTTGCGACCGGCTCTTCTCTTTTGTTTGTCATCGAACAACCGGCGTTTGTCCGCCAAGGCCCCGTGCGGGATGCCGTGGCGGGGGTATTCATACATTCGAGAGGAGGCAAGAACCATGCGAACGATGTCTGTGGCGGGCTTTTTCGTGATGCTGGCGCTGGCGGCGACCCCGGCCGGCGCGGTCAATCTGCTCACCAACGGTGATTTCAGCACCAACGACGAGACCGGCTGGACCCGCTGGAACAGCCCCTGGGGCGGCGGGTTCGCCTGGGACGCCAGCACGGGGGCAGGTGTTCTCCAGACCGGGACGGGCAGTTTCGGCTGGTACCAGGCCATCACCACGGTTCCGGGCCAGCAGTACACGATCACCGCGGATTTCAGCGGTGCCGGCGACCTGAACTGGACCGAGGTACTGTTCTTCAATGATGACGGACGGCCCATTTACGATCAGCTCGACGCCCCGCTGAACAGCTCCGTCATTGCCAAGGTGGACGGATGGGGAATGAACGGCGGCATGCCCTTCGGCCCCGGCCCGATCACCAACTACTATTACCCGGCCGGACCGAACACTAACGTGATCACGGCCACCGGCACAACCATGTACGTCGGGCTGAAGACCGGTTCCGCCGGCCAGGGCACTTACGCCGAGTTCGACAACGTGATGGTCACACCCGAACCGGCGACGCTCGGTCTTCTGGGGTTGTCGGCGTTCGCTCTGCTCCGCCGGCGTCGGGCCTGAACCGGAGTCACACGCATCGGGGGGTGTGGGGTCGGCGTGAACCGGGACCGTCCAGCGAGCCGGTCCGGTCGATGGTCGGCTGCTTGTCTCGAGGCACTTGATCCCGGGCACGGGGAGCTCGGGGGAACTCAAAGGCACTGTCCTGCCGCGGCGGCAGTGTGGTCGCCGGCGTCGCGGCAGGAGGTTTCGCCGTGCCGCTGCTGATTTCATCCCGCCACGGCCGCCAAGGGGTATCTCCTGGACCCAGCGCTTGGATTCGATAGCTCGAAGCGAGGAGGTTCATCCATGCTGAGCACGAAGACTCTGTCGGTGTTATGGTGCGTCGGCGTAGCGGCTGCACCGGCCGCTGCCCAGAACCTGCTGACCAATCCCGGGTTCGAGGACGGAATCAACGGCTGGACGTCTTTCGGCGGCGGAGCCGTCATGACCCAGGGAGTGGACAATCTCTTCGGTCTGGCCCCCACCGAGGGCGTGAAACTCTGGAACATGGTGACCAGTTGGGGCTTCAGCGCGGGGCTGGACGGCGTGTATCAGACCGTCAACCTCCAGCCGGGCAATTACACGCTGCTGGCCGACGGACAGGCTCACAACAACGACGCCTTCGTCTATATCTCCAACGACCCGGCCAAGTTCCCCGCCGATTCCTACGTTCAACTGGCCGTCAGTCTGAGCGGCGGAACCGATCCCGCCGCCGGCGACCTCATCCGGACGGCCCAGGTCACCACCGGCGCCCGGTTCGAACAACTGTCGCTGAGTTTCACCGTGACCAACGCCGGCCCGGTGACGGTGTTCCTGATCGGCCGGTCGGCCGTGGCCCACGCCGGCAATTGGGAGGCCTTCGACAACGCCAGCCTGACCAACGACGCCGACTGCCTCAACGCCACGACCATCACGAACGTCACCCCCTCGCAGTTCCTCGTGCCGCCCAAGCCGGGCATCGAGACGCTGACCGTGACGGGCATGAACCTGGACGCGGCCACCAGCTTCCGCCTGGTCGGACCGACCACGCTCACGGGAACCGTTCAGCAGCCCGCGAGCAACAATCAGGTCCTGGTGACGTTCGATTTCTCCACCGCTTCCTTTGGCAACTACAGCCTCGTGGCCACCCGCACCGCGCCGTGCACGAACGCGGTGAAAGAGGCGGCCATCGCGTTCAACTGTGTAAGCGCGACCGTCTTCACCTCGATCCAGCCCAGGACGCTGGTCAACCCGATCAACCCGGTCCAGTTCACCATCACGGGCTCCAACCTGAACAAGCTGGAGAGCCTTTCGCTCAAGTCGGCCACCGGCGACGTCACCAAAACGCCCACGACCATGTTCATGAGCGGCAACGACCTGATCGCCATCTTCCAACTGGACTGCACCGCCGGCGGGCCGTACAGCCTCCACGGCACGCGCATGTCCGATGGGTGCGCCAATCCGGACCCGCTGGTGGGGGCCGTGCTGATCCAGAAACCCCCGCCGGCCGGCGGTTGCGTCTGGCACCCCTGGGCGGCCGACTGGAGCAAGCTCAACTACGTCGAAGACCCCAATATGCCCCCCAACACGGTCGTGCCCACCAACTGGGACTACACCTTCGGCCAGGATACGCTGCTGGGACTGACCAAGGACACGCCCACCGGCGGGGGCAGCCGGGCCC
>JABRVU010000579.1:0-13798 GCA_039961895.1 Phycisphaerae bacterium | reverse complement strand
CAACTGGAAGGTCCGCTCCGCCGCCCGAAAGTCCGGCGCCGACAGCGACGTGTCCGCGTTGACCACCCCCACGAACGACACCCCCGGAAAATCCAGCCCCTTGGCGATCATCTGCGTGCCCAGCAGGATGTCCAGCTTGCGGTCCAGAAAGTCGCGCAGCACCTGTTCATAGATGCTGACCCGGGTCATGGTGTCGCTGTCGGCCCGGGCCAGGCGGGCCCGTGGAAACTTCTCGCGCAGCTCCTGCTCGACCCGCTGCGTGCCCATGCCGAAGCGGATGAGCGTGCCGCCGCAGGAGGCGTCGCCGCAACGCCTGGGCACGATCATCCGGGCCGAGCAGTAGTGGCAAAGAGCCTTATCGATGGTCTTATGGAAGACCATGTTGACCCGGCAATTGGGGCAGACGATGGGCGTGCGGCAGCGCCCGCAGACCAGGTAACTGGCGAACCCGCGACGGTTGAGCAGCAGGACGGCCTGCTTGCCCGAGTCCAGGGCGGCGGCCAGCTCGTGTTCCATCTGCCGCGAGAGCAGGTGGATGCCTCCGGGACGTTGACGGGCCTCGGCCCGCATGTCCACGAAGGCCACCGCCGGCAGGGCCAGTCCGGCGATGCGCTCCGGGAGGGTGATCCGTTCGAAGTGCGGCAGGCGCTCGCAGTTCCACCAGGTCTCCAGCGACGGCGTGGCCGAGCCCAGCACCACGGGAACGTGGGCGAGCTGAGCCCGCTTGACGGCCACGTCGCGGGTGTGAAAGCGCGGCGACTGCTGGTTCTTGTAGCTGCCCTCCTGCTCCTCGTCGACCACGATCAGGCCCAGGTTGGGGCAGGGAGCGAAGACGGCGCTGCGCGTGCCGATGACGACCTTCTTGCGGCCGGCGGCGATGGCCGACCAGGTCCGCGAGCGCTGGGCCCCGGTCAGCCCGCTGTGCACGACGGCCACGTCGCGGAACCGCCCGGCCAGCCGGTCCACGAGCTGGGTGGTCAGGGCGATCTCCGGCACCAGCAGGATGGCCTGCCGCCCGCGGGCCACCACCGCCCGGATCGAACGGATGTACACCTCGGTCTTGCCGCTGCCGCTCACCCCGAACAGCAGCACCGCGCGGAACTCGTTGTTCGCGGATAATTCGTCGATGCGCCGGATGGCCGCCTGCTGGGCGGGGTTCAGTTCGAAATCCGGCTCGGCGATCGGGCGATCGAAATCCGGCGCGTCGGCCGGCACGCGGCGGGTCTCAACCAGGAGCTGGCCGGCCTGAACCATCGCGGTCACGACGCTCTTGCTCGCGCCGGACTCCCGGACCAGCTCCTCGAGATCCAGACCATCGGGATGCTCTCTCAGCAGCCTGCGAATCGCTTCCCGCTTCGCCGAGCGTTTCCGGGTCCCTTCCGACAGGCCGTCCATCCGCAGTCCGCGATCCGCGATCCGCAATCTCCTGACCGTTCGATACCCGGCCCGCTCGCGGACGGCCTCGGGCAGCATGGACGACAGCGTCCGCCCCAGCGGGCAGCAGTAATAACGGGCCATCCAGCGGCCCAGCTCGAGGAGTTGATCGTCCAGCAGCCGTCGGTCATCCACCACCGCGGCGACGGGGCGAAGCGTGTTCAGCCAGGGCTCGCGGGCCACGGCCAGGCAGAGGGCCTCGCGCGGCGTGCCGCCCTTGCCGAACGGAACCAGCAGCCTTCGCCCCGGCTCGACTTCGCCGGCCAGGGCGTCGGGCACCGCGAAGCTGTATTCCCCCTCGATCGCCGCCAGGATCGCCACCCGCGCGACCGGCCCTTCGCGCAGCTCGGGCGATTCCTTCCACAGTACCGGGTTGCTGGTCGGGATGAGCGACAAGGGGACCTCGGAGCAAACCGCTTGGCGACGGAACTCCCGGGCGCAAGAGTATAGCGCACACCCCTCCGCCGCCACTACCGTCTCGAACAGGCGGCGGGTGCATGGCCGGGAGTGCGGTGTGGTGCGAGACGGCCCCACTCGAGCCGGATGGGCCGTTGCCGGCCTGCCGACGCGGATAGACATCGGGTTGGCGGCCGCGATCCCCGTGCGGGTAGAATCCCGGCCATGGCCATCTACGGCAACATCCTCGAACTCATCGGCCAGACCCCGCTGCTGCGCCTGCGGACCTTCGACACCGGCCGGTGCGAGCTGCTGGTCAAGATGGAAAGCTACAACCCCGGCGGCTCGATCAAGGACCGCATCGGGCAATCCATGATCGAGGCCGCCGAGCGCGAGGGGAAAATCCAACCCGGCGGCACCCTCGTCGAGGCCACCGCCGGCAACACCGGGCTGGGCCTGGCGCTGGTCGCCGCCCAGAAGGGCTACAAGCTGCTGCTGGTCATCCCCGACAAGATGAGCCAGGAGAAGATTCAGCACCTGCGGGCCCTGGGCACGCAGATCGTCATCACGCGCAGCGACGTGGGCAAAGGCCACCCCCAGTATTACCAGGACATGGCCGAGCGGATCGCCGGCGAAACGCCGGGGGCCTTTTACGTCAACCAGTTCAACAACCCGGCCAACGCCCTGGCCCACGAGACCACCACCGGCCCGGAGATCTGGACCCAGACCAACCACGAGGTGGACGCGATCGTGTGCGGGGTGGGCTCGGGCGGTACGCTGACCGGGCTGAGCCGGTTCTTCGAGCGGGTCAAGCCGGAGGCCGAGATGGTGCTGGCCGATCCGGTCGGGTCGATCCTGGCCGGTTACGTCAACGAAGGGACGATAGGCAAGGCCGGCTCATGGCTGGTCGAGGGCATCGGCGAGGACTTCATCCCGCCCATCGCCGACCTCTCCCGGGTTCGCAGGGCCTACAGCATCAGCGACGCGGAGAGCGCCCGCACCACCCGGCACCTGCTCATGAAAGAGGGCATCCTGGCCGGCTCGTCGTCGGGGACGCTGGTGGCGGCGGCGGTCCGCTATTGCCGCGAGCAATCCCGCCCGAAGCGCGTGGTCACGTTCATCTGCGACACCGGCAGCAAGTATCTTTCCAAGGTCTACAACAACTTCTGGCTGGCCGATCAGGGCCTGGTGACGCGCGAGCCGTTCGGCGATCTCCGCGACCTGATCCTCCACCGCTTCGAGGAAGGCGAGGTGATCGCGGTCGGGCCCGAGGACACCCTCATGACCGCCTACACCCGCATGAGGCTGCACGAGGTCTCGCAGTTGCCGGTGCTGGACGGGGCGCGCCTGGTCGGGATCATCGATGAGTCCGACCTGCTCATGCGGGCCAGCGCCCGGCCGGAGGCCTTCGAGGAACCGGTCGGGGAGGTCATGACCCGCAACGTGCAGACCGTCGGCCGCACCGCCCGGGTGGACGAGCTGATGCCCATCTTCGACGCCGGGCGGGTGGTGGTGGTCAGCGACGACGCCGGCTTCCACGGCCTGATCACCCGCATCGACGTGCTCAATGACCTGAGAAAACGACACAAGGCCCGAAAGCCGGCGTAGGGGTTGGCAGCCGGAAACTCAAATGTCGAGAACCCCCATGAGCACACCGAACGCTTCGCCGTTGCCGCCGTCCGGGCGCCGCCACGCCATCGGCACGCGGGTCATTCACGCCGGCCAGTCGCCGGACCCGTCCACCGGCGCGGTCATGCCGCCGATCTACACCACCAGCACGTACGCCCAGGAATCGCCCGGCGTGCACAAGGGCTTCGAGTATTCGCGGACCCAGAACCCCACGCGCTTCGCGTTCGAGCGTTGCGTGGCGGACCTGGAGGAGGGACGGGCGGGTTTCGCGTTCGCCTCGGGGATGGCGGCCAGCGCCACCGTGCTCGAGCTGCTCGAGCACGGGTCCCACGTCGTGGCCGGCGACGATCTCTACGGCGGGACGTACCGGCTCTTCGAGCGCGTGCGCCGCGGAACCGCCGGGCTGGACGTCGCCTACGTCGATACGAGCAACCTCGCCGGAGTCGAGGCCGCCATCCGCCCCGAGACGCGCATGATCTGGGTCGAGACGCCCTCGAACCCGCTGCTGAAACTGACCGACCTGGCCGCGGTCGCCGCCCTGGCCAGGCGGCGCGGCGTCCTGGCCGTGGCCGACAACACGTTCGCCACGCCGATCATCCAGCGTCCGCTGACTTTGGGGTTCGACGTGGTCGTCCATTCGGTCACCAAGTACCTCAACGGCCACTCGGACATGGTCTGCGGCATGGCCGTCGTCGGCGACAACAAACCGGTCGAGGACCGCCTGCGCTTCCTCCAGAACGCGGTCGGGGCCATCGCCGGGCCGTTCGACAGCTTTCTGGGGCTGCGCGGCGTCAAGACGCTGGCCCTGCGCATGGAACGGCATTGCGCCAATGCCCTGGAGATCGCCCGCTGGCTCGAAGCGCGGCCGGACGTGAAGCGCGTGCATTACCCCGGCCTGGCCGGCCATCCGCAGCATGAGCTGGCCCGGCGGCAGATGAACGGCTTCGGAGGGATGATCTCGGTGGTGCTCGACGGCGGGCTGGAACGGGCCCGCCGGTTCCTGGAGCGCTGCGAACTCTTCACGCTGGCCGAGAGCCTCGGCGGCGTGGAGAGCCTGATCGAGCATCCGGGCATCATGACCCACGCCTCGATTCCCCCGGCCCGGCGGGCCGAGCTGGGCATCGACGACGGGCTGGTGCGGCTGTCGGTCGGGATCGAAGACGTGAAGGACCTCATCGCCGACCTGGAACACGCCTTGGGCTGACCGGCGCCGGCGAGACTCCGGCCCGCCGCCGCGTTGCAGTCCGCCATGCCGCGGATTACGCTTTGCCAGAGGGGCGAAATAAGCCAAGGGAGACCCGTTCGACGACGATGGCCGCCGTTCAATCGTACATGCCGTCCGCCGGTCAACGGAGCGTGGCGCCACCACCCGGGGCGGAAGGAAAGCCCCGCGGGATCGTGGTTCTGGCCGTTGTACTGCTGGCCGCCGCCGCGACCCTTCCGGGGGCCTTTGGCGGGCCGGCGCTGGGCGATCATGAAACGCTGGTCGTGCAGTGCGCGCGGAACATGCGGCTGAGCGGCGACTGGATCGTGCCGCGGTTCCTGGACGTGCCCTGGACGCGCAAGCCGCCGCTGCCCTACTGGATCGTGGCCGGCGTCTCGTACCTGTTCCCCAACGAGCCGCACACCGGGCTGCCGGTGCCGCCGGCCGCCGGACGGTTCGTCAGCGGCCTGGCCGGGCTGGGCACCATTCTGCTGCTCTGGAAGATGGCCGCGGTGATGTTCGGCCGCCGGGCGGGAGTCATCGCGGCGGTGATCTCCAGCTCGAGCCTGCTGTTCTTCAAGTATTCGCCCGACGCCACCGTGGAGATGCCGCTCACTTTCTGCTGCGTGTGGGCGTACCTGCACTTCTGGCTGGCGGTGACGGCCCGGCGGTCCGGGCGGCGGATCCTCCACCTCGCGTTGTTCTACCTGGCTCTGGGCGTGGGGATGATGGTCAAAGGTCCGGCCCCGGTGGCCATGGTGGGCTTGCCGTTGGCGGTATGGTGGTACCTGCATCGGCCGCTGCGGATTCTGGCCTGGCGGGGGCCGGGGGCCTGGAAGCAGGCGGCCTGGAACGGCCTCCGCGGATGGTGGCCTCGGACGCGCCGGGCCTTCAGCAGGCTGTGGCTGATCCCCGGCCTGCTGCTGTTCGCGGCGGTGTTCGTGCCGTGGACGGTGGCCGCCGCCCGACGGGCCCCGCAGGCCGCCCTCGAATGGCGCTGGCAATACTTCATGCGGGCCAAGGGCGACTATCTCGATTCGCAGGACCGCCCGGTCTGGTACTATCTTCCGCTGGTGGCCGGCCTGACGCTGCCCTGGCTGTTCCTGCTGCCCGAGGCCGTCGCCGCGCCCTGGCTGAAGCGCTACCGCCGGCTGCACGGCCCGCTGTTGTACTGCGGGCTGTGGACCCTGACCGCCGTGGCGGTCATGTCGCTGGAGCCGTTCAAGAAGCCCTATTACATCGTGCCGGCGCTGCCGGGGCTGCTGCTGATGATGGCGGCGGTGGCCGACCGGTTCTACGGGTCAGCGGTCGGATTCAGGACGGTCCACTGGCTGTGCTGGGGCGCGGGCGTCGTCGTGGTCGGCGCCGGCGCGGTGGCCGGCACGCTCTGGGTTCGTCAAGTCTACCCGGAAGTCTCTTTTCAGTTGAGCGCCGTGCTGGCCGGCGTCGGCGTGCTGGCGGCGGCGGCGGCGGCCGTTCATCTCCGCGGGCGGCCGTGGACGGCCATGGGCCTGCTGGCCGGCGGGGCGGTCGCGGCCTTTCACGTCGTGTGGTTCTCGGCCGGACACGCCTTCGACAGCCTCGAGCGGGTCGAAGCCCTGGCCGCGGCCCTGGACCGCGCCGGCGTCCCCCCCGACGCCCGGGTGCTCTGGGCCGACGGCCGGCCCGACGCCCGCCTCGATTACTACTTCGCCCGCAAGAGCGCCTACATGATCCGACCCGACGAGCTTCTCGACGTCCAGGACCGCAAGCAGGACAAGTTCCTGATCCAGATGCGCGTGCTCAAGCGGGCCGGCGACCTGCTGGCGGGGACCGAGCCGGTGTTCCTGATCTGGGAGCGCGGCAATTACCGCAACGCGCTGAACAACAGCCCGATCGGCGGCCGGATCATCGCCGCCGTGCCGCGCGGCGAGGAACGCAAGGACTGGGTCGTCGTGACCAACGCCGCCGTCGCTGCGGCTGGATGAAGGGGGGCGGCATGAACGGCAACGGCGTGGCGCTCTTCGGCGGAAGCTTCAACCCCATCCACTTCGGGCACCTGATCGCCGCCCGGGCCATCGCCGAGCACCTCTCGCTGGCCCGGGCCATCCTGCTGCCGGCGGCCTATCCGCCGCACAAGTGGTCGTCGGAGCTGGCCCCCGCCGAGCATCGCCTGGCCATGACCCGGCTGGCGGTCGAAGGCGAGCCGCTCCTGGAGGCCAGCGACGTCGAGCTGCGCCAGGGGGGCATCAACTACTCCATCCGCACGGTCGAGGCCTTCCGGCAGGAACTGGGCGGCGACGTCCGGCTGTACTGGATCATCGGCGGCGACACGCTGCCGGACCTGCACATGTGGCACCGCATCCGCGAGATGGTGGACCTGTGCCGGATCGTGACCGCGGTCCGTCCGGGCTTCGAGACGCCGGACCTGGCCCCGCTGCTGTCCGTCCTGTCGCCGCAACAGGTGGCCCGCATCCGCGAGGGGATCATTTCCACCCCGCGGGTAGACATCTCCTCCACCGAGATCCGGTGGCGCATCCGGGAAGGCCGCTCGATCCGTTACCTGGTCCCTGAGTCCGTGCGGGCCTACATCGCCGACCACGGCCTGTATCGCGGGACGTGATGCACTGGCCGGCACGGGCGGTCATCCGACCCGCGCGCGAGTAGCGCGCATCTTTGGGTTGCGCCCGAAGGCCGCCTGGGGATGCGCTCTCCATCGCGGGAAGTCCGGGATTTCAGCCGGCGGACTCGTCGGCGGGACGGGTGGCCAGCCGGGCCTTGAGCAGGTCCAGGGCGGTACGCAACTGCCGATCAATGACGATCTCCAGGCGGGCCGGCGCCGACGCGGGGGCCGTCGCCGGCGATGTGCCGGGTCGCGTCGAGGCGACCGGAGCGGTCGTCGGCTCCGCGGCGGGCCGCGTGTCGGCGGGCGGGGCCGGTCCGCTGCCGGGCTGGCTGGCCGGGCGCGTCGAAGCCTCATGGGCCGTCGAATACACCGCCATGCTCGATTCGATCATCTGGGTGCGCTCGCGCGGCGTGAGCGGCACGATGTGATCGGGCACCACCCCCTGGCCGTGGATGCGCTCGCCCTTGGGCAGGTAATAGTAGGCCGTGGTCAGCTTGATGGCCCGGCCGTTGCTCAGCTCGATGGTCTCCTGCACGCTGCTCTTGCCGAAGCTGGTTTCGCCCACCAGAATGGCCCGCCCGTGATCGCGCAGGGCCCCGGCCATGATCTCGGAGGCGCTGGCCGACCCCTTGTTGATCAGGATCACCAGCGGAAAGTCCGGGTACACGTTCCGCCCCGAGGCCTCATACACCTCGTCGCGCCGGTTCCGACCCTTGGTGGTCACGATCACGCCCTTGGGGATGAAATGCCGGACGATGTTGACCACCTCGGTCAGCAGCCCGCCGGGGTTGTCGCGCAGGTCGATGATCAGCCCGCGCATGCGGTGCTTGATGAGCAGCTCCTTGATGGCCTCGTCGAGCTGATCGCCGGTGGGTTTCTCAAAGCCGGAGACGCGGATGTAGCCGATGCGATGTTCCGGATCCAGGAGGTAATCCCACTCCCAGTCGGCGTTGCGGGCCCAGCCGCGCACGGTGCGGACGGTGATGACCCCGCGCGTGATGGTGACCTCGATCAGGTCTTCGCGTCCCGGGCGGTCGATGACCAGCTTGACGCTGGTGCCCGGCCGGCCCTGGATCAGCTCGATGGCGTCGGAGACTTTCAGGTCGAAGGTGAGCTTGCCGTCGATCTTGACGATGCGGTCCAAGGCCCGGATCCCGGCCCGGTAGGCGGGGGTCCCCTCGATGGGCGCGGCCACCTCCAGCCCCACGCCGGGGATCACCCGTCCGACCTCGATGCCGATGCCGACGAACTGCCCCTCGGTTTTCTTCTGGAACTGCTGGTATTCGCCGGGATCGAAGTACTGGCTGTAGGGGTCGAGCTGCCCGAGCAGCCCCTCGATCGCGCCGCGGAGCAGGGTCTCGTCCTTGGGCTCTTCGACGTAGTTCTTGCGGACCTGGAACAGGACGTCCAGCAGCGGGCCGAACTCGCTGTAGAGGGCGTCCCGCCGGATCAGGCTTTCGGGCACTTTCCAAAGCAGGACGGCGATCACGGCCAGGACCGCGATCCAGACAATGTTGCGTTTGGGCATGGAGAATTATCAACTCCCAGTTGGCAGGGCCAGACTGCAAGCGGTTGATTCTCCGTCCGGTGGGCGGGCGTGTCAAACCTTTCATGCCATCGCGCGATTCGGGGGCGCGCCGGGGAAAATGCCGGAATCGGCCGAGCCGCCTGTCGTGCCACCGCCCCCTTCGGCGCCCATCTCCCCGGGCGTTGTCGGGCGCGACAGGGGGGTGTACAATCCCGTGGAGAACGTCGGCGGACGAGGTGAGGCCGGTTTCTTTCGCCGCCGGCCGGCCTCGAAGGGCCACCCCCAGTCGGTTAGAAACAGGTGACCGTCCTGGATTACCAGGATTACCGTCCCGGCTTGCCGTCCCCTTCAGCCGGGTTCACGGGCGGGTGGCGGAAGCGGTCATCCGGCCGAAAAGAGAGTCGGCTAGAGGGAAGACCAGGCATGACCAGCCCGATCCGTTCCGCGTGGCGGCCGGCGGCCGTCCTGCTGATGAGCGTGCCCGTGGCCTTTTCCGCGGATGCGCTCCCGCCTCCGGCCGGAATCTCCGGCGTCAAGCACGTCCTGGTGATCGGCTGCGACGGCATGAGCCCCGACGGCGTCCGCAAGGCCGACACGCCCCACATGGACGAGCTCATGCGCACGGGCGCGTTCACCCTCCATGCCCGCGGGGTCATGCCCACCTCCAGCTCGCCGAACTGGGCCTCCCTGATCATGGGGGCCGGGCCCGAACAGCACGGGGTCACCTCCAACGACTGGCGGAAGGACAAGTACGAGATCGCCCCGACGTTCAAGGGGGCCGGCGGCATCTTTCCCACCATTTTCCAGGTCCTGCGCGAGCAGCGCCCCGAGGCCCGGATCGCGGTGATTCATCACTGGGACGGCTTCGCCAACCTGTACGAGCGCGAGGCCGTCAACGTCAATGAAAACCCCAAGACCCAGGTCGAGACGACGGACCGGGCGGTCGAGTGTCTGAAGGCTCTCCGTCCCGCGCTGACCTTCGTTCACCTCGACCACGTCGATCACGCGGGCCATGAGAAAGGCCACGGCACGCCCGACTATTACGCCGCGGTGGAAGAGGCCGACCGGCTGATCGGGCGGATGCTGTCGGCCGTGAAGGAAGCCGGCATGGCACCGCACACCATCGTGCTGGTCACGGCCGACCACGGTGGCGTCGGAACCAAGCACGGAAACGCCACCATGGCCGAGATCGAGATACCCTGGATCATCGCCGGTCCGGGCGTGGCGGCCGGCAGGGAAATCTCCACGCCGGTCAACACCTACGATACGGCCGCGACGATCGCCCATGTCCTGGGTCTGAAGGCTCCCGCGTGCTGGATCGCACGGCCGGTGCTGGCGGCCTTCAAGAGCGAATCAGCGCAAGCCCGCCCCGCGGACATCGGCCACAGCCGGCAGTGACCTCGAAACCGCAGCGTGGGATCACGCAACGCTGCTGGGATGAACTTCATCCCAGGGCCGTGCGGACGGCCAGCAGGGCCGGCCATTTCATGTTCCGCTCCGCGCGGGCCAGGGCGAACGGCTCGCGCGGCCGGGGCGCCGCCGCCTACGCCGAGGCCCCAGCGCTGCCGAAGGTTTGAGCGCGGCCCACTACACGCGGGCGGGCCCTATTCGAGAGCCGGCCCGGAGGGCAACGGTGTCACGCCCCGTCGCAGTCCTTGTCGGCCGGCACGGCCGGCCCGCTGAAGCACTTGAGGAAGCTCTCCAGGTCGGCCGCGTCGATCTTGTCGTCGCGGGCCCCGTTCAGGTCTCGATCGAAGCACTTGCACGCCGGCGACAGGGGACCGCCTTCCACGGCTCCGGTGTAGCACGCCTGCCAGGCCCCATAGTCGGCGTGGTCCACGTCGCCGTCCTCGTCCATGTCCGCGAACGGGTCGATGCACTCGACGACCGTGAACGCGCCCGCCAGGCGGGCCATGGGCGCGCAGGGCGTGGAGACCAGCACGTCGTAGGGGCCAAGGGCCGCGCCGGTCAGGTCCAAATCGAAGGTGGCGCTCGATTTGTCGTCGGCCACGCTGACCTGATTGGGGCTCAGCACGATATCCGCGGTTCCGCCCGCCCGCAGGATTACGTACGTATCGCCGTCCACCAGATTGGATCCCGTGATCTTCACGTTCTTGACCGTCCGGTTGGCCGTTCCATGGGCCGGAGCGATCGCCGAGACCGTCGGCCAGGGCGCGGCGTCCGGGCAACTGAACGTGGGGTCATCCTTGGGATCGGGATGGCTGAGCACGGTGTAGAAATTGACCTCCACGCCGGTGTCGCCGCACTCGTTCGGCGGATTGGCCGTGCTGATCTCGCCCTTGGCGGCCACGCAGATCTGCCGGGTGGTCATGGCCGGGCTGGCCCGGAAGGTGCGGACGTTGTAGGGCGGCGAGGTCAGGGCGGTGGCGTCGGCGCTGATGTTCGCGTTGTTGCACGTCACGCTGGTCGGGGCGTTGTGGGCGTTCTGGAACGGCAGGAAACTGGGGGTCAGATGGGTGAACGCGCCGGTGCGCTCGTTGAAGTGCAGCACCCGGGCCACCACCGCCGGCCGGCCGGTGTACGTTCCCACGCCGTTGGCCGTGTCGTACACCACGATCACGCGGTTGAGGGCGTCGACCGCCACGTTGATGCGGTCGGGCGACGGCCACAGATCCGCCTCGTTCACCGTCGCGAAGCCGGCCAGCGACCGCGTGCGCGCGTCCCAGGCCGCCACGATGACCGCCTGGGCCACGTCCACCTTGGTGGCGTGGAAGACGAACGGGCTGTTGATGTGCGCGCCGATGCGGTGGCCGTCGCCGCGCCCGGAATCGAGCGAGCCGCTGCCCGCCAGGTAGGCGTCCAGAATCGGCTGGGCGTTCTGGCTGACCTCGCCCTGGAAGTTGCCGGCGTTGTCGTAAAACTTGAACACGCCGCCCAGCCGGACGCAGAAGCCGCCCTGGTAGGCCGCGACATTGGACCACAGCTCGCCCGCGCCGATCACGAAGCTGTCCTTCACCAGGGTGCCGTCGGGCCGGACGATCACCGCGGTCGCGGAACGGGTCGTGTTGAAGAGATTCGAGCGGTCATCGGCCACCACCACGAAGTTTCCGTCGGACAGGCCCGCCACGTCGCCTCCGAATCGGCCGACCTCCGGGTGGACCGCCGACGTCCCGCTGGTCAGCCGGCCCAGCACCGCGTCGAAGGCCTTGCACAGCGAGGTCTGGGCCAGCGTGTCCGGGTCGAGGGAATGGACCTGGGCGGCGCAGTAGCGATCGACGTTCTCGGTGGGCGGGTCCGGCGTCTGGCGGATCAGCCCCAGGTTCCAGCGGTTGTCCGACTGGAACGCGGGGAATAGGTGGGGCGAAGCCTCGCCGCCGACGATGAAGTTCGTGGCCCCGGGCCGCTTGTCGCCGGCCACGCGACCGGGGTTGCCGTTCTGGCGCGAGCCGTTGATCGGGCCCTTGTACGGCGTGCCGTCGTCGGCGAAGAAGCCCTCGCCCAAGACGGGCGGTCCACCGGTCACTTTCTGGAACATCACCACGTAGCGCTGCCGTCCGCAATTGACGTGCGTGGTCGGCGTGAACCCGCAGCGCAAGGGATTGGCCCATCCCTCGGCGTAGGTGACGCCCTGGATCAGAAAGACGCTGTTGCCCACCACGCTGCTGAAGGGCCCCCAGTTTCCCAGGGCCTGAAGGTTCGAGTTGTCGGCCACCACCGTGTCCGGGACGATGCGGGTCAGACCGATGGACTCGGCGCTGCCCGGCACCGTCGCCGCGCGGGCCGTCGCCGCGCAGAACAGGACCACGACTCCACGGAGTCTCGACGTTCTTCCCATGACCGCTCCTCCACAAGAAAGGACCAAGCGAGCCGCCGCAAGGGAGGAAGAAGTGCACAAGGCGTGCACTGCCCTCCGCCCGGACCACCAGGCCGCGGCACTCCGCTCTTCATTTCCAGCGGTGTATTCAGATTGAGAGACAAAGTTGCCGGAAGAAGCTCCGGCGGACGCGATCAAAGGTGCGATGGATGATGCTACCAGGGGAAGGCGGGGTGTCAAGAGCAAACTCGAGGTCGGATCGGCGGCGGGTTGGTGACGGTGTCCGCGTGTCGCACTTGCCCTCGCGCACCCCCTCGACGCGAGAGGGGCCCTGGCCCTTGCGGTTTCAACGCCCCCGGCGTGTAATGAACCGCGCCTCGCCCGCCGGGCGGGCGGCGTGCCGGCCGGTGCATGGATGAATTCCCCTACGTTGCATGGATCCAATCCCATGAGCGACTCCGACGCATTCTCCGGCCTGGAGCCTTCCGGGCTGTGGCGGCATTTCGAGGCCATGACGCGCATCGCCCGTCCGTCGGGCCACGAGGCGGCGATGGCCGATTACGTGGCCGCCTGGGCCGCGGACCGCCGCTTCGAAGTCCTTCGCGACGCGGTCGGCAACGTCTGCGTGCGCGTGCCCGGCCGTCCGCCCCTGGAGAACGCCCCGCCCGTGGTGCTCCAGAGCCACATGGACATGGTCTGCGAGCGCGACTCGGACAGCCCCTTCGATGCGTCGGTCGGCCGGATGCGCGTCCTGCGCGAGGGCGATTGGCTGCGGGCCGACGGCACCACGCTGGGCGCCGACAACGGCATCGGGTGCGCGGCCATGATGGCCGTCGCCGAATCCCCCGACTGCCCGCACGGCCCGCTGGAGCTGCTCTTCACGGTGGACGAGGAGCGCGGGCTGGTGGGGGCGAAGAACCTCGATCCGGCCATGCTGCGCGGGCGGGTGCTGCTCAACCTCGATTCCGAGGATGAAGGGCTGCTGGTGGTGGGCTGCGCGGGCGGGCGCGGATCGACGCTGACCTTCGCGGCGTCCCGCGAGTCCGCGCCGACCGGCTGGACGGCCGGGCAGGTGTGCATCGCCGGCCTGCGGGGCGGCCATTCGGGGCTGGAGATCGACAAAGGCCGGCTCAACGCCAACAAGGCGGCGGCCCGCGTGCTGCTGTCCGCCCGCCAGACGGTGCGGTTGCGGCTGGCCGGGCTGCACGCCGGGGACAAGACCAACGC
>JABRVU010000578.1:0-15162 GCA_039961895.1 Phycisphaerae bacterium | reverse complement strand
CGTAGACGGTCTTGCCGTCCTGAGTCTGCTTTTCGACGTCCTCGAGCCTGCCGCCCTCGGCCTGGATGACGGCCTTGACCGCGGCGGGCACCTGATCGAGCGAAACTTTCTCCTCGCGGGCCCTGGGTTCGTCGGCCCCCACGAGGCTCACGGCCGCACCGAACACGGCCGCCACGACGTTGATCCCGATCCATCGCATCCTCATGGCTGATCTCCTTGCCTGGAACAGAGACGGCACACGTCCACGGCCCGACGCCCCGCGCGTCGCGCCGGCGGAGCAGTCTACGCACCCATCATGAGAGGACGATGAGAACGCCGGCCGGAATCACCGGTGGCCGCGGGGAACAGATTCGTTTATCTTCCCGGCTCGGTCCCCGCCGGACGACCGCCCGGCCCCGCGGGGGTCGCCCATCGGGTCGTGGAGGCGGGGGTGATACAATCCATCCCGCCGGGCGGTGCCCGGAACATGGCCAGGCTGGTGAACCTCTGGAAAGGACACGTCGATGAAATACCTGGGCTGGATCGCTTCGGTCGTATGGGTGCTGGTGTGCGGATGCGCGCCGGGCGGGAGTAGGATGGGGGATTGCGAGAACTGTCTGGAAAGGGCCCGAGCCGCCTCGCGGATCGTCTACCCCGAGACGCGCCGGGTCGATCACGTCGACGACTACAGCGGCGTCAAGGTCGCCGATCCGTACCACTGGCTGGAGGACCTGGACTCGAAGGAAACCGCCGAGTGGGTCGCGGCCCAGAACCGCGTGACTTTCGCCTACCTGGAGAAGATCCCGGCCCGCAAGGCCATCAAGGATCGGCTGACCCGGCTGTGGGACTACGAGAAGTTCGGCCTGCCCGGCAAGGAGGGCGGGCGGTACTTCTTCACCCGCAACTCGGGACTCCAGAACCAGTCGGTGCTCTACGTGACCGAGGCCCTGGATGCCGCCCCGCGCGAGCTGCTGGACCCCAACAAGCTGTCCGAGGACGGGACGGTGGCCCTCGCCGGTACCGCCGTCAGCCACGACGGCAAGCGGCTGGCCTATGGCCTGGCCGCCGCCGGCTCCGACTGGATCGAGTTCAAGGTCCGCGACGTGGACACCGGCCGGGATCTGCCCGACCACGTCAAGTGGGTCAAATTCTCCGGGGCTTCCTGGACCCGCGACGGCCAGGGCTTCTTCTACAGCCGATACGACGAGCCCAAGGAGGGCAACCCGCTGGAAAACGTGAACTACTTCCAGAAGCTCTACTTCCACAAGCTGGGCACGCCGCAGGCCGAGGACGTGCTGGTCTATGAACGGCCGGATCACAAGGACTGGCGCATCAACGGGGGCGTCACCGAGGACGGGCGCTATCTCATCATCGACTCGGCCGTCGGCACCGACCCCAAGAACCGCGTCTTCTACAAGGACCTGGCCGCCGCCGACGCCAAGGTCGTCGAGCTGCTGCCCGACGCCGACGCCCGCTATGACTTCGTGGGCAACGACGGGCCGGTGTTCTGGTTCAGCACCGATCTGGAGGCACCGCGCGGCCGGCTGATCGCCATCGACACCGCCCAACCCGAGCGGGCCCGGTGGAAAGAGATCATCCCCCAGTCCGAGGACACGCTCGAGGAAGTCAACTTCGTGGGCGGGCATTTCCTGGCCGTCTACCTGCATGACGCCACCACGCGCGTGCGGGTGTTCGACAGGGCCGGGCGGCACGTCCGCGACGTGGAACTGCCCGGGCTGGGCTCGGCCGGCGGGTTCGAGGGCAAGCCCGACGACCCCGAGACGTTCTACTCCTTCGTCAGCTTCAACACCCCGCCCACCATCTACCGCTACGACGTGGCCAGCGGCATGAGCAGCGTCTACAAGCAGCCCAAGGTGGACGTGGACCCGGCGGCCTACGAAGTCAAGCAGGTCTTCTACCCCAGCAAGGACGGCACGCGCATCCCCATGTTCATCACCCACAAGAAGGGGCTGGTGCTCGACGGGAGCAACCCCACGTACCTGTACGGCTACGGGGGGTTCAACATCCCGATGACGCCGGGCTTCTCGGTGGCCAACCTGGTGTGGATGGAGATGGGCGGGGTCTACGCCATGCCCAACCTGCGCGGGGGCGGAGAGTACGGCCAGGCCTGGCACGACGCCGGACGGCTCAAGAACAAGCAGAACGTCTTCGACGACTTCATCGCCGCCGCCGAGTGGCTGATCGCCAACCGCTACACCAACGCCAAACGGCTGGCCATCGGCGGGGGCAGCAACGGGGGGCTGCTGGTGGGCGCGGCGATGACCCAGCGGCCGGACCTCTTCGGCGCCGCCTGCCCGGCCGTCGGAGTCATGGACATGCTCCGTTTCAACAGGTTCACCATCGGCTGGGCCTGGGTCTCCGACTACGGCGATCCCGGCAAACCCGAGGACTTCAAGGTCCTGCGGGCCTACAGCCCGCTGCATAACATCCGGCCGGTGGGCTGCTACCCGCCGACGTTCATCACCACCGGCGATCACGACGACCGCGTGGTGCCCTCGCACAGCTTCAAGTTCGCCGCGGCCATGCAGAGGGCCCAGGGCTGCGACAACCCCATCCTGATCCGCATCGAGACCCGCGCCGGACACGGGGCCGGCAAACCCACCGACAAGATCATCGAGGAACAGGCCGACAAATGGGCCTTTCTCACCAGGGTCCTGGGCATGTGCGTGGATTGCAGGATGAGCCAGGCGAAGTGAGCGCACCGGCGCCGCGGTCTGCATCGCTGCGAAAGGGAGAACTGAGCAGTGAGAAAACGGTGCCGGCCGCGCGTGCTTCTGGATGTCACCGGCGGCGAGGTTCGGCGGATGCCGTCCGACACGGCATAAAGCCTTGGGCAACGGGCACTTTGAGCGCTTGGTCGCCGATCGGAATGCGAGCCGGCGGGTTTTGTTACGGCCGACCGGAGCCGTTCCGCTGGCCAGTCCGCGACAAACAATTCATTTTCAATGAGCGGTCCGTCGCCGGCAGATTTCCTCTCACATTTTTCCCGGATTATCGGTATGATGTGAAGTAATTGAAAGGCGTGGGCCGGGGGAACGCGGGATGCTATGAACGGTCCGGTTTCCTGCATGGTAACGGCCCGCGGCGACATGTTGTTATGGGCGGGAATCGGTACAACCGGGACAAGAAGAGGGATTGAAATCATGAGTCACATTCGGGAAGGGCGGAATCGGCGCGGTAACGTACGGGTCTCGGCGTTGGCGGCGACGGGGCTCCTGATTGCGGTCTCGGCCGGCCGTGCCGACGAGATCGCTTCCCAGTTGCGGCTGATGCCTGATCCGCCGGCCCGCCTTTCCCTGCCGGCTGAGGCGGTTCAGCGCGTCACCGCTCCGATCCTCGACACCCAGGCGATGCTCACCGGGCCGCTGACCTTCACCCGGGTGGGCATGAACATCGTGGACAACCTCATCTCCACCGCGGGGTGGCTCATCAAGCTGCCCGATTCGCACGGCGCCGCCGGCCCGGATCACCTGGTGGCCGTCGTCACCGGCAGCATCTGGTGGTGCCGCAAGACCGGCCAGCTTCAGAACGTTCAGCCGCTGGGGCTCGACGCGGAGGAGTCGCTCGACTTCAGCTTCTTCGCGCCGCTGACCCCGCAGACGATCACCTTCGGACCCAAGGTGCTCTACGACCAGTACAACGGGCGGTTCCTGGTGGTGGCCACGGACCTGACTTTCGTGGCCGGCGGGTATCCGGCCGACACCTCCTCCATTCTGGTGGCCGTCTCGGATGACAGCGACCCCAACGGAACCTGGCATTTCCACAAGATCGACACCAAGCTCACCATCAGCGGCCAGGCCCACTTCGCGTATGACCCGGCCGTCGCGGTGGGGCCCGACGGGGTGTACATCACGGCCGATTTCTACCGGTATTCGGACGACATCTTCGGCGGGTCGCGTCTGTACATCATCAAGAAGGCCGAGTTCTACGCCGGGGCTCCGGCGGTGGTCACGGCATTGGACCCCAGTACGGCGGTGGGTATCCCCGGTCAGATTCGCGGGCTCACTCCGACCCACATGTTCGGAACGCCCCAGGCGGGCGTGGGCACGTTCGTGCTCAGCGCCGACCCGCGCTGGTATCTGGGTTCGCCGACCAACAATCTCCTGTTCGTCTTCACCGTGGAAGATTCGGTGACCGCCCCGACCTTCAACCTGGACGTGTTCTTCTTCGACACCTTCGACAACACCTACTACTACCTCGACGCCGAGCAGCAAGGCACAGCGACGCGCATCCTGGCGGGCAACCGGGGCATCGCGGGAGCGGTCTGGCGGGACAATGCCCTGTGGACGGTTCTGTCGCTTCGGCCCCAGTCCGGTATCAACGCCATGCAATCCACGGTGAACTGGCTGAAGATCAACACCACCGATCTGGCCGAACTGGAGGCGGCCGACTTCGGCGAGGTGGACGGCGAGAACATCGCCCCGGGCACGCATACCAGTCTGCCCTCGATCGCCGTCGATTCGCGCGGCAGCATGGCCCTTGGTTTCTGCGCCTCCGGTCCGGGCGTCTTCCCCGGGGCGTATTACACGGGCCGCCTGGCGACCGACCCCGCGGGAGCCACGGACCCCCCGCAGCCCCTGGCCGTCGGACTGGACTACTACAGCCGCCTCGCCGGCGCCGGCATCAGTTGGTGGGGCGATTACAGCGCCACGGTCATCGACCCGGAGTCGGACACGTTCTGGGTCTACAACGCCCGGGCCCTGCCGCGGACGCCGATCTTTGAGGGCGACACCGAGGACGGCATCTGGGGTACCACGTGGGGGTCCTTCACCATCACGACGCTGCCCGGCGACTACGATTTCGACGGGGACGTGGACGCCGCCGACGACGACCGGTTCGCGGCGTGCACCACCGGTCCGAACATCCTCTACGACCCCGATTCGCTTCCGGCCGGCTGCAACCTTCCGCCCGACCCGCAGGGGATCCTACCGGCGGACTTCGACCGCGACCGCGACGTGGATCAGCGCGACTACGCCATCCAGCAGCGCTGCCGCAGCGGCGAGAACGTGATGGGGAACCCGAACTGCGCGGGTTGAACAGGCCCGCTGGCCAATCGCGGCGCGGGTGAAAGCCGGGCGCGCGGGTCTTGCCCTCAGGCCGGGTGATGGGTGATGGCGGGTTGAAACCCGGCGGGCGCGGGGTGCGGACGGTCGTGCTCGCCCGCGGCGGCGGAAGGCGTCGGCTCGGCGGGAGACGCCGGCGTGTACTCCGGCACCAGGGCCCGCAGCTCTTCTCGGATCTCATCCGGGCCGGCCGTGTCGGCCATCTCCACCAGGCGGTCGATCCCCGCGCAGACCTTGGCGAAATCCTCGGGGCGCTTCCGGATGATGCCGATCTTGGGGTGAGCGGTCCGGCTGACGTCCTCGCCGTCGATGGACAGCTCTTCGAACAGCTTCTCGCCCGGGCGCATGCCGGTGTAGACGATCTCGATGTCGATCCCCGGGCGCAGGCCGCTGAGCGTGATCAGGTCGGTGGCCAGCTCCCGAATCTTGACCGGCTCGCCCATGTCCAGCAGGAAGATTTCGCCGCCGGCGCCCATCGCGCCGGCCTGCAAGACCAGTTGAGCGGCCTCGGGGATGGTCATGAAGTAGCGGGTCATCTCCGGGTGCGTGACCGTGACCGGCCCGCCGCGGGCGATCTGGTCCTTGAAGATGGGGACCACGCTGCCGCTGGAGCCCAGGACGTTGCCGAAGCGAACGGTGACGAACTCGGTCCGTCCGCCGCGGTGGCTGGCGAGCTGCTGCACGTACATCTCGGCCACCCGCTTGGTGCAGCCCATCACGCTGGTGGGGTTGACGGCCTTGTCGGTCGAGATCATGACGAACTTGGGCGTGCCGGCCTCGTGGGCGCAGTCGGCCAGCACGCGCGTGCCGACCACGTTATTCTTGACCGCCTCGCCGGGGTTCCATTCCATCATGGGCACGTGCTTGTGGGCGGCGGCGTGGAAGATGACGCCGGGCTTTTCGTCACGGAGAATCCGCCGGATGCGCCCGCGGTCGGCGATGTCGGCCACCAGCGGCACGCGGCAGAGGTCCGGGAACTCGCGCTGCAGGGCCCGGTCGATCTCGAAGAGGGCGTTCTCCATCCGCTCGACCAGCAGCAGGCGCTTGGGCTTGTAGCGGGCGATCTGGCGGCACATCTCCGAGCCGATCGAGCCCCCCGCGCCGGTCACCATGACGACCTTGCCGCGCAGCTCCTTGCCGATGGCCTCGGTGTCCAGCCGGACCGGCTCGCGGCCCAGCAGGTCCTCGATGTCCACCGGGCGGATCTGGCTGACCTGCACCCGCCCCTCGATCAGGTCCGCGAAGGCCGGCACGGTCTTGAACCGCAGGTTCATTCCCGAGCACTTCTCGATCAGCTTGCGCACCTCGCGCTGCGGCAGGGAGGGGTCCGAAATGAGCACTTCGTCCACGTTGTGCTGCTCGCAGATCCGGCGGATGTCGCGCGTCGGGCCCAGGACCTCGATCCCGCGGATGCGCCCGCCCTGTTTGCGCGGGTCGTCGTCCAGGAATCCGATCACCTGGTAGCGGTCGTCGGAAGTGCGGTTGATCTCGCGGAGCAGGGTCTCGCCGCCGTCGCCGGCCCCGATGATGAGCAGCCGCCGCCGCACCCCGCCGCTCAAGGGGCGAAGCTCCTCGTGATAGAACCGGAAGCCCACCCGGGCGGTCGAGACGCAGGCGATGGTCAGCACCCAGTCCAGCAGGAACACCGAATTGGGGATCCAGAAGACCGGTTCGTGTTCGGCGGGGGCGAAGCGCAGCCAGGCCCAATAGGCCGCGTAATAGATGACCACGCAGGCGAAGATGCTGAAGTGCGAGGCCTTGATGATGGTGAACAGGTCGCGCAGCCCGACGTAGCGCCACGAATCGCGGTACAGCCCCATCAGCCCGAACACCACCAGCTTGACCACCAGGGTGAGCGGGAGATAACGCAGGTATTCGTCGACGAACCAGCGATCGAACTGCCGGAAGTTGTAGATGAGGGCGAAGGCGATCAGCAGGCTCAGGATGAACAGCAGCGCGTGCGCGGCGATGGAAAGCAGCTTCCGGCCGTTGAAGGTCCCGTGGCCGTGCCTGGTCGGTTCCGTGTCGCTCATCCCAGGTCTCGAATCAGTCATCCGCGAACAGGCTTTCCCCGCCGACCGGTCCGCCGAGGGGTGATGCGGCAGTCCCAGATCGGCCCGGTGGGCATCCTCTTTTCGACCTCCCACGCGCCTCCTCACGTTTCCGCCGCGGCCAAGGGTGGCGCATTCGGAAGGGCCCTTGGGCTATGGCCCGGGCCGGGTGGCACCCTCCAATGGCGGGCGGTTACGGAACAGGTTGAAGGGGAACTCGCTCGACCCGGGCTGGCCGGCGGGGCCGGCGGTCGGCCCCGCGGACGCCGCTTCCGAGCCCGGCCCGGTCAGCAGTCTGGACAGATTGTTCCAGGGCGGCGGCGCATTGGCCAGCGCCCGGGCCTCGAAGGTGGCCTGGCCGCGCTGGTCGGGAATTCCATACATGACGAACGCGCGCAATACGCGGGCCTCGAGCAGGGTCTGGGTGATGCGCTGAAGATCCGCCCCGGACTGGGGATTGGCGGCGGCGGCCGAGCGCATGTTCTCCAGACGTTCGATCTGTCCGCCAATGCCGGTTCGTCCCATCTGCTCGTCCAGGTCGGTCGGCCGGCCGTACCGAGACGGCAGCAGCGGGATCAGATCGGTGACCGAGACCTCGCCGTTGGGCGCCAGTCCGGGGTACGACTCGAGCAGCCACTTGAGCGCGTGCGCGGCCTCGGCGTATTGATGGGCGGCGAAGCGGGCGAACAGGCAGGCGATCCTGGCCTCGGCCAGCTCGCGGGGGCCGCCGATGCTGGCCCGCTCGGCCAGGTTGAACCGCGCCCCGGCGACCTGGTACCGGCCTTCGCGGAAGGCCACCCAGCCCTCCTGGAGGTACAGCCTGCGCTGGCTGGCCAGTTGTTCGGCCACCAGTGAGCCAAGGCTGACCTGTGGGGCGTTGCCGCCCGGGGGCGAGGCCGGCGTCTCAGGGCCCTCTTCGGCAGGCCGCGTCGCGGAAGCCTCCGCCCGAGGGGCGAGCGGAGCCCCCCACGTCCGAACATCGGTGGCCCGAACCGTTTTGGTCTCCGAGGGTTTGGGAATGCCTTCGCCCCAATCCCCGTTCAGCAATACGCCGTAGCTTCGCGTCAGGGCCGATAAGCCCTTGTCGCCGGCGAGCGTCGGGGTGGACCAGACGGGGTTGCCCGGTCGGATCAGCGGCATTCCCCGACTGTTGCCGTACAGAGACGTGGCCGGGTACAGCCGGTTATCGGCTCGGCCCACCGAGCCCCGTCGGGCCCTCAGACCAAAGGAACTCGGCTGGCTCAGGCTCACGTCGCCGCCCTGACGGTTCCCAGCGGAATAGCCGGCGTGTTCGGAGTACAGACCCAGGCGATTGAATGAACGCCCGACCCCCGAAAGCCCGAAGGTGTTGACCCGCGAGGTGAGGGAGGGGGCGATGGCCCGGGGGGTGTAAACAATCTGGCCCTGTCCGGCCTGGGCGGCGATCAGAAAAACGACGACGGGAAGCACCCGATTCACGGCCGGCTGAACCGTACGACCCTTCGTATCGTCGGACATGGGGTCATTTCCCCGGATTCTGAAACTTGCGGGTAAGTGGATCATATCACCACGTTTATCGACGGCCTGCCCTAATGTAATCGCTCGAACCCGGGCATTCAAGCACAGTTTTCCCCTCATCGAACTCTCCCACGCTTGAAGTAACTATCGGAGTCATATTACGTTAAAACGATAATGGAGATGATCCACCCCTGTGAAATCTTACGATGCCACGGCGGGGTCCGTTCATGTCGAACATCGCGCCCGAGGTCTGATAACTTCGGGCATCTCAGCGGACAGGACGGGGCCCGAACGGGCCCGGCGGGATCGGCCAGGGGCTTCCGATCCCTGCCGATTCGGGTATGATGCGGTTCGGGTCCATCCTAAGATTCAATGTCTCGAACACGGAGTAACCCGATGGAAGAGAGAGCCAGAACGATCAAGGACGACTATCATGAGGGCTCCGAGGAGCGCGGCATCCTCTCGCTGATCTCGATCATTCTGGGTCTGATCGGGATCGGCGTACTGATCTATGCACTGACCTGGGCGGTGGCGCCGCATTGAGCAGGAACCTGTTGATGGGCATGGTCGCACTGGGGCTGATCGGGGCGGCGCTGGCCTGCGTGATGGCCCGGGCGGTCGGCGACGCCGGGCGCGGGGCCGGCCCGGGCTCGCACGAGGCCGCGACGCAACCATCCCCAAGCGGTGCCGCGATTCTGTCGGCGGGCGGATACGACATCACCCCCCTTTCGCCCCAGCGCGTCGAGGAGTTGGCCAGGGGTCTGACTCCCGACGAAAAACACATCCTGCTCCGCAAGGGTACCGAGCGGCCGTTCTGCGGCCTGCTGCTGGACAACAAGGAGCCCGGCCTCTATGTCTGCCGGTTGTGCGGACTGCCGCTGTTCTCTTCGGACGCCAAGTTCCGCTCGGGCACGGGCTGGCCGAGTTTCTTTCAGCCGTTCGACAAAGACCACGTTCATTACGAGTCCGACCACAGCCTGGGCATGATCCGCACGGAGATCATGTGTGCCCGCTGCCGGTCGCACCTGGGCCACGTGTTCGACGACGGCCCGCCGCCGACCGGACGGCGCTATTGCCTCAACTCGGCGTCGCTGACCTTCCACAAGAAAGGCGATCCGCTTCCGCCGGAGTCGCTTCCGGTCGGCCGGTGATTGTCTTCACGGTTCCAACGGAAGGAACAGAACGTACGTCGGCGGGAAGGTAACGTCCCGGCTGCCCGCCGGGCGGGGGCTCAGGCGAACTGTTCGCCCATCCGCTCCCCCCGTCTGGGCGACCCGCGCCGCGACCCTGGGCGACCACCGCACCTGGTCGGCGAAAAAGCTATCGCCTCCTGGCGTTGAATGCCGTCCTGGGCCTTCGGTCCTGGCAGGCATCGACCCGCCGCGCTACGTTTCCGGTCCCCCGCTGGGCCGCGCCTTCAGGGCCACTGTCACCACCAACCCTCACAGGCAGTTCCCCTGAAGGCAGGTGCGGAACAGGCTCCCGCATCGAATCGAGCAATCTGCGCAAGGGTCCTCATCGGCGAGCAGGTTGACCTCGCAACCATCGACCGGCTGGAAGCGGATCCCCACGGGTTTTGGGATGGGCTCTAGACCGCCGATCCCGCGTTCCTCGACCCGGAGCGGACTTCGTGCCGCCCGGGTCATGAAAACGCTCATCCAGGAGACCGGTCTATCGCGCGGTCAGGCCCTTGGCGCTGACGTCATAGCAACTGATCGTGTCCTGGTTGCGGATGAAGAGCCGACCGTGGCTGATGACCGGATGGGACCAGGTGGGCCAGCGGCCCCTGGTGATCTTGAAGCGCGAGACCTCGCGGTATTCCCTGGGATTGGCCTCGACCAGGCCGACCACGCCGTCCTCGCTGAGACAGTAGAGGTGGCCGTCGGCAAAGACCAGGCAGCCCTTGCCCACGCTGCGGTCGGACCACATCTTCTTGCCGGTCCTGAACTCCAGGCAGGTGAGGATGGCGTTGGAAAAACCGTACAGGTATCCGTCCAGCAGCACCATGCCGCCGTGATGGTTCTGCATGTCTTTGGTGAAATAGACCTCCTCGGCCCGGGTCTTGTCGCCGTCGGGGATGAGCTTGAGCAGGGCCCCGCCCATGTTGTAGGCGGCCGAGGCGAACACGTGCCCGTCGTGGTAGACGGGGGTGGCTACGTTGGCGGTCGGGGCGTTGACCCGTCCGTAGCGCCAGAGCGGCAAGCCGTCTTGGGCCCGCACGCCCACCAGGTTCTGGTGGGTCATATGGATGATCTGGCGCACGTCGCCGATGGTGACGGCCAGGCTGGATGAATAACTGGCCTCGTCGCTGAGCCCCTTGGAGGTCCAGACGGTCTTGCCGGTACGCTTGTCCAGGGCCACCAGCGAGGCGTCCGGGCCGCCGGCGTTGCAGATCACCAGGTCTTTCTCGATGAGCGGCGACTCGCTGAGCCCCCACTTGGTGTTTCTTCCGCCGAACTGCTTGAGCAGGTTGACCTGCCAGACCGGCGTGCCGTCGGCCACGTTCCGGCAGGACAGGTCGCCGTTGGCTCCCAGGCAATAGGCCCGGTCCTCCTCGATCGTGACCGAGCCGCGCGGACCGTTGCCCCGGTTGTTCTGATAGGCGTCGCCGTTCTCGCGGCTCCAGAGCGGCCGGCCGGTCTTCACGTCGTAAGCCAGCACGTGCTCGCGGTCGCCCAGGTTGCCCATGGTGAAGAGCCGGCCGTTCGAGATGGTGACGGACGAATATCCCTCGCCGGCGCCGGTGGCGGTCCAGACCAGCGGCGGACCGGCCTCGGGCCATTTCTTGAGCAGCCCGACCTCGGTCGAGATCGCGTCCCGCCGCGGCCCGCGCCACTGAGGCCAGTCCGCGGGCCCTCCCGGCGTCTCCGCCGCCCAAGCGGTCGAGGCCGCAAGTCCCGCCGCCAGCCACCTGCACCTTGACGTCCCGATTCGATTCAACACGGTTGGCTCCTTTCAGTGCCCGACACGGGGGCTACCGGGGCTCTACGATGACGGCGCTGGCTCGTCTGGGCGGCGACCGGCCGAGCGTGCCGGTCGTGGGGTGTTTTCCGGCTTTCCATGGCCTGCACGGGGCAGGCCGCTGCGAGATTGCGCTGTCCCGTTAAGCGTGCGTCCAAACCCCCGACAACCGACCGGTTGGAAGCCGGTCCCACCCAGGCTTGAGGATATACGCTTATTCGCTGATGCAATACAGACTGGTGGACGTGCGGATGAACAGCTCGCGGCCGGATACGGCGATCGAGGACAGGGTGTAGCCGTCGTCGAGCTGGTTCTCGCTGAGGACCTTGAACTCCGGGCCGGCCGCCACCACCGTGGTCCGTCCGCTCTCGCTGAGGCAATAGAGGCGGTCGCCGGCCAGCAGCGGCGACGCGCTGTACGTGCCTCGGGGCAGCCGCTGGCGGGCATAGAAGGGCTTGCCGGTCTTCGGGTCCAGGCAGCTCAGGAACCCGTTGTCGTGCAGGACGTAGAGGTGCCGGCCGTCGGAGACCGGCGTGGGCACGTCGCAGGCCAGGTCGGTGGTCCAGACCGGGTCCGCGGCCTTGTCGGGGGCGCCGACCCCCGCCTTGCAGGCCACCAGCGGACCCTTCTTCTCGGAGCCGAAGACCAGGTCGTCCACCGCCAGCGGCGAGCACACCGTTCGATACCAGCGGTCCCGGGTGGGGTTCATGCCGCCGCAGCGCCACAGCTCCTTGCCCGTGGCCGGGTCGTGGCCGGTGATGTAGTCGCCGCCGCTGATGAGGATTTCGGTGCGTCCGTCGCGGCGGATCGGGATCGGCGTGGTGTAGCCGTCGGGGGCCTCGTTGAGCGCGTCGGTCGGCCGCTCCACCTTCCAGATCACCTTGCCGGTGGCCGGCTCGAACGCCAGCAGGTACGAGGGATCGTCGGTCGAGAAGCCGTGCAGCACCTCGACGATGAGCTTGTCGTCGAGCAGCAGCGGCGAGGAGGCATACCCCCAGTTATGCCCGAACCTGCCGTGCTTCTTCTGAAGATCGTGATCCCAGAGGACGTTGCCGTCCATGTCCAGGGCGGTCAGCAGGCCGGTCCCGGTCATGGCCCAGACCATCTTGCCGTCGGTGACCGGCGAGCAGGAGGCCATGTTCTGCTTGCCGTAGTGGACGTTGCCGCCGGCCAGCTTCCGCTTCCACAGCGGGGCGCCGTCCTTCTTCGCGTAGCACAACAGCAGCAGGTCCTGGCCCTCCCTGGGCCGCGGACCGGCCATGCCCTTGACGGTGACGGCGTTGGGGCCTTCGCCGGCCGCGCTGGGAGACATCACGAAGATCCGATCGCCCCAGATGATCGGCGTGGCCCCGCTCCAGGAGGGCAGGCGGACCTTCCACTTGACGTTCTTCTCTTCCGACCAGGACAGAGGCAGATCGGTCGAGTCGGTCTGGCCGTTGAGCGTCGGGCCCCGCCACTGCGGCCAATGTTCGCCGGCCATCGCCCCGCCCGCGACCGACAACACCATCAGCAATGCACCCCGAATGACGGTCATGGGCTCTGCCTCCGAAACGCGACGGGCCGACTTGCTCACTTCAAACGGCGCGGTTCCCACGCGGGGCCATCCCACCGCGGCCGGAGAAGGGCCCCGGACAAGGTACACCCCCATCGGCAGTCAAACGGTTGATCCGGACCCGACAACAACCACCCGCCGTCCGCACCGGTAATGTATCTTTCGCGGACGGCGGAATCAACCCTGATCTTCCCCGGATTCCGTGTTACAATCGACCGCCTTGTCGCCGCGGTCTTCGTGGAGCGGCGTCCGCGGCGTCCTTTCGCGCGGCGGATGATGCCGATGATCTCGTCTGCCGTCCGGGAGCGCGTATGAACCATCGCTCATCACCCGTGCCGTTCGGGTTCGTGCTGCTGGTAGCGGCGTCAACGGGTCGCGCGGCGGTCTTTCCCGGGGCCCAGTGGGAATTCAGGACGCCCGAACAGGCCGGTCTGCGCGCGGACAGGCTGAACGCCGTGGGTGATTTCCTCGGCGGGCAGGGCTGCGTGGTCCGCCACGGGTACATGGTCTATACCTGGGGCGACCCGGCCCGCCGCCAGGACGTGGCCTCGGCCTGCAAGCCGGTCATCAGCCACTTCCTGTTCAAGGCCGTCGAGGACGGCCGCCTCGAGAGCCTCGAGGAGCGCGTCGCCGACCGGGTCCCCTGCCTGAAAGCGCTCAACGCCGATCTGGGATATAAAGATCGGGAGATCACCTTTCGGCACATGGCCACCCAGACCTCCTGCTACGGCGTCCGCGAGAAGCCCGGGGCCGCCTTCGATTACAACGACTGGCAGATGGCCCTGTTGTGGGACGCGCTGTTTCTGAAGGTCTACGGCGCGAAGCTGGACGACGTGGACGCGACGGTGCTGGGTCCGCTGCTGACCGAGCCGATGCAGTGCCAGGACCGGCCCACCTTCCTGGCCTTCGGGCCGGACCGGGCCGGGCGTCTGCGCATCTCGGCGCGCGATTTCGCCCGCTTCGGGCTGCTGTACCTGCACCAGGGCCGCTGGCGCGACCGGCAGTTGCTCCGGCCGGACCTGGCCGCCATGGCCGTCCGCAGCCCGCTGCCCAACGCCATTCCCCGGACCGCCGGGGCGGCGGCGGAGATGTGCCCCGACCAGCGCACGCTCGGCTCGCAGAAAATCCCCGACGACCAGACCGACCACTTCGGCAGTTACAGCTTCCTGTGGTGGACCAACGGCGTGGACCGCGACGGCAACCGCCACTGGCCGGACGCCCCGCTGGATGCGTTCGGCGCGTTCGGGCATCACAACGGCCAGCGGGCCGTGGCGGTCTTCCCCAGTCTGGACCTGGTCATCTCCTGGAACGACACCACGCTGGGCGAGAAGCGCGGCAACCCGCAGAACGAGGTATTCAAGCTGCTGATGGAGGCCGTCACCGATGGACCGCTGGTGGTGGACGCGGAGCATCCGGCCTGGCTGCGGATTCAGGGCGGCCGGCCGTTCTATCTGTGCGGTCCCGGTGACCCCGAGGACTTCCTCTATCGCGGCCGGCGCCGGCCCGACGGCACCCGCGACGGCGACCAGATGGCCCTGATCGAGAAGCTGGCCGGCACCGGGGCCAACTGCATCTACCTGATGGCGGTGCGCAGTCACGGCGGCGACGGCGACGCCACCCACAACCCCTTCATCGACCACGACCCGGCCAAGGGCGTGAATGAGCGGGTCCTCAACCAGTGGGAGACCTGGTTTGAGGCCATGGACCGCGCGGGCATCGTGATCTTCTTCTTCGTGTACGACGACGGCGCCAGGCCCTTCGGGCGGGAACTCCCCGCCGGAGGGGCACTCAAACCCGAGGAGGCCCGTTTCCTCGACGCGATCGTCGCCCGCTTCAGGCACCACCGCCACCTGATCTGGTGCGTGGCCGAGGAGTACGGTGAAGCCCTCACCCGCGATCACGCCGTGCGCATCGCCGAGCACATCAAGCTGCGCGACGACCGCCGCCATCCGGTCGGCATCCACCAGAACCACGGGACGCGGTTCGACTTCAAAGGCCAGCCGGCGTTCGATCAGTTCACCGTGCAATGGAACAAGGA
>JABRVU010000577.1:0-6877 GCA_039961895.1 Phycisphaerae bacterium | reverse complement strand
GTTCATCGCCTCGTTCCCGGTGGCCGGGCGGACCGCCAACGGCATCTTCCTGGCCCATTCGCTGCCCGACGTGGCCTGGCTCGACCGCTTCGACCCGGCCTGCGTCCACGCCCCGCCGGGCGAGCTGGACCTCTCCGAGGGCGGGCCCATCTACCAGATGGTCTGGGGCCGGCGGCACACTCCGGCGCTGATCGACAAGCTGGCCAAGGCCTATGACGTCGAGTTCTTCATCCTGGGCCATCAGCCCCAGGAGTTCGGCTACGACGTGCGCTTCGACCGGGTCATCATCCTGGCCAGCGACCACAATCACGGCGTGTTCCTGCCCATCGACTGCCGCAAGACCTACACCATCGACGAACTCACCGACCGCATCCGCCCGTTCGCGGGTGTGGAGTAGACGCCCGGTGACTTGACGATCGTGTCGCGGAAGTCCGGGAAGGCCCTCAACGGTGGGGGGCGGTCACCCGCGCGCGGTAGATCAGGGCGTCGGCGGTCCACTCGAATTGCGCCGCCGGGCGGGTGTCGGCCGCCGGTCCGCCGCGCCGCCGGCCCAGGGGGGCGCAATACACGAGGATCTCGCCGGTTTCGCGGTCCTCGCGGGCGTAGAAGTTGCTGAAG
Organism: Phycisphaerae bacterium; assembly: GCA_039961895.1. Taxonomy (GTDB): domain Bacteria; phylum Planctomycetota; class Phycisphaerae; order UBA1845; family PWPN01; genus JAAXZI01. Next base: position 6,259 of record JABRVU010000577.1, on the reverse strand, counting down.
GCCAGGTAGGGCGCGTCCGTCGTCTGCCGGTCGTCCAGCGTGCAGAGCGTCTCGGGCTTGAGCAGGGCCGTGCGCGGATCGACTTCGCCGATCACCAGCGGATAGCGCGGAGCGTTGCCTCGCGGATTGACCGGCGAGACGTTGCCGATCCAGTAATACCGCCCGTTGGAATGCCGCAGCAGCTGGCTGCATGAGCTGGGCGAGAAGAACGGCCGGCCGTCGGTGAAGGTCCACGGCTGCGGCTCACTCCAGGTCCGCCCGGCGTCGGCGGAGAGCGCGTACCAGCGGTAGCCGGGCAGGGCCGGCCTGCGGTCGTTGCTGCCGCGCATCACCATGAGGATCCGCCCGTCGGGCAGTTCCGCCAGCGTGGGTTCGAGCAGGCCGCGGGTCGTGCGGGCCGGGTCGCCGCGCACGTAAGCGGACAGTTCCCAATCCAGCGTGCCCGCCGCCGTCCAGCGCCCGATGAGCACGGCGGCGTCATGATAGGTGTGCCCGCCGCCCGGGTTGTGGTATTCGCCGTCCGGCCCGAGCGGCGTGATCTGGACCGGCTGCAAGACCTCGCCGGTGCGGATACGGATCGGCACGCAGGTCGTGTCCCCGATCATCACCGAGTTTTTCCCGATCCACACGCCCGGCAGCGGGTGCTCCGGCGAGAACTCCGCCCCGCGATGAACCACCGGGGATTCGTGATAAAACGTCCGTCCGCCGTCCCTGCTCAGGGCCACCCGCAGGCCCCAGTGTTTCATCCCCTCGAGGGGGTCGTCGCCGGGCAGAACGCCCTCGATGATGAACAGGACCAGCACGTCGGCGACCGGGTCGACGAAACCGGCCTGGATGTATCGGCGTCGGGTCCCGCCGGCGACGGTCCAGGCGGTCCGCACCGGAGTTGCCTGCGACCAGGTTCGGCCGTTATCCGAAGAGAAGCTCTGCCAGGTAACGTCGACCTTGTCGCTTTCGGTCTCTTCGGTGTGCAGGCGCATCAGGTCGGGCCCGGCGGCGCGGGTATAGAGGGCGAAGCCGCCGGTGCGCACGTTGGCGGCCCGATTGGGAATGAAGACATCAATGCCCGCCGGCTCCAGGCCCGCCGGGCGCGTGGCCGGCACCGCGACCAGAACCACCGACATCAGCCACGTCCCTGCCCAGGTCACGGCCGGTGCTCCTCTGCCGATCAAACCCGCCATCCCGCGCGATAGGGCATGTCCAGCAGCTCGTTGGCCTCGGGGACATTGGTGATGCGGCGCTGAGCGGCGTCCCATTCGATGCGCTCGCCGGTGCGGACCGCGATGTTGCCCAGCAGCAGGGCCTCGGTCATGGTCCCGGCCCGCACGAAGTGACTCATGTAATCCAGCCCCAGTTCGCCGGTCTTGCAGTTGCGGATCCACTCCTGGTGGTGGCCGGGCGAATCGGGAATGGTCTGGGGCGGCGGCTTGTAACCGGCAAAGTCCTTCTCCGGCAGGAGCACGGCCTGCTGCTCGCGCATCATGTGCAGCCGGCCCTTCTCGCCGATGAAGATCAGCCCGTTGTCGGGCAGGTCCTTCCGATCGGCCAGCTCGGGCCGGGGTTTCTTCCCGCCGTCATACCAGTGCAGCGTGACCGGCCCGCGGTCCTTGTTCGCGGGGAACTGCCAGCGGATCAGGCTCCAGGCCGGAAAGGTCTCCTTGAACCGCGGCGAAGTCTGGGCCTCGACCGACGTCGGGTCGCGCAGGTCCAGGGCCCAGAAGGCCACGTTGCAGATGTGGCAGGCCATGTCCCCCATCGCGCCGGTGCCGAAGTCATACCACCCGCGCCACACGCCGGGCAGGTAGCAGGGGTGGTAGGGCCGCTGGGGGGCCACGCCCAGCCACAAGTCCCAATGGAGGGTCTTGGGCACCGGCGGAGTGTCCGTCGGCCGGTCGATGGCGTTGCGCCAGATTTTGGCCGGCCGGTCGGTCCAGGCGTGGACTTCGCGGACCTCGCCGATGGCCTTGGCCCGGATCATCTCGACCGCCCGCCTGAGCACCGGGCGGGCGTTGCCGCCGTTGCCCATCTGCGTGACCCGCTTGTGTCTGAGGGTGGCCTCGATGACCCGCCGGGCCTCGGCCACCGTGTGGGTCAGCGGTTTCTCGCAGTACACGTGCTTGCCCAGCTCCAGGGCCGTCAGCGTGATGATGGCGTGCATGTGGTCGGGCGTGCTGACCGCGACCGCGTCGATCTGCTTGTGCATCTTGTCGAAGAGCACGCGGTAATCGGCGAACTTCGGCACGTCGGGGAACTCGCGGAAGGCCCCGCGGGCGTGGGCTTCGTCCACGTCGCAGAGGGCCACGATGTTCTCGCCGCGCAGGTTGCCCAGGTTGGAGTGCCCCTGCCCGCCGCAGCCGATGATGGCGATGTCAAGTTTTTCATTGGGTGAAGCCGCACGGGCCCGCCCCGGCCGCGTCGCCGCCCAGAGCCCGACGCCCATCTGACCCAGGAAAAACCGCCGCGTGTGTCTGATCGACATGATGAGTCCTCCCGTTCGCCGTGCAAGGCGGGAACCCAGAATGGGCGCCGGCTTCAAGACGGTGAAGCGGACGAATCGGGCCGGCGCTTTTCAGGAAGCTTACCGCCGAAGGCCCACGTTGGAAAGCCGATGACGGCTCCGGCATCCCAGACGCGGCCGTCGGAAAGCGGCGAGAACCCTCAACCGTTCTTTTCACGGTCGCGGCTCTGGCGCCGATGAGGGGGGGCGTTTCAGCCGGTTTCGCTCATTCCCCGCGGGATCGGCATCCGATGAAAAGGCAGAGCCGTCGGGCTGGGCTATGATCCGACGGGCCGGGGAGGGCTTCCTTGACGAGGTCGTCCCGCGAACCGAACCAGAAAGGAGTGCACATGGCCGGATGGAGAAGCTGGACTGCTCTGGGTTTCGTGGCCTGTTCAGCGATGGCGTCGCTGGGCGCCGACTGCAACATCGAGGTGGACGACGACGGCGTCTTCGTGGACGTGGATGACGAGAACGACGACTTCGAGGACTTCTGGGAGGACCTGTTCGGCTGATCCCGCAATCCCGATCGAGGCGCGGGCCGGGGTCTCAGGCGGGGTTGGCGCTCGGCGCGCGCCACGTCCCCGCCGGACCGTCGGTCCAATGAGGCGTGGGGTCTGCTTCTGGAAGAGCCGGCTCCCGTACCGGCCGTGGACAGGACGCCGCCGCCCCGGCCTGCGTTCATGCCCGGCCACCATCCGGTTGCACCGTCACGTTCAGATCCGCCGCCGGGCATGAAGGTCGAGATTCGGTTCGGGTCGCCGATCCTCACCGTTGATCACCGCAGCTTGATCTTGGGCAGGAGGGGCTTCTTCTCTTCCTTGGGCGGGTCTTTCTTCTCGTCCGTGCCGCTCTTGGCCTTTTCGGCGGTGGCCGTCTCCGTCTTCTCGCCGCCGGTGGAGGCCGTGCCTGAACCCCTGGCCGCATCCTCCCGCATCTTGTCCATGTCCACCACTTCGACGCCGTCCGGGGCCTTGAACACGAAGCGCTCGGGCTTGATGTCCACGCCGAGCTTCACCTCGGACATGACCGTGGTCGAATTCGTCCTGGCGTTCGCGTCCTTCCGCTCGAACACCATCTTCATGACCACCGCCGACTCCTTGTCGTACCAGAACGTATTTTTCTGGGTCACGCCCTCTCCGGCTTTCCTGGGCGTGGCCTCGATGACGTAGCAGGCCCTGCCGTCGACCTTTTCCTCGGGCAGCAGTTTGAGTTCGTGATCCTTTCTCAGATCGTCGAACATGCGCCGCGACACGGCGCCCTGCTTGGTGGTGTCGGCCTTCATCTTGAAGGCCTGTTTGCCGTTGGCCCCCTCGCTGTAGGTGTAGAGGTAGTCGCCGTCGAAGATGGCCAGGCTCTTCTCTTCGATCTTCTGTTCGGGCTGATCGCCGAACTTGTTCGTGCCGGTGCTCTTGGCTTCGCTGCGGCTCAGATACTTCTCGCCGCGCCGGGCGGTCTCGAGGGTGCCCTCCTGTTTGGATTTCATCTTCATCTGGGCGCCTTCCATCTCCATGGTCGAGACCATCCTGGCGGTCATGGTCTTGTTCTTCTCGGCGGCCTCGATCAGCTTCTTCTCGACCTCCTCGAGGGTGTCGGCGGCCCGCAGGCCCAGCGGCGAGATCAGCAGGGCCGCGCAGACGCAAGACAGACGGAACGTGCGTTTCATGGGCTTTCCTTTCATTCAGAGGGTTCTGTCGGAGGTATCGGCAGTGCCGTCCCGGCACATCGGATATCCGCGTCAGCGGCCTGCGATGAGAGGGAACGACCGCCCCCCGCAGGCCATCCCGGCCCGATAACGGGAGGATACCCGATCATCCGGGCGGTTGCACGAAGGTGTGCAAGGCTTGCAGGCGACGGGAGCACGGGCGGCGACTGTGTCACGGTGGGACGCCGCGGGCAGAGCGTGCGGGCGGACGGCCCGACTCAGGCGTGGCTGACGGCTCGGCCGTTGGTTCTGGACGGCCGGCACCGGACCTGGCGGTGGTTCGATGACCGCCACAAGGGCGCCCGCCGGTCGAGCGTGATCCCCAGCAGCTCGGCCATGGCCCGCCGGGGGCCCAGCAGGTCGGCCAGACTGTAGCCGTCCAGCACGCCCAGAAAGGCGTTCTCGGCCTCCAGCACGATGCCCTTGAGCCTGCAAACCGGCGTCAGCGGGCAGGTGTTGCGGGCCTTGTCGAAGCACTCGACCATGCGAAAGCCCGGCTCGGACTGACGGACCAGGTCGCCGATGTTGATCTTGGCCGGCTCGCGGGCCAGCCGCAGCCCCCCGCCCCGCCCGCGGGCGGTCTTGATGAAGCCCAGGCGGGCCAGGTGATGGACCACCTTGACCAGGTGGTTGCGGGAGATGCCGAAGGCCGCGCTGATCTGCGTGATCGAGGCCAGGGCCGAGGAGTGCAGCCCCAGGTAGATCACCACCCGCAGCGAATAGTTGGTGTAGTAGGTGAGGTTCATGGTGTATCTCGCGGGCACCTATTGTAACGCCGGCCGCGGGCGGGAAGCAATAGATTTTACGATAGGGAAAATACTATTTTGCGGAGGCCCGCGCGGGACCGGCATTCCGTGTGGGACCGGCTTCCAGCCGGTCGAGGGTAAGGAACGGGTGATGGACTCATCGCCGCGTCGGACCCTTGCCCGGGCCCAGACCGGTCCACGGGCGGTGGCGCCGCTCCGCGACAAGCCGGCGTGCCCCCTTTTCGTGGTCCGGTGCATATCCGCCGCCATCGGCCCGCGTCCGACCATTGCCGGTGAACGCCGTTCACCAGGCCCGCCGCAGGACGCGCAGCCAGTTGTCGTGGGCCACGCCGGCGATCGCCGCCTGGTCATAGCCCCGGCCGGCCAGCAGCCCGAAGAGCCGGCCCAGGTCGGCGATCGAATCCAGCTCCCGCGGGCACTGCTCGCGCCCGAATCCGCCGTCCAGGTCGCTGCCGACGGCCACGTGCCGGGCATTACCGACCAGTTGACAGATATAGTCGATATGATCGGCGGCCGTCGAGAGACTCACGCCCGCGCCGGTGTCGCCGCGCCGCCAGCCGGCCGAGAGCATCCCGCCGTGCAGCGCCACGCCGATCACCCCGTCGCGCTCGGCCAGCCGGCGGATCGCCTCGTCGCCGAGCTGCCGGTCGCCGGGCACCAGCGCCGCCGCGTTGGAATGCGAGGCGATGACCGGCCCGTCCCAGCCGTCCAGGGCCTCGTGGCAGGCTTGCTCGGCCAGGTGGCTGACGTCCAGGATCAGCCGGGTGCCGCGCATCTCGCGGAGCAGCTCGCGACCCAAGACGGTCAAGCCGCCCGGCGTACCGGTCCCGTGGGCGTAGCGGTTGGTCCCGAACCAGGCCGGGCTCACGATACGTACGCCCTGCTCATACCACCAGCCGGCCTCGCCCGGCGCGAGGATCGGCTCGGCACCTTCCATCAACGGAACGAGGCCGAGCGTGCGTTCCGGCCGACCGGCCTGCCAGTCGGCCACATGGGCCTCCAGCCCGGCCCGATCGCCCAGCAGCCGCGCGTGCCCGCCGGCCGCGAGCCCCCGGTAATACGCCAGGTCGCCCAGGGCCGTGTCGTGGGCCTGCCGCGGGGTCTTGGCCTCGCAGGGTTCGAGCGGTTCGGGGTGGTCCGGCGGGCGGGTCAACGCCAGCACCGTGGCGAAGGCCATGCCCACGCCCCCGCGGCGCATCTCCGGCAGCGACACCGTGGCCGTCCCCCCGCGCGGATGCGGCTCGCCCGCCGACGACCGAATCCGCTCCAGCGGCCAGGTCAGTTCCCGCC
>JABRVU010000576.1:0-2722 GCA_039961895.1 Phycisphaerae bacterium | reverse complement strand
GCACGTCCCTGATACGGACGTCGGTGGGTTTGCCGGCGGCCGTGACGGCGGCGGCCAGGCCGGGCGGCGCGTGCCGGCCCAGCACGCCGGCTCCGACGGCCAGGCCGCCGGCGCGCAACAGAGATCGGCGGGTCAGTCGGCGATCCGCGAACGTGAACATCGGTTCACCTCCTCGATGGGTCGGTTCTCGCGCCCATCCTCGATTGACGACAGGCTAATCCAGCGGCCGCGCGGGAGCAAAAGCCGGAGAGCGGGCGCCGGTTCACTCCTCCACCGTGAACGCATAGACGTTGTCGGAGATCGGCTTGCCGTCCTGGCCGATGACCTCGGCGCGGAGTTCGTATTCGCCGGGCCCGGCGGGGGTCCATTGAACGAGTCCGAGCTTCTGAACGGAGTCGGCGGGCATGGAGCAAGGCCACTGGCCGGCGACCTGTTCGGCCCCGGCCCGGTTGACGATCCGCCAGCGGACGGCGGCGCCGGGCACGGGCTCCCAGCGGTCGTTGACCGCCCACAGGCCGCACGTGAACGCGGCCCCGCTCTTCCAGCGGTCGCGGTCGTATTCAAAGAGGGCGGCGACGGGCGCGAAACTGCGTCGGACGGTGTGATACGTCCTGGTGGGAAGGCGGTCGAAGTCGATGGCCGCCATGGTCACCGAAGGCCAGATATCCACGGCGTGAAAGTGCAGGATGCCGCCGGCGGGCTGATACTTGAGCCGCCGCATCCGCTCGATGGCCAACTGGAACAGCCGGGCCACGTAGCCCTGCGTCTGCGGAATATACTCCTCGAGCGTCTTGCCGCCCGGATCGCCCCAGGCCCGCATGGCCTCGGGGATTTGCAGCCGCCGCCAGGTCCACTCCTCGGCGTGGTCGCTGATCGGCCAGTGGTGGGGCATGAACTTGATGAGCGTCTCGTAGTTGGGCAGGCCGGTGGCCCCCAGTTCCGAGACGAAGGCCTGGGTCATGGTCGCGTAGGTCCAGATGGTGCCCCCGTACCAGCCCTCGTAGACGTGGGCGTCGCCGTAGCGGGCGGTCGAGCGGACCGTGGGACGCTTCTGGGGGTCCAGCAGCGCCGGGCGGGCCTCCAGGTGCTTGCCCAGGTCGCGGTAGTTCTCGAGGTCGTCCTCGTCGCAGGCCGTCCACAGGGCCACGCACGGGTGGTTGCGGACGTGGCGGATCAGCGGGTCGTACAGCGCCGCCGCCCGCAGCGAGAACCGCCGGTCGTGCGGATACCAGGCCTCGAGATAATCCTGCCAGACCAGCACGCCGTTCTCGTCGGCCAGCTCGTAGAACTCGCGGTTCGAGAAGTGGCAGTGCAGGCGGATCATGTTGACGTTCATCCCCAGCATCAGCTTGAGGTCGCGCTCGTAGGCGGAGCGGTCCATTTCGGACATGTACAGGTGGTAGTAATAGTTGGTGCCGCGGATGAACAGCCGCCGGCGGTTGAGGTGGAAGATCCATCCGAGCTTCTCGATCTCGCGGATGCCGACGGCGATCGAGCGGGCGTCGAGCACCCGGCCGTCCGCGTCCATCAGCCGCACGTCGAGGGTATACAGGTTCGGCCGGCCGTGGTCCCACGTCCACCACAGCCGCGGTTCGGCCACCGGGATGACCAGCCGGGCGGAGGGACCGTCGGCGGGCAGCCGCACCTGGAGATGTTCGTTGGAGGTGAAGTTGCGCGGCGAAAGCGTGGCCTGCCAGTAGCACGGTCCCTCGGTCCGGCCGTCGGCCTCCACCTCGACGATCACCTCCGCGCCGCCGGCGTCGGTGAGGCGGGTATCGACGGCCAGGTCGCCGATGATCGCCGGGGAGCAGGCCGCCAGCCGCACCGATCGGGTGATGCCCAGGGCGGTGATGTCGTCGGGCTTCTGATCGACGCCGCCGTACGAGCCCTTGATGGTGTAGGGGCGGTGCTTCCAATAGTAGTGAACCGGCGTCCAGACGCGCACCAGCAGCTCGTTGTCCCGTCCCGGACGGACGTGCTCGGCCACGTCGTAGGCGTAGGCGTCCATATAGCCCTCGTGCCGCCCGAGCGACGCGCCGTTGAGCCACGTGTCGGCGTAGTAATCGGTGGCGTCGAATTGCAGGCGCAGCCGTCGCCCCGCGAACCGCTCCGGCGGCCGAAAGGTCTTGCGATACCACCACTCTTTGTAGCTGACCCACTCGGCCTGGCGGGTGTAGATTTGCGAGGGCTCCAGCCACTGCACGTGGGCCGTACCCGGCACCTGGACCTTGCGCCAGCCGCTCGCGGGAGGTCCCGCGCCTTTTTCGCACCAGGCCAGCTCCCATTCGCCGTCGAGGGAGAGTACCTCCGGCTCGAACGGGGCCGGCGGGCGATCAAGCACGGCGAACCGGGGGTGGGGTTCCTCGGCGGCGGCCCGTCGCGTGGCCGGCGCGGGCCGGTCGTCCGGGCGGACCTGAACCAGCAGCGGCTGACGCAGCACGCGGTTCTCGCGGCGGGCCTCGAGCACCGTTTCAAACCCCCGCCACGTGGGGAAGGTGACGGCGATTTCGGTTTCGCCGGCCTCCTTGGCGGCGATGAACCTCCGCGAACCGACGCCGGTCCAGTTCAAATCGCCGTCCAAGGCGACGATCCCCAGGGCCCCGTAGTTCTCCCTGGCGTGATAATAGACCACGTGTCCGCCGGGCAGCTTCTTCCAGTCGCGCGGGACGACGTCGTGATCGGGGGGTTCGTCCTGGGTGGGGCCGTCGGGCCACTTGTACTC
>JABRVU010000575.1:0-6321 GCA_039961895.1 Phycisphaerae bacterium | reverse complement strand
ACCAGGAACCAGGAGCCACGTACCAGCAGCCGGGGAACTCCAACCCCTCACCGCACCGCGCTGACGCGCTGGCTCATCGCCGCCGTGGGCGGTTTCGTGCTCCTGAGGTTGTGGCTGCTGGGGGACATGCTGGGAACGCCGTCGGGCGTGGCCTTCGTGGTGTTCGACCTGGGTCTTTATGGGCTGATCTGGGCGGCGGGCTTCACGGCCATCGCGTTCCTGACGAGCACCGGCGCCGCGGACGCCGGAGGGTTTCGCCTGCCGCTGCTGTGCGGCCTGGCGGCGTTTCTTCTGCACAACACGATCGACTTTTCGCTTCTGGTGCCGGCCACGCTGACCGTCCTTTCGGCCCTGGCCGCCCTGGCGGTGGCGCGAACCGGAGAGCCGGAAAGGCGACCAGGAGACAAAGAGACACGCAGCCAAGGGGATGAAGTGGAACCTGCCCCGCCGTGCGGCGAACGCGCCGCGGGTTTGGCGGCGATGATGATCGCGTTGCTTGGGCTGGGTGGCACATGGGTGCTGGCTTACCGGCCGGTGACCCTGGCCTGCGCGGCACTGGCCGAGGCCCGCGAGCAGGCCATGCCCGAGGCCGGCGACAGGTATCTCGAGGCCGCCGCGCTGGATCCCCTCGACCCCACGCCGCTGCTCGAGCTGGCCGAGCGCTTCCTCGACCCGGCCTCCAGCCCGCCTCGACCCGAGCACGTTTCCGTCGTGCTCGCCCGTGTTCACGAGGCCATCGACCGGGACCCGCGGCAGATCGGCTCGTACCGGCTGCTGGGCCGGCTGTACGAGCTGCGCTATCGCCTGAGCGGTTCCGAGTCGGATGTCTGGGCGGCCCTGGGGGCCCTGCGCCGGGCGGTGGAGATGTATCCGCAGTCGCCCGACGAGCACCTGAACCTGGCCGGTCTGCTGGCCCGGTCGGCGGCGGCCACGAACTCGCCCGAATGGGCCCAGGAGGCCCGCGACGAATATGCGACCGCCCTGGCCCTCGATGCCGCCCGGCCCGGCCTCGACGAAGTCCGCAAGTGGTCCCCGGCCCGCCGGGCGGAAATCGAAAAAGCCCGCGACGCGGTCATCCCGCCGGCGTCCCAGTCCGCGGAATGACCTTGCGGGCTTCTCGCCCGGGCACGGTCCGGTCGAAGGAACCGGACGATTCAGGATGCTCATCATGGCAACTCCAGAAACGAACGGATTGTCGGGCCACATTGTCGATCCGAATCGACCGACTCACGATTCCCGATCAACCCGTCGTCGTTTGACACTGCCGACGGGCGGTCGCTACTGTAGCGCCGGGGGATGAAGTGCCGTTGTCGGCCGCGCGTCTGACGCCGGACCAGCCCGGTGGGTGGGCGGCCGGGTGTCGTACGACCCTGCTACCGGGAGGAGGCCCCCTTGAGCGACGCGAAGCGCGTGCATCTGAGCGAATCGAGCCTGCCTCAAGCCTGGTACAACCTTCAGGCCGATCTGCCCGTTCCCTGTCCGCCGCCGCTCAACCCGGCCACCCGCAAGCCGCTGGAGCCCAAGGACCTGGAGCCGATCTTCGCCAGGGCGCTCATCGAGCAGGAAGGGAGCCGGCAGCGCTGGATCGATATCCCCGACGAGGTCCGCCGGATTCTGGCCATCTGGCGTCCGACGCCGCTGGTGCGGGCCCGGTCGCTCGAACGGGCACTCAAGACGCCGGCCCGCATCTACTTCAAGGACGAGAGCGTCAGCCCGCCGGGCAGCCACAAGCCCAACACCGCCGTCGCCCAGGCCTATTACAACCGGCAGGAGGGCATCCGGCGGCTGAGCACCGAAACGGGAGCCGGCCAGTGGGGCTCGTCCCTGGCCTTCGCCTGCGCCCTGCTGGACATGGAATGCAAGGTCTACATGGTGAAGGTGAGCTACCAGCAGAAGCCCTACCGTCGGTCGATGATGCACATGTGGGGGGCGACGGTGCTGGCCAGCCCCTCCGACCAGACCCAAACCGGCCGGCGCATCCTCGAGCAGGACCCCGATTCGCCGGGCAGCCTGGGCATCGCCATCAGCGAGGCCGTCGAAGAGGCCGCCGCCCGCGAGGACACCAAGTACACGCTGGGCAGCGTGCTCAACCACGTGATGCTGCATCAGACGGTGATCGGCCTGGAGGCCGAGGAGCAGATGAAAGCCGTCGGCGATGACCCCGACGTGGTGGTGGCCTGCACCGGCGGCGGGAGCAACTTCGCCGGCCTCGCGTTTCCGTTCATGCGCCACCGGCTCAGCGGCGGCAAAGAAACGCGCTTCATCGCCGCCGAGCCGATGGCCTGTCCGACCTTGAGCCGCGGGCAATACCGCTATGACTACGGCGACACGGCCATGCTCACCCCGCTGGTCAAGATGCACACGCTGGGGCACACGTTCATGCCCGCGGGGATCCACGCCGGCGGGCTGCGCTATCACGGGATGGCTCCGCTGGTGAGCCTGGCCGCCGACCTGGGGCTCATCGAACCCAAGGCCCTGTTCCAGAACGGCTGCTTCGAGGCTGCCCGGCTGTTCGCGGCCACCGAAGGCATCATCCCCGCGCCGGAAAGCTCGCACGCCATCAAGGCGGCCATCGACGAGGCCGTCCGCTGCCGCGACAGCGGCCGGGAAGAGTGCATCCTCTTCAACCTGAGCGGACACGGCCTGTGCGACCTGGCCTCCTACGACCGGTATCTGGCCGGCGAGCTGGAGGACTACGAATACCCGCGCGAGAAGATCGCCGAGGCCATGTGCCACCTCCCCGAGATCTGAGGACCGGGATCGTAGGTCCGCCGACTCCGTTCCGTCCTTCCCGGTGCAGGCGGCCGCAACGCGGGGTCGATCTCTCTTTGGGGTTCCGTCGTGCGTCCGGCGACCCGGGCTCCCGGTACGCGGGTCCGCCCGGTTCGTTGGCCAGGCCACGATGAATCGCTATGATACCGCCCCATGCAGACGGACGTCTTAGAACCCCTTCCCGGGCCCCGGCCGTCCAAGGCCACCTCCCTCAAACCGTTCGTCCGGTTGCTCGGCTACGTGTGGAACCAGAAACGCTTCCTGTTTCCCGCCATCGGGTGCATCCTCTTCATGGCGGTTACTTATTCCGCAAGCATCGGCTCGGTCATGCCCGTGCTCAACGTGCTCATCAGCCCGCAGGGCCTTCACGGCTGGGTGGATCAATATGTGGCGGAGAAGCGTCTTGGTTGCGAGTTCAGTATTCACGATGAGTTGCGGAACCGGCGGGTCGAGGGCATCCCCAGCGGGACCGCCAGGCTGCTCAGCGTCCATGCGCCGGCTCTGCCGGCCGCCGGCTTGTTCAGCGATGCTTATATCACCAAGGCAAACGGAGAGGACGTGCGGGGTGCGGGGGTGCGGCTGTTCGCCATTCTGGCCGACACTCCCGACCGCGTCAGCCTTGAGTATCGGTACGCGGAGGCCCCCCCGCCCGGCGACGCCCTACCGAAGGCGGACATCCACCTCGAACCCGCCAAGCCTTACTTCCGGGCCCTCCGGCGGGCCTTGGCGTACATTCCCGGCGGGCTGTCGGCCGTCGAACGGCGGCGGACGCTCATTGTCGTGCTGGCCCTGCTGCTGGTCGTGGTCCTGCTGGGCAACATCGCCCGCTTCTTCGCGGAATACCTGGGCGTGCTGGTGAACTGCCGGGCCATCATGGACCTACGGCGGGAACTGTACGCGAAGGCCCTCAAGCTCCCGCTGGCCCACTACAGCCGCAACGCCAACGACGTGATGAGCCGCTTCATCCAGGACACCAACGAAATCTTCCGCGGGCTCTCGAACTTCTTCGAGAAGATCGTGACCGAACCGTTCAAGGCCGTCGGCGCGGCCCTGATCGCGTTGTGGGTGGACTGGCGGGCCACGGTGCTGGTGATGGTGCTCACTCCGGTCTGCGCCCTGATCATCCGCCAGATCGGCCGGCGCATCCGCAAGGCCAACCGCCGGCTGCTGGTCGCCTACTCGGCGATGCTGCAAGCCCTGGAGAGCACCTTCACGGGCATGCGCGTGGTGAAGGCCTACGGCGGCGAGCATTACGAGCGCCGCCGCCTGTTCCGCATCGACCGCAACGTGCTCAAGAATCAGCTCAAGATGGGCCGGATAGAGGCGGTGGCCTCGCCGGCCCTGGAGATGTTCGGCTACGTGGCCGTGGCCGGCGCGGTGCTCTACTTCGCCCACCAGATGCTGGCCCGCAGCCCGGGCGAGAAGCTGCCGGACTTCATGGCCATCGTCATCTGCCTGGCGGCCATCTTCGACCCGGTGCGCAAGCTGACCACGGTCTATCCGAAGATCCAGCGGGCCAGCGCCGCCGCCGACCGGGTGTTCGAGATCATCGACAGCCCCAACGAGTACTCGAACGACGCCGGCAAGCCGCGCATCCGGCCGCTGCGCGAAACCATCCGCTTCGAGAACGTCGGCTTCATTTATCCGCAGTCCAACCGCCCGGCGCTGCGCGACGTGTCCCTGACCGTCCGCAAGGGCGAGATCGTGGCCCTGGTCGGGCCCAACGGCTCGGGCAAGACCACGCTGGTCAGCCTGCTGCCGCGCTTTTTTCCGATCACCAGCGGGCGCATCCTGATCGACGACCAGGACATCAACGCGGTGTCGCTGCGCTCGCTGCGCGAGCAGTTCAGCCTGATCACCCAGGAGAGCGTGATCTTTCCCGACACGGTTCGGGCCAACATCGCCTACGGCCTGCCCCGGGCCACCGACGAGCAGGTCGAGGCCGCCGCTCGCAAGGCCTTCGCCGACGAGTTCATCCGCCAGTTGCCCGAGGGCTACCAGACCGTGGTCGGCGAGCGCGGGGCCACGCTCTCCGGCGGGCAGTGCCAGCGGCTGTCCATCGCCCGGGCCATCTTGCGGAACGCGCCCATCCTGATCTTCGACGAGGCCACCGCCCAGGTGGACCCCGAGTCGGAGATGAAGATCCACCAGGCCCTCGACGGTTTTCTGGAGGGGCGGACGGCCTTCATCATCGCCCACCGCTACAGCACGGTCCGCAACGCCGACCGCATCGTGGTCATGGACGAAGGCCGGATCGCCGCCGTCGGCACCCACGACGAACTCCTCCAATCCTGCCCGCTCTATGCCCGGCTGTATGAGGCCCAGTTCAAGAGCGCGGGGGCCTCGGCGGAAGAGATCGCATCGGTCGCGCAGGGCCGCTGAAACCCGCCCATACCTATGGCCGCCGGTCAGGCCCTTCTCCGGCGGCGAACCAGGGCTGAAGAACACACGCTAATCCGCGCAGTCGGGGCTGGCGATCCGGCCGGGGCCGGTGTAGCAGCGTTGCAGGAGGGCGAAGTCCGACTGGTCGGCGTCCCCATCGCCATCGAGATCACGAGTCGCGCATTCGGCGGATACCGCCACGGCCGGACCCGACGCGCAGACGTTGAACAGCTCCACGTCCAGGCCGTCCACCGCGCAGTCCTGGTTGAAGTCGGGCGGCGCCAAGGTGCCGCACAGGCGAATCTGATCGAAGTCGATCCAATCGATGCCGATGTTCCAATTGTTCCCGTAGATGAGGTAAACGGTCCCGGAGGAGACGAGATTGGGCGCGTAGTCGCTGTGCGAAGGGGAGCCCCCCTCCTCGCCTTCCACGTGCCCGTCGCCCGTCCAGAGCACGACGAAACTGGAGTCGGTGATCTGCACGGGCTGTCCGTCGTAGTCGCGGAGCGGGTAACCGCCCAGTTGGAAGGCGTTGATGCGGACCGCGTAGCCGGGGTCGGGCGTAAACGCGAACCAGCCGGCGTGACCGCTCTCGGCGGTGGGCCAGACGGCCATGTAAAGATCGCCATAGCCCCCGCCCCAGGTCCTCAGCCCTCCGAACGTGAGGCTGTGGGTGGCCAGGTTCAGCGTATCGAAGCTGACGCTGATGTTGGGCGTCCAGCCGTTCCCCTGCATATAGCCGGTGCCACCGCCCGAGTCCGCCACCCGATCGCCGTAACCTCCCGGGACATACCCGCCGCCCAGCAGGTCATCGAAGGTGATGATGGTGGCCTGGCCGGGAACCGCGGACCCCAGCAACAGAACTGACACCGTCCAAGCCAGTCTCGTAGCGTTTTTCATTCTTCCTCCCTCCCAGCAGAACAGGCCGTCGGCCCCCCTTCCCCCGAAAACGAGCACCACCGCGCATGGCGTGCGACCTCAATACCCTGGCGACAGGCGGCGCCACTGGGTACTCAGGGCCTCAGAACACACTTTCGATTGTCCCACGGCGCTCTTCGCGCACGCTTGACCCTCGGTGCGCCGCTGGGGACATCGCTTCCTGCTTGTCCATGCTCGTTGTGACTGGGACGACCCGAACGAACGCCCCGTACTTGATAGTATCAAAAC
>JABRVU010000574.1:0-2512 GCA_039961895.1 Phycisphaerae bacterium | reverse complement strand
GCCGGGCCCTGGCCAGGGTCGCGGCGGAAACATAGTAGAACTTCCCCGCCGAGTGCTCGCCGTTGCGGTCGCAGGCCACCCACAGCCCGTGGCGATCAGCGAGCCGGCCGAAGTGCAGCCCGGAACCTTGCCGGACGTCGGCGGCGCCGCCGGGCCCGCGCAGACGGAAGACCTCGACGGTGAAGTCACCCGCCCAGGCGGGCGAAACGATCATCGCAAGCGATGGCCACACGACCCGATGAAAGCGACGTGAACGGTTCATGACCGCATTCCCGACTGAAGACAGACCCTGGACCGCGGGCACCCGCCGGCCGTCGAGCCTACGCGAGCCGGCGGGCGGCGGCAATCCGGCGAGGGCACCGCGGCGATCGGTGCCCGTGGGCCGGCGGCACCGCCGCGGTCAACGCACCGATTCGTCGAGCGGCAGACCCAGCCGGCGGTACAACTCGCGGCGGCCGGTCTTGTCGGCCTCCAGAACCTTGCGGGCGTAAGCGGCAACGGCCCGGGCCTGGGCCCGCGGTACCACGATCACCCCGTCGCCGTCCGCCGCGATCACGTCGCCGGGCATCACCAGTACGCCGCCGCAAACGATCGGGCGATTGACCGACTCGATCTCGTTGCGGCCCGGGCGGATGCCGCGCCCCGGACGCGCGAAGTACAACGGCACCTGCTGCGCGGCGATCTCGTCGGTGTCGCGGGCGGTCGCGCTGGTCACCACACCGACGCACCCGCGCAACCGCCAGGACATGATGTTGTTCGAACCGATCGAGCCCACGTCGGCCGCGTCGGCGTCCTCGATGACCAGGGCGCTGCCCTCGCGGATCAGCGGCACGAACGGCTCGGAAGACAGCTCACTGTACCATTTTCCCGCCCACCGGTCGTATTCCTCCGTGCTCATCCGGCCGGCGGCGGGCCGGTTGGTGGGCACGTAGCGGGCCGTCACGGCGATCCCGACGAAGCGGTGCCTGTAGGTCTTCACGTCTTTCCACAGGGCGTGGATGTCGGCCGACATGAGCCCGCGGTTGGGAAGGCCGACCGCATCCATGCCGTCGCAGATGTCGGCGACCCGCAGTCCCTGGAAGGCCGCCAGCAGCTCACGGTCGTCGTCCAGGTCATACACCGTCGTGGGGATGAAGCCGCGTCCGGCGCGAAGCTCCTCGGCCGTCGGGCCCGCGCCGGGCCGGTCATCCGGGACTGCAAAGGCGGGCCATGCGGCGAGGACACCCACCGTGATCCACCTGGCCAGGGGTCTGTTCCGGGTTGACATGGGAACTCCTCCGTTTAAGGTTTCACAATGCATCCTGAAACCCTGAAAACCGACCGGATGCAAGCCGGTCCCAGACGGGCTTGAGGAAGTACTCCAAGTCGGTCTGCCGGTTACGCGACCGCGGCGACCTGCAACGATGCAACGGCTCGGCCGACGTGCGTTCGGCCCCTATCGTAAGGAGCAACTACCGTGAAATCACTTCTTTTGACGGCCCTGTGCGTGGGTGGCATGTCCGTGATGGCGGCGCCGGGCGGCGGCGCCGACGAGGCCCCGCCCGAGGGCTTCATCGCCCTGTTCAACGGCAAAGACCTGACCGGCTGGCGCGTCCCCGAAGGCGACGGCGGACACTGGCGGGTCGTCGACGGCGTGATCGACTATGACGCGGCCAGCGAAGCCCCCGGCGACAAGAGCCTCTGGACCGAGAAGGAATACGGCGATTTCATCCTCCGCGTCGACTGGCGCATCAAGGAGACGCCCTTCGTCAATCCCAACGTGTTCTACGTCCTGCCCGACGGCAGCCACGCCCGCGACTCGACCGGCAAAGAGCTGCACCTGTCGCTGCCGGACAGCGACTCGGGCGTGGCCATCCGCGGGGACATCCGCAACCAGTTCAACATCTGGTGCTGGCCGATCGGCTCGGGCGAGATGTACGGCTTCCGCACCGATCCGAAAGTCCCGCCGGAGGTGAGGGCCGCCGTCACCCCGCGGACCCAGGCCGACAAGCCGGTGGGGCAGTGGAACCGCTTCGAGATCACCGTCCGCGGCGACGAGGTCAAGTGCGTGCTCAACGGCAAGACGGTGATCCCGCACGCCAGGCTGCCGGGACTGGCCGCCAGGGGCCGCATCGGCCTTCAGCACCACGGCGGCAAGAAGGACGGGCAGTGGGTCAGCCCGCCGTCGCTGCTCCAGTTCAAGAACATCTACATCAAACCGCTGGACAAGTGATCCGGGCGATCGACCCGCGCCGATGATGCCACCGGTCGTATGACGCCGGGATGACGGCGCCGGACGGCCGCATTCGTTGTAGCCCTCGGCGCTTCGCCGACCGCTTCACGCCACGCCGCACCAGTGAAAAACCGGAATCATGGGGGAAGGGAGCGGCGCGTCGAGGGCGCGTCGTGAAACCTCGAAAACCGACCGGCTGGAAGCCGCTGCCGCGCGGAATGGGAATGCTCATCCCGTCGGCGCATTCAGCTGGCGCGGGTCCGCGAGCTTGAAAAACGACTGATGGTAGCGGAGCATGAG
>JABRVU010000573.1:0-14950 GCA_039961895.1 Phycisphaerae bacterium | reverse complement strand
GTCCGCGACGTGGTGCGGCTGGTCGAATCGGACCAGAGCCTGTCGGCCCGGCTGGTGTCGCTGGCGGCGCGGGCCCACACGGGGGCCAAAGTCGGAACGGTCGACCAGGCCGTCCTCATGCTGGGCCTTGACGCGGTGCGCAGCCTGGTGCTGTCCGTGCAGATTTTCGAGAACTTCTCGCATCGCAAGGAGCGTCCCGGCCGGCGGTTCAACCGGGTCGAGTTCTGGAAGCACAGCCTGGCGGTGGGCTGTGCCGCCCGGTTGCTGGCGGATGAGGCCGGGCGCGTTCCCGAGGCCCGGGCCCTCATCGGGGTGCCACCCGAGGAAGGGTTCGTCTGCGGGCTGCTTCATGACCTGGGCAAAGTCGTGCTGGATGCGTGTTTCCCGAAGAGCTACGACCGCGTGGTCGGCCGGGTCGAGGAGCGCGGCGGGTGCATCGCCGACGTGGAACGCGAGTTTTTCGGTCTGGATCACGCCCTGGGCGGCTACCGGCTGGCGACGCACTGGCAGTTACCGGGCATGATCGCCGAGTCGATCTGGCTGCATCACGGTTCGCCGGCGCTGACGCCGGAGCGGCTGGCGCATCCGCGTCACGTGCGGCTGGTGCAGGCCGCCGACCGGCTGGCCCGGCAGATGCGCATCGGCTATTCCGGCAACCCGGTGGCCGATCTGAGCGGGGCGGAGCTGGCTGCGGCGGTCGGGCTTCCGGCCGAAGCCCTCGAACGGGTCTCGTCGGCGTTGCCGGAACTGGTCGAGGAGCGGTCCGAGTTCCTCGGCCTGGATCGGCTGACCTCCAAACAGGTTTACGAAGAGGCTCTGGCTCGGGCGAACGCGGAGCTGGCCCGCGCGAACCAGGCTCTGGCCGACAGCAACCGGCGGCTGGAGCATCGCTCGCGGTGTTTCGAGGCGGTCACGCGGCTGCGCGGCGGGATCGGGCAGGTGCCCACGCACGAGCGGATCGCGGCGGCGGCGGCGGGCGCGGCGGCCGGTTTTCTGCGCGTCGCCCGGGCGGCGGTGCTGGCGTATTCGCCGGCCCGCGGGGTCTGGGTCCTGGCCGGCGGTTCGGCCGAGGGGGAATCGCCCGAGGGCGGTGAGTTGTTGCCGGCCGGCGACGCCGGCGCGATGGGGTTCGTGGCCGATGCCCGCCCCGCCTGGCTGCCGGCGTCCCTTCTGGCGGGTACGCTGCTGGATCGGATCTCGGCGCTGCTGGAGGCCCCCCCGGCGTGGTGCTATCCGCTGCGCCACGCGCAGGGCTTCGCGGGGGCGCTGGTGGTGGGCGGCGCCCGCCCCGCCGACGATGATGAGATGCTGGTCGTTCTGGCCGACTGGATCGCCACCTGGCTGGCCGGGGCGGAGTCGGCCGCCGCCGCCCGGCGGCTCAACGAGGAGCTGGCCGAGACCCACCGCCGGCTGCTGGCCTCGCAGGCCGAACTGACCCGAACCCGCTCGCTGGCCATGATCGGCGAGATGGCCGCCGGCGCCGCCCACGAGCTGAACAACCCCCTGGCGGTGATTTCCGGGCGGGCCCAGTTGCTGGACCGCGAGGAGCTGGGCCCGGAGGTCCGGAAAGCCGCCGGCCTGATCCGTGAGCACGCCCACAAGGCCAGCGGAATGGTCAGCGAACTGATGGAGTTCGCCAAGCCCCCGGCCCCGGCCCCGGCCGCCTGGGAGGTCGCCGGGCTGCTGGAGGGGCTGTTGCGGGAGTGGGTCGAACAGGGGGCCCTGGCTAAAAATCAGTTAACTATCCATATATCGAAAAATAGCCCGCGGGCTTACGCGGACCCGGCCCACATTCGGACCATCCTCAACGAGCTGATCCGCAACGCCGTCCAGGCCATGAGGCAAACGCCCGAACCCCGCCTGGTCGTCAATTGCGCCCCCGATGTGGCCGATGACAGGATCGTGATCAGGGTACAGGACAACGGGTGCGGCATGACGCCGGAGGTCCTGGAACGGGCGTTCACGCCTTTCTTCTCCCATCGCCAGGCCGGCCGCGGGCGCGGGCTGGGCCTGGCCAAGGCCGCCCGCTACGCCGAGATCAACGGCGGACGCCTGCGCCTGACCAGCACGCCCGGCGAGGGCACCACCGCCTGCCTGGAACTGCCCGTGGCGAGGGGATGAAGGCCCCCGGCGTTCGGATTCCGCCGGCCGGCCTCTCGAGAGGAGTGGGGAAAAGGATGCGGAAGCGACCTCTTGAAATACTCCTGGTGGAAGAAGACGCCGAACTGGCCGATCTCATCGGACGGTTTCTGACCGAGGGCCTGGGCGCGTCCGCGACCCACGCCGGCTCGGCCGCCGACGCCGTCCGCGAAGAACTGACCACCCGACACGACGTGGTCCTGGTCTCGCGGACGCTGCCCGACGGCGACAGCCTGGACCTGATCCGGGCCATCCGGCGGCACAACGATTGCCCGATTCTGCTCATGGGCCACACCCCGACGGCCGAGGAGGTCATCGAGGCCATGCGCCTCGGCGTGGTGGACGTCCTGAACAAGCCGTTCGAGCTGGAGCACCTGGCCGACGTGGTGAAGAAGATCGGCGAGCGGCGGCGTCTCCAACGGCGGGAACGCTCGCGGCAGCGGCGGCTGCGCAAGCTGGTGGCCCGCATCATCTGCGAGCGCCGCGACCTGGCCCGGCGGATCGACCTGATCTGCCGAGACTTCGTTCTGGCCCATCGGCGCCTGGCCGAGAAAGTGACCCAGTCCGGCGTACTCAGTCAAATCCGGGAGTAGCTTCTCCCCGCCTGCATACCACCGAACCGCGGGTCGCTCATGGTGTCGGAGCGGACGCGGTCTTGAGTCCGGCGAGCATCTCGCGGGCCCGAGCCGCCCAAGGCGTCGCCGACGGTCGGGTCTGGATCAATTCGGTCAGCAGGGCCGCGGCCCGGTCGGGGCGGCCCTCGTCGCGACAGACTTCCGCCGCTCGAAACAGGCATTCGGCCGCCAGGGGGCTCTCGGGCGAGCGGATCACGACGCGCAGAAAGGCCAGACCCGCCCGCCGGCGATGGACGGCCGGCTCGCGGCCCTTGGCGGCCAGTTCCTGGCAGGCACGGCCCTGCCAATAGAACCATTCCGACGGCGGAGAAGTCGGCGAATCCTTGATCGCTTCGGCGATCCGTCTGGCAGCCCGATCGTACGCGCCGGCGGCCAGGTCCGCGCTCACGGCGGCCAGCAGCGGGTCGTCGGCCGGAACCGTCGGACGGGTCGCGGGAGCGGATATCACCGCCGGTCGATCCGGCCTTCGGTCGTCGGCCGGGCGGGTCGCGGACCGTCCATCCGGCCAGGTCGCCCGCCAGTGCTCCAGCGCATCGCCCACAGGGTCCAGCGGGTCGCGCCGGGCGACGGCTCGCGCGACCAGATCGCCGGCGGTTCGCAACATCTCCGCGTCCGTCGGTACCCGCCCCGGCCGAAGCGTATCCACGCAGGCGGGCATGGCCTCGAGCACATCGAGGTAGCAGGCCACGGCCCGGTCGAACCGGCCCGCGGCGTCGTACAGCCCGATCAGCCGGCAGCGGACCAGGAGCCGGCGATCCAGACCGGCCGCGTCCACGGCCTCCGCGAGACTCTTCTCATACAGCTCGATGGCCGATCTGGCGTTGCCGTCGCGTTGCTGCCGCTCGGCCTGGTTGAACGCATCCCACCCGCTGATTTGCAGGTAGCGGATCTGCTCGATAGGCCGGGAGACCTCCTGCCCTCCGGCCGTCCGATAGCTCAGCAAGCCCTCGCGCAGCCCGGTGATGCGCACGTCCACGGCCAGCGTCCGCCCCTGGGCCGAGACCACGTCCGCCCGGGCGAGGGCACCACCCCAGAGTCCGACTGCCATCACGGGCACCAGGTCCGCAAACCGGATGATCCCGGGGCAACGACGGCTCTTCCGCGTGCGGTAGGCGCTTTTCGCACGGCTCACTTCGGCTGCTCTCTTCCTCGTCGCCGCTAGAAGCGGAAATCGCGTTTCATTCACCCGCTTTGAACTCCACCAGACGGAAGAAGCCCCCGGTCTGCCGGGTGACGGCCTCGAGCAGGCCCCGGCTGCGCGGTGCGGGATCGAAGCTGATGGCCGTGATCTTCGCCGGGTGGCGGGCGTTGAGGTCCTTGACCAGTTTCAACAGGTCATCAGCCACGTTGGGGTAGTCGCCGTCCGACAACAAGTAGATCAGTTCGGGTTGAAGCTGATGGGCCCGCCGGAGGGTGCCGAGGGGATCGAACACGCCCGTCTCGACGCGCAGGGCGTTCACAAAGCCCACCGCCTCGCGTTTGTTCTTCTCGGTGGCGTAGACCAGCCGGTTGGGAGCGAACTCCCGGATGGCGTCGGCCTTGGCCGTACGATCGAACTGGTTGGTGATGATCTGGAACTGCTGCGAGGGGGTCAGGGCCTGAATCGAGGAGATGAGCTGTTTCTTGACGTCGGACAGGTAGATGCGCAGGGAAGCGGAGACGTCGACGACGTAGACGACGCGATAGGCGTTTCCGGCGGCGCCGAAGAAAGTGGTGGCCGGGCCGACGAGCCCCCCGCTTCCGCCCCTCCCGCCGGCGGCGTATCCGCTCCCCAGCAGCGAACCGCTGGCACCCAGGACGGCAGAACCGGACGGACCGGTCGCCGTACCGGGCGGGGCCCCCACCACGAATCCCGAGCCCCCGGTGAGGTTGACGGCCAGGACGGGCAGCTCGTTGAGTTGCAGCGGCGAGACGGCGGTGGGCCCGGCCGACGCGATCGAGCCGACGCTGCCGCTCAGCGGCGGCGGCGCCGGCCGCGGGTCCAGTCGCGGCGGCGGCACGGATGGGTTGCCCGCGGCGCCCCCAGCCGGCGCCAGCCGGGCCTCCGGGATGATGATCTGCCGCGGCGGCGAATCCTCGCGCAACACCACCCGGTAAAAGCCCAGAAAGACGGCCCCATGCAGGACCGCCGAGATGCCCAGCGTGAGGCCGTTCGAGCGGCCCAGACGCTGCAACCACGACGGGCCGCGCCTGAACCCGCCGCCTACAATCGCTTGGTGCATCGAGGTCATGGCGTGCTCGGTCCCACCGCCCGGCGGGCCGGTTCGTCGATTCGGCTCCAGAACAGCAGGTGACGGTCGAGTGTATTTCCGGCGCCCGGCGGCGTCAAATGGTGAAGCCCGCCGACGGTTGTGGTAAGGTGTGCGGCGGAGCCGTATCGGTCGGTTGGCGCGAACCTGGGACGACGCCGTCCGAGGCCCGCGGAGGTCGGTGCCCGTTGCGCGGGCCAGCGTGCTCCCAGAAGCCCGTGGAGTACCGCCGTCTGGTCGGCGGGTTTCCGGGTTGCAGGATGGGCTCCAGGTTTTCGACGGACACGCGCCGCCCCATCGGCGGTTGTTTCATCGAGCATTCTATGAAGGTCGATCTCAAACGAATCGCAATCGTGTGGGTGTCGGCAGGCGCGTTGGCGATGGCGGGCCTGGCGGCCCCGAGCGGGCCGGGCCGGGCGGAACCCGCGGCCCTGACGGTGGACGTGAACAAGCTGCTGGCCGCCCCGCCGGAGGCCTCCGAACGACAGCGGGCGGAGTCGCACGAGCTGAACGTCGCGTTGGACAACGCGGTCGAGCCGCTGGACCGGGCCGTCGCCCACCTGGCGATCGCCAACTGGCACCTGGCCGTTCCGCCCGCCCGGCCGGCCACGCGATGGGTGCTGGGCCTGCACGAGCCGGCGGACGCCAAGATGATCTCGGCGTCGGCTGAAAAGGCCCTCGAACACCTCGCCGAGGCCGGGAAACTGCTGAAAGATCAGCCCGCCGAGGCCGCCCGCGGGTCGGAGCGGACGCGCCTGCGGCGCTTGTCCACGCACCTCAAGACGCTCCGGGCTTTCGCGGATCTGTTCGCGGCGGCCGGGTCGCGGGCCGGCGAGAAGACCGCCCCGGAGAGTTGGTCCCAGATGGCCTTGGCCTTGTCGGAGGCCCGCGAGTCGGAAAACGTTCAGGTGGCCTCCGCTGCGATCCTCTGGCAGGCGATGGCCTGGGAGCAGGCCGGCCGGCGCGAGCGGGCCTTGGCCACCTTGCCGGAGGCCCTGGCCAAGCCCGATTCGTCTTTCGACTTTCTGAGTCGCCTGCTCCGCTGCCGCCTGCTGTCCGACGCGGGTCAGCACGGGGCGGCGCTGGCGTTGGCCGTTCGCATCGCCGCCGACACGCGCGACTGGTTTCCCCAGGAGGACAAGCCGGACCTTGCCGCCCGCAACCGGCTGGTCGGGCTGCTCCAGCTCAAGATCGGACAGGGCTGGGCCGCGGCACTGAAGCTCGGCACGCGCCCGTCCGACGCCGAGCTGCTCGGCGGCGTGCTCGAGGCGGTCCGGAAAGACCTGTCGGCCGACGGGCGGAACAGCGCCGAAGTGTATGTGCTCGAGCGGGCCGTGCCGATCCTGGTGCCCAGGCCGGCCGTCGCGGAGCCCGGAAGGAACCCGTCGGACACCCGGAGCGCTCCCGGCGAACCACCGACTTCAGCTCCTGGCGAGAGGGACGAATCGCCGGAAGAAAAGTGAGAAACAGAGGAAACCCCTTCTGGGCCGCCTATGCCCGCGCCGTTCTGCACCATTCCCGAGGCCCTGGCCGAATTGAAGGCCGGCAGGTTCGTCATCCTGGTCGATGACGAACACCGCGAGAACGAAGGCGACCTGGTCTGTGCCGCCGAATCCATCACGCCGGAGATGGTGAACTTCATGTTGACCCACGCCCGCGGGGTGCTGTGCGTGGCCTTGCCGCGGGCCCGCTGCCATGAGCTGGGGCTGGGGCCGCAGGCGCCGGAGAACACCGCGACGCTGGGCACGGCCTTCACCGTGACCATCGACGCCCATCCGCGGTTCGGGGTGACCACGGGCGTGTCGGCGTCGGACCGCTGCACGACCATCCGCCGGCTGGCCGACCCGCAGGCCGTGGCCGACGACTTCAACCGCCCGGGGCACGTCAACCCGCTGATGGCCCGCGACGGCGGCGTGCTGGTCCGCGCCGGCCAGACCGAGGGCACGGTCGATCTTCTGCGTCTGGCCGGCCTCACCCCGGTCGGGGCGCTCATCGAGATCATGAACGACGACGGCACCATGGCCCGCGTGCCGGACCTGATCCGCTTCTGCGCGCGGCACGGCCTGAAGATGTGCACGGTCGCCGACCTGATCGAATACCGCCAGCAGCGCGAGAACGTCATCCAGCGGATCGAGACCGTCCCGCTGCCCACCCGCTACGGGACGTTCACGCTGCACGCCTACCGGTCGATGGTGGACCGCGAGCCGCACCTGGCCCTGTGCTGCGGCGGGGTGGGCGAGCACGGACCCGACGGGCAGCCGATCATCCACGACGAGCCCGTGCTGGTGCGCGTTCACTCCGAGTGTTTGACCGGCGACGTGTTCGGTTCCCTGCGCTGCGACTGCGGCGACCAGCTTCACGACGCGATGTGCATGATCCAGGCCGCCGGCAAGGGCGCCGTGGTGTACCTGCGGCAGGAGGGCCGCGGCATCGGCCTCCAGCACAAGCTGCGGGCCTACCGGCTTCAGGACCAGGGGCTGGATACCGTCGAGGCCAACGAGAAGCTGGGGTTCCCGGCCGATAAGCGCGATTACGGGGTGGGGGCCCAGATCATCCGCGACCTGGGGCTGCGCAAGCTGCGCGTGCTGACCAACAACCCCAAGAAGGTCAGCCGGCTGGAGGTCTACGGCCTGTCGATCATCGAGCAGGTCCCCATCTGCATTCCGCCCAACGAGGTGAACCGTGCCTACCTGCGGACCAAGAAGGAGAAAATGGGCCACCTTTTGAACGAGCCGTGATCGCTTGAGCCCCGCCGTCGCCCGCATCCTGGACGCGAACGTGAACCGGGCCCGCGAAGCCCTGCGGGTCATGGAGGATTACGCCCGCTTCGGGCTGGACGACCCGGCCGGCTGCGAGGCGCTCAAGGCGTTGCGTCACGACCTGGCCGATTGCGTGCGGCGGCTGCCGGCCGGCGAGCTGCTGGCCGCCCGCGACGTGCCCGGAGACGCGGGGACGGCCGTCTCGACCGCTTCCGAACGGCACCGGCCCGACGCCCTGGCGGTCTTCACCGCCGCGGCCAAGCGCCTGCCCGAGGCCCTGCGGACCCTCGAGGAATACGCCAAGACGTTCGATCCCGAACTTGCCGGCGGACTGGAGGGCTTGCGCTACCGGGCCTATGACGCCGAACAGCGCATCGTCATGCGGGGCGAAAGGTCGGCCCGCTTCGCGCGGACGCGGCTGTACGTGCTGATGACGGCGTCGCTGTGCGGCCGGCCCGACTGGCTGTGGACGGCCGAGGAGGCCCTGGCCGGCGGGGCCGACTGCATCCAGCTCCGCGAGAAGGGCCTCGATGACTCCGAACTGCTGTCCCGCGCGCTTCGGCTGGGCGAACTGTGCCGCCGCCGGGGCGTGCTGTTCATCGTCAACGACCGGCCCGATATCGCCGTCCTGGCCGGAGCCGACGGCGTGCACCTGGGCCAGACGGATCTGCCCGTGGCGGCGGCCCGGCGGATCGTCGGGCCGGGGGCACTCATCGGGGTCAGCACGCACGATCCCGCTCAGCTTCGCGCCGCCATCGCCGCCGGGCCCGATTACATCGCGGTCGGCCCGATGTTCGCCACCGCCACCAAGCCTCAGCAACACCTGGCCGGCCCGGAGCTGCTGGCCCTGGCCACGCGCGAGACGCAGATACCCATCGTGCCGATCGGGGGGATCACCGCCGGGAACGCCGGCGTTCTCGTCCAGGCGGGGGCCCGACGGCTGTGCGTCTGTTCGGCGGTCATCGCCGCCGCCGACCCCCGTGCCGCCGCCCGCGAACTGGCCTGCCGGACGCAGGGACTCGGCACGGAGACTGGCAGACGCGCAGATGCGTAGGCGCGCCTCCCAAGACCCCTTCGAGTGCGTCGAAAATCACCGTATGCCGACCGGCTGGAAGCCGGTCCCGCACGGGTTTGAGAAGGCGCTCTGAATCACGCCGCCCAGACGCCGGTGGCGCACGCAGCCCGGAACGCACGCCAAGCCGCTGCGGGTTGCTCGCGGACGTGCATCAGCGACCCGAACGGGAAACGGGAAATAGAACTGGGCACTGAAAACCGGGAACCTCCAAGGACTCCCATGCCGCTCTCGTGGGATGAACTCGAGCAGATTCGCGGACGCAAAGACTGGCGCATACCCGTTCCGCCGACCTGTCCGCGCTGCAACTACATCCTGCTGGGTCTGCCCGAGCAGCGCTGCCCCGAGTGCGGGCACGGTTTCGACTGGCTGCTGGTGCGGCGCCGGGCGGGGCGGATCTGGTCGGCGGTCAACACGCTTCGGCACGCGAACCGCGACGCCCGGGTCGGGCTCAAGATCATCGGAGCCGGGTGGGGGCTGTGGCTGCTGGTGGCTTTGCCCGTGATCCTGCGCGTCGGGCAGGTGTCGCTGGCCGCCTGCTTTCTGCGCGTGCTCATCGGATGCGCGGCCTTGCTGGGCTTCGTGCTGTGCGCCCAGGTGCTCAACGTCCGCCGCGTCCCGCCCTGGGCCCGCCGGTACATCGAGGGCGAACCGCCGCGCCTGTGGATGGGCATCGCCGGGGTTTCGCTGAGCCTGCTGCTGATCGTGGCCGACGTCGTCATCGGCTGAACGGCGGTTGCCGAGTGCGCGTTCGTGCGATATCCTCAGATGGTTTGCAACGAGAAGAAAAGACACGCGCATCAGATGAAAGGTTTCAGACGAAGTGAACCGCGACGAAAGGGAGTTCGTACCCGCCGGCCTGATCGGGGCCGGGCCGGCCGGTGAAGCCGACGGCTTGTCCGCGGGCCCGAGCGGGTTGTGCGCACCGGCCGGACGGCCGGGAATGACCGTTCGCGGCGCGCTGCGGCCCGTCGCCGCCGCGGCCGGCCTGCTGTTGCTTCCGCTGTTGTCCGGGTGCTGGGGGACGGTCACGCGCATCGACAGCCCGCAGCGGGCCGCCCAGGGCTACGTGCTCATCCTGCCGGGCATCGAGGGCAAGAGCTATCTCAACACGCGCATCGCCAAGGGGCTCAACGACGGCAACGTGTTCTACACCATCGAGGTGTACGACTGGACGGCCGGTTCGGTGATGCTCTTTCCGGTGACGCTGCGCTATCTGGAGCGGAACAAGCGCGAGGCCGCCATCGTAGCCGACAAAATTCTGGCCTATCAGCGGGCCCACCCGGGCCGCCCGGTGCATCTGATCGGGCATTCCGGCGGCGGCGGACTGGCGGTGCTGGTGCTGGAGGCCCTGCCGGCGGACCGGCCGATCACCAGCGCCCTGCTGCTGGCCCCGGCCATCGCGCCCAGCTACGACCTTCGCCGGGCCTTGCGGCGGACGACCGCGGGCATCTGGAATTACTACTCGCCCTACGACGTCGGCTTCCTCAAGCTGGGGACGACCATCATGGGCACCATCGACGGCCGGCACGTCACCGCCGCCGGGCAGAAAGGCTTCGAGATTCCGCTGGGGCTGGATCAGGAGGGCCGTCAGCTCTACGGCAAGCTCTACCAGCAGTGCTACAACTCGCGGATGCGCGAGAGCGGCCACACGGGGCTGCACACCGGCTGGGCGCGGCGGCGGTTCGTGGCCGAGTGGCTCGCCCCGCTGATCAACAGCCAGCGACCTCCGCCGCCGGCCCCCGCGTCCCGGCCCGCGCCGCGGGCCCCCGCGACCCGCGGGCCTTAGCGCGCCATCAATAAGCCGCGGGCTTTCGGCCCGGCCGGCGCCGGCCGCGCCGATCAGCGTGCATCCCAAGGCGGCCGCTGGCCGCAAACCCAAGGATGCCCGCTTCTCGCCGGAGCGTGAATGAGTCAGGCCGTTGGTTCCCTGTCGCGGGTGCGATGCGTGGCCTCAGGCGGTTCCTTTCAGGCGGTGCTGGTGATTTCCTTCGGAGGACCGGCCGGGCCGGACGACGTTCGCCCGTTCCTGGCCAACGTGCTCCGCGGCCGGCGCGTTCCGCCGGAGCGCGTCGAGCAGGTCGCGGGGCACTATGAGCTGTTCGGGGGAGTCTCGCCGCTCACCGGGCTGACCTTTCGCCAGGCCCGCGGGCTCGAGCAGCGGCTGCGGGCCGCCGGGCTGGAACTGCCCGTCTTCGTGGGAATGCGCAACTGGCACCCCTTCCTCGCGGACGTGCTGGCCGACATGAGCGAGCGCGGCATCAGGCGGGCCGTGGGCTTCATCGCCGCCGCCCACGGGTCCTATTCGAGCTGTACGCAGTACAAGGAGAACGTGCGGGCGGCGCGCGAGGAGTTGGCCCGCCGCGGCCGGCCCGACGTGGCCGTCACCTACGTCGAGCCCTGGTTCGAGCATCCGGGGTTCATCGAGGCCAACGCCGATCACGCCCGGCAGGCGCTGAGCCGGCTGGACGCCGACCTGCGCGAACGGGCCCGCATCGTGTTCACGGCCCACAGCATCCCGCGGCCGATGGCCGATACCTGCCGTTATCAGCAGCAGCTTGAGCAGTCCTGCCGGCTGGTGATGGAGCGGCTGGGGCGGACGGACTGGGCCCTGGTCTGGCAGAGCCGCAGCGGCCGGCCCGCCGATCCCTGGCTGGAGCCGGACGTCAACGACTACCTGCGGGGCGCGCGGGCCGATGGGCTGGCCGCCGCGGTGCTGGTTCCGATCGGCTTTCTCTGCGACCACGTCGAGGTGCTCTACGACCTGGACCACGAGGCCGCGGCCACCTGCCGGCAGGTCGGCCTGCCCATGACCCGGGCCTCGACGGTCAACGACCACCCCGCGTTCCTCAACGCGATGGCCGACGTGGTGCGGAAGACATGGGCGCGGTTCGAGCGTTTCCCGCCGCTCGAGATCGTTCGGTGACCGGCCGGGTGCGGCGGCGACGCGGAGAATGACGCCCGCGCCGCGCGGCCCCTGCGCGCGGACGCCGCTCAGGCCAGGATTTCGTTGATGGTGACTTGCAGGTAGCGCTGGCGGTGCCCGACCTTGCGGCGGTAGTTCTTCCGCTCGCGCATCTTGAAACTGACGACCTTGGGGCCTTTGACTTCGCGTTCGATCCTGCCGATGACCTTGGCGCCTTCGACCAGCGGCCGACCGATGCGGGCCTGCTCGCCGTCGCCCAGCATCAGGACGCGGTTGAACTCGATCGTGTTCTGACCCTCCGCCAGTTCGCGGAGGTCCACGTAAATCCTGTCGCCGGGGTTCACCCGGTATTGCCGTCCGCTGTCTTCGAGAATGGCGTACACCGTCCGAAACTCCTTGCCTGAGCCTTCATTCCGAAGCAGGCATTATCCCGTCATCCCCGGACCGGGTCAAGCACCCCTCCGTCCCTCCGCCACGCGGTCCGGGCGTGTGACAGCATGGACGAGGACGAGGGCGGCGACGATTTCCGTCCCTCGGCCGCCAAGCGGCATCCCCTGACCCTTTTCTTTCGTCCCCAATTCCCTCAGCCTCACCGTCCCACCGTCCCCTTCCGTGGCTTGGTGCCCGCGGGGCGTAAGTGGTATCCTGGACGGGCCAAGACGAAGGAGGTGCCCGATGTCGCAACGCATGACGCGCCGACGGTTCGGTGCCCGAATCACGACGGCGGGGATGGCCGCGGCGGCGGCCCGACCGGTGCTGGGCGCGCTGGGCGCCAATGAGCGCGTGCGGCTCGGCTTCATCGGGCTGGGCAACCGCGGCGATCAACTCATCGACGCCTTCCAGGCCGTGCCAGACGTTCAGATCACGGCCCTCTGCGACGTGTACGAGCCGTACATCGGCTACGCGAAGCGGAAGGTCGGCGGAGAACCCTTCACCACCGGCCACTATCGCAAGCTCCTCGACCGCAAGGACGTCGACGCGGTGGTCATCGCCACGCCCGATCACTGGCACGCGCTCCAGTTCATCGACGCCTGCGCGGCCGGCAAGGACGTCTACGTCGAGAAGCCGCTGTCGCTGACCATCGGCGAGGGCCGCAGGATGGTCGAGGCCGCCAAGCGCTACGGCCGGGTGACGCAGATGGGCGTGCAGCGGCGATCCTCCGACGTCTGCCGGCGCGTGGTCGAGCTGGTGCAGGGCGGGGCCATCGGCAAGGTCACCGCCGCCCGCTGCTTTCATGCCACCAACGAGACGCCGATGGGCATGGGCCACGTGCCGGACGGCGACCCGCCGCCGGGCCTGGACTGGGACATGTGGCTGGGCCCGGCGCCCAAGGTGCCGTACAACGAAAACCGCTGCCTGTACAAGTTCCGCTGGTATCGCAGCTACTCCGGCGGACAGCTCACCAACATGGGTACCCATTATCTCGATCACATCCAGTGGGCCCTCGGGCAGGACGCGCCGCTGGGCGTTTTCGCCGCCGGCGGACGCTACGCCATCCACGACGGGCGCGAAATACCCGACACCATGGAGGTGGTCTGGGAGTATCCCGGCGGCGTGCTGGTGACGTTCACGCAGTTCAACGCCAACGCGGCGGAGCTGACGCCGGTGAAGGCGGACATCGAGATCCGCGGCACGCAGGGCACGCTCTATTTCTCCGGACGCACGCTGCGGATCGTGCCCGAGAAGGTGCGGCTCGAACCCCTGGCGGCGCTGAATCCGACCCGGCGCAAGGAGAACGCCCGCCAGGCCGCCGCGGTCAAGCCGGCCCGCGAGGCCCATACCGAAAGCGGCCGGATGGAGGTCTCCGACCACGCCGCCGATTTCATCGACTGCGTCCGCAGCCGCAAAACCACCCACTGCCCGGTCGAAGTCGGGCACCGCTCGACGACGGCCACGCTGCTGGGCAACCTGGCCTATGATCGCAAACGCTACCTGGCCTGGGACGCCGAAAAGGAGCAGGTCACCAACGACCCGGAGGCCAACAAGCTGTTGAACTACGAGTACCGCTCGCCGTGGAAGCTGGCCTGACCCCGACCGGCGCGGAGGCGGGAAGCCGCGCGGCTGCATACGACGTCGTGGGCGACTTCACCCGATCCGCGAGACGCGCCTATGGATTGCGTTCACTTGAACCGTCGTGACGTCTTCAAGGCCGCCGGCGCGGTCCTGGCGGCGGGCGGTCTGGCCGGGGCTCAAGCGGCGCCGGCCGGTTCGCCCAGGCCCGTCGTCTGTTTGTTCTCCAAGCCCCTGAGCGGCCGCGCGTTCGGCGAGCTGCCGGCCATGCTCAACGAGCTGGGCGTCGGCGCCGTGGACCTGACCTGCCGGCCCGGCGGACACGTCCTCCCGGAGCGCGTGGCCGACGACCTGCCCCGCGCCGTCGAGCGGCTCAAGGCCGCCGGCGTCGCCGTCCCGATGATCTCCACCGCCGTCACCGACGCGGGCAAGGACCACGCCGAAGCCATCGTGAAGACCGCCGCGAGCCTGGGCATCCGTTACGCCAAGCTGGGCTACTATCACTACACCGATCGGGCCGGCGTGCTTCAGGCGCTCGCGGAGGTCAAGGCCAAACTGCGTGATCTTGCCGCCCTGTTCAAGAGCCACGGCGTGACGGCCGGTTATCACAATCATTCCGGCCGGTACGTCGGCGCGCCGACGTGGGACCTCTGGCAGGCCATCGCCGACCTGCCGCCCGAGGCCATCGGGGCCTATTTCGACCTCGGCCACGCCACCGTCGAGGGCGGCGCCGGCGGCTGGCAGACCGCCATCGACTTGCTCGGCCCGCGCATCATCATGCTGGCCATCAAGGACATGAAGTGGGTGAAAGCCGGGGAAAGCTGGAAGCCGGCCTGGGGTCCGCTGGGCGAGGGCATGGTGCCCTTTAAGGCCGCCCTGGCCCGCATGGCCCGGCTGCGTTTCTCCGGGCCGGTCTCCCTGCACGTCGAGTACGGTCCGCATGGCGCGCCCGCCGGCTCGCCGGGAGAGAAGGAAACGCTGACCAACATTCGCCGCGACTGGTCCTATCTGCGCGAGCGCCTGACCGAGGCCGGGTTCTGACGGTCCTCCCGTTGCCGCCGTCACCGCGTGAAGTGCGTCCTGTCACCCGTGTGGGACCGGCTTCCAGCCGATCGGTTTTCGGGGTTTTCTGACGCGCTCATTTTACCCCCCGAGGATCG
>JABRVU010000572.1:0-9835 GCA_039961895.1 Phycisphaerae bacterium | reverse complement strand
CGCCGACATCGCGGCGTAGTCCCCCGCCTCCAACTCCGCCAGCCGCTCGTCCACCGTCCGGTGATACCGCTCGATCTCCGCGTTGTCCGTCGGCGTGTGCAGCCGGATCGTGTTGTAGTGCTCCACGTAACCGGCCACCAACCGCCGGGCGTCTTCCAGACTCAGCGGCGTGCCCGGCCGGATGCGCTCGCTCTTGGGGCTCTTGTGCCGCTGTTCCAGCTTCCGTTCAGGCTCCCGCCTTGGTCGCGTTCACTTCTGCGGGTCCCGTCGATGGAAGCGAGGAATCGGTCCGGCTATCATTCGCCGCGTGAATCGCAGCCAACCGCCAGCCCTGATGACCGCGCTGGTCTACGACATCGGCCCCTTGCGCTGGATGGCGTGCAAGGCGGCCGGGTGGATCACGCCGGCGGTGTTCCGGTCGCGGCTGTCGGGGTTGCGGCTCAGGAGGGTGCCCGTGCCGGCACTGCCCTCGCCGGAGTGGGTCCGTCTGAGGACGATCCTGGGCGGCATCTGCGGCACGGACCTGGCGGCCATCACGCAGCGCAACCATCCCGCCTCGATTCTCCAGGCCTTCGCCGGCCTGCCGGCGGTCGTCGGGCATGAAAACGTCGCCCGAGTCGAAGAGGCCGGGCCGGCGGTCAGGCGCTATAAGCCCGGCGACCGCGTGGTGGTCGAGCCGATCCTCTCGTGCGTGCCCAGGGGCGTCGCGCCGGTCTGCCCGGCGTGCTCGGCCGGGCGCTTCGCGCTGTGCGAACACTTCCGTACCGGTCCGCTGCCGCCCGGATACATGATCGGATGGAACTCGTTCACCGGCGGAAGCTGGGGGCCGTATTTCGTGGCCCACGAATCGCAGCTCCATCGCGTGCCCGATGAACTCGGCGATGACGAAGCCGTCCTGACCGACCCGCTGGCCAGTGCCCTCCACGCGGTGATGAGCCACGGCCCTGCCGCCGGCGCGCGAGTTCTGATTCTGGGCGCCGGGCTGGTGGGCATGGGTGTCGCCGCCGCGCTTGGGGCCCTGGACGTGGACTGCCGGCTGACGGCGGTCGTCCGACACCCCGGCCAGGCTGAGGCCATGCGGCGACTCGGCGTTCAAGAGACCATCCGCCTCGCCCGACGCGACAGCCAGGCCGACCGCTATGGGCGGATCGCCCGTTGCGTCGGAGGCGCGGTCGTGCCCACCCGTTTCGGTCACCAGGCTTTCATCGGCGGGTTCGACCAGGTCTTCGACTGTATCGGAACGTGCCAGAGCCTGTCCGACGCGATGAAGTACGCCCGGGCGGGCGGGGTGGTCGTCGAGGTGGGCACCACGCAGATCGGCACGGTGGACACGGCCCCGTTGTGGTTCGACGAGTTGAAGCTGGTCGGGGCGAACGGCCGGGCCATCGAGGAGTTCGAAGGCCGCCGGATGCACACTTACGAAGTCCTCTGGGAGCTGGTCCGGCGGAAGCGGCTGGATCTCAAGGGCCTGCTTACCCACCGCTTCCCCATCGAAAGGTATCGAGACGCCCTGGCCGCCCTGAGCGATCGCGGCCGCAGCGGGGCGGTCAAAGTCGCCTTCACCCATGAATAGGAAATCCGCCTTGGAGCTGCCTTATCGACTTCTGGCTCTCGACGTGGACGGCACGCTGGTGAACTCGCGCAACGAGCTGTCGGAGGCCAACCGCGCCGCCCTGCACCGGGCCCACCAGGCCGGCCTGAAGATCACCCTGTGCACCGGCCGGTCGCTCATCGAAACCGCCGCCGTGCTGGACGCCCTCGGCCTGGACCTCGACGCGGGCATCTTCGTTTTCGGGGCCATCATCACGGACCTGGCCACGCGGAGCACGCTGATCCGGTCGGCGTTTTCCGAGGAGCTGGCCGCGCGGGTGGCGGCCCATTTCCGGAGCCGGGGGCACCCGCTGCTGGTGCTCTATGATTCGACCCAGACCGGCATCGACTACCAGCTTGTGGCCGGCGAGAAGAACCTGTCGGCCTATGAGGCCTTTCTGCGCATGAGCCCGGCCAGGGCCGAGCGTCTGGCCGATTGGAAGCCCCTGCCCTTTCCGCCGGTGCGCATCGGTGTGATCGTCAGCCCGGAGCAGATCGAGCGGACCGTGGCCGATCTGCGCGCGGAATTCCCGCCCGAGCGGCTCAGGTTCAACGCCATCTATGCCCCCAACTATCGCGTGCACGTGGTCGAGTGCTTTCCGCCGCGGGTCAACAAGTGGCAGGCCCTGGTCCGATTGGCCGATAGGATGGGAATCCCCCCGTCGCGAGTGGCGGCCTTGGGAGACGACGTCAACGACGTGGAGATGATCGCCCGTGCCGGGCTGGGCGTGGCCATGGGCAACGCCGTTGAATCCGTGCGGGAGGTCGCCCGGCTGCGGGTGGCCTCTCATGATGAGGACGGCGTGGCGGACCTGGTCGATCGGCTGCTGGCCGGCGACGTGCCGCCGCCGCGGGAGGAGGGGGCTGCAAGCCCGGACGGCCTGAAGTGACATACACTTGTATTCACCCTGGCCGGTCCGCTAGAATATTCAAGAGGGCATGGAAGCATATGCGGCCGGCGGGCGGGCCTGAGGTTGCGGAGGGGGGGTGAACCGGTTGTGGCCCCAGCGCCAGTTTGAAGGGGTTGCGTATGCTCATCTCCCGAGTCGTCCCGGAGCTGCCGCTCAACGGCTCCCGGTATGCCCCACTCGGCGCCGAGAACATGGACGAGCGCATTTTCGCCAGCCGGGTCCGTGCCCGCCGACGATGGATCGTGCGGACGGGCTCGTTGTTGCTGGTCAGCGGGGTGTTGCTGGCGCTGCTGGTGGTCTGGCGTCGGGACACGCAGACCATCGCCGTGCTCATGCGGATGACGCGGGGCTCGGCGGCCGGCGTTCAGGCCCACCTCGACCGCACCGGTCTGCTGCCGCCCGCGCTTCCCGGCGATGAGGCGAACAACTTCATCTACGCCAGCTACGCGGATCGCTTCTACGCCCAGCATGCCAACCGGCCGGTCATCATCGCGGCCACGCGCTCGATCGGGCTGCTGCTGCGCCCGAACGGGCGGTGCGTCATCACCCTGGAGGGGGACAAAGTGCGCTCGGAATGGATGACCGACACGGCGTTCAGCGCCGCCTACAAGGCCCAGCTCCACCGGGCCGCACAATTCGAGCAGGAGCGCAGCAGCCGACCGCCGCAACTGCCGTGAAGCGTTCTGATTGTTTCCGGGCTCAGCGACCTGCGGCCTCGACGGCCTCCGCCGGAAGGGGAGGCTTTTCCGCCTTGCTTTCCTCGATCGGCCGCTCCGCCGGCAGGGCCGGTTTGTCATGGTCGCCGGCGCCGGCCGGTGACGCCGGCTTGTCCGCGACCGGCGGGGCATCCAGCTCCGCGGCTTCCTGCAGGATTTCCTGTTCGGTCAACTGCCGGCTGAACAACTTGCGGAAGGTATCGATCCGATTGATGAAGAAGAACTTGGGATCGCCCTCCATCTCGATCCCGCGGGCCTCCAGCGCCGTCCGGACGCCGGGAATGAAGTAATCGGTGACCACCCAGTCGCAGCCGGGCAGCACGCGGACGCGATACCGCAGGATGGCCCGCCCGCCCACCGAGCGGAACCGGTCGATGAACAGGGGCCGTTCCTTGAGCGGTTCGAGCCGCCGGTTCAGGTACATGCACACCGCCTGGATGGCGGTCTTGGCCTCGCCCACGTCGGCCCCGCTCTTGAGCACGATGTCCACGTAGTTATCGACGTAACCCTCCGGGAAGCGCCGCGAGGGAATGCACCGGCTGTTGGGGATGTTCAGCTCCTGGCCCGACAGCGTGCGGATGCGCGTGTATTTGGCGTTGAAGTCGATGACGTGCCCGTACTTGCCGTCCAGTTCGACGAAGTCGCCGACGTTGTAGTGCCGCCCGGCGATGATGTCCAGCCCCTTGATGAAATCGACCACGATCTGCTGGAACATGCCGGCCATGATCAGGCCCACCAGCCCGATGGCCCCCGAGCTCTTCGCCGGATCGATCCCGAACTCGGACAGGATGGTGATGATCCCGAAGATCCAGACGAAAAGCTGGACGATGCTGCGGGCGAAGGAGACCAGCGTGGTCACCCGCTTGACCGAGAAGTTGTAGGAGGGCACCGCGGCCTTCAGCCAGGTGGCCCCGCGCTCGGTCAGCCACACGACGGCCTTGAGCACGTACCCGGCGACCACCATGAACGCGAACACGCCGAAGGCCCAGAAGATCTTCTTGTGCCGCTCCCAGAACGACGGCGGCGGCGGGGCCAGGGCGTCGGCCATCCGCTGGTAGGTCTCCGCCAGCCGGCGGCTCAGGCTCGCCTGCCGGAGCTGCTGGTAGTACCCGACCGTCTGGCTGGTCATCATCTGGTCGTACTGTTCGCGGTCGGTGTTGAGGAGCAGTTTCATCCGCCGGACGTGGTTGAAGACCCGGAAGGCGTCGGTCAGCGGCAGCGGCCGCTGATCCAGAGCCTTCTGCATGGCGTCCACCAAGGCCAGCGACTCGCGCGTCGAGGCGATCCAGTTCAAGGCCAGTTGGGCCTCCTGGTCGTATTTGGCGGCGGCCTCCAGGGCGGCCTGGGCCTTCTCGCGGAACTGATCGGCCAGGTCGGCGCGCTGATCCGGCGTCATGCGCATGTGCCCGGAGCGCAAGGCCTCCAGCCGGGCCTGGGCCTCCTGGTTGGCGCGTTCGAGGGCGGCGATCTGCCGGGCCTGCTCGGCCTCGCGGCTCTTGAGCGTCGCCTGCCGAATCCGCCTGACCTCGTATTGCTCGCGCTGGCGGTGGAATTGCAGATCGTCCTCGATGGCCTCGGTGCTCTGACCCTTGGCCAGGGCCTCGTCCCGCTTCTTGAGGGCCTCGGCGATGTCCTGGCGGACGGCGGCCAGACGATCCTTGGCCTCCAGCTCCAAGGCCGTCGCCAGGCGCTGCTTGTTGAGGGCCTCGATCGACTCGGGGGCGGTGCTGGTGGCCGTCGCGGGGCGGCTCTGCGGAGGCGGTGCCGCCCGTCCGGCCCCTTCGCCCAGCTCGCGGGCCGCGGCCAGCTTGGCCTCGTGCAGAGCCAGTTTGGCCTCGTTGTTGGCCAGTCGCACCGGCATGCTGTCCACCTGGGCCCGCAGCAACTGCCGTTCGGCCGAGAGCACCGCCCGGCGAGCCACCGACGGGGCGTTGAGCCGCTCCTCGACCTCCGCCAGCCGCTGGCGCCACGCCGCCGCGCTCTCCTGCTGGGCCTTGAGCACGCCGCGCGTCTGCCGGATCTGGATCTCCAGGATCGCCGCGTCGCCCGGCTGGAACTTGACCTCCTTCTTCTCCAGGGCCTCCCGGAAGCGTTCCAGCTCTTTGCGGACGCGGGTGAGCTCCAGGGACGACGAGGCGGCGCTCTCCCAGGCGGAGACGATGTCCTTGAGGGCTTTCTGTTCGGCCTCCAGGGCCTCCTTGCGGCGGTCGAGGTCTTCGCGGCGGGCGATCAGTTCAGGACTGGGCCGGTCGCGCAGGGCGGTATCGACGTTCTGGATGGTCGCGGCGATCTCGCCCAGTTCAGCCTCGATGCGCGGTCCGCGCTCCTCCCACTGCCGTTTGGCCTGGGCCAGTTGCTCCCGGATGTGCACGTCGTTGAGCAGCGGCGCGGGCGCGGCCGGCCCGGCTCCGGGCGCGGCCGTGCTGCTCGAGGTGCTCTGGGCGCGGGCCGACCCCCCGGCCGAGAGCACCATCAGGGCTGACGCGCACACCAGCGCCCTCCAGCCATCCATCGGTCGTCGATTCATCCGATTACTCACGGTGCCCCGAATGATATCCCCGCATCGGCCGTATCACAATCGGCACTCGGCTCGGAATCGGTCAGGCCCGCATCGTGGCTCTGTTTACCGGCGGGGCAGTGGCTCTGACGCCGGCCGGCTGGCGCTGCGCCGGGCGCTGATGCGCTCGCGCACCGCCGACCGCCACTGGGCGATGCGGGCCTTGAGCTCTTTCTGGAGCAAAGCGAGGTCGAAGCTCTGATCGAGTTCCGCCAGCAGCGGCAGATCGATCCCGCCGATGCGGGCGGTGATGACGGGCGGACCGGCCGGGCCTCGCGTGCTCAGGATGCGCAGCCGCTGACCATCCACCGACAGGCGGGCGCTCATCTGCGTGAACTCGATCCACTCCGGCAGGAGCCGCTCCGGGATGCTCAAGCCGGCCTGGTTCTCGAGCAGGGCCAGCAACAACCCGCGTTCGATCTTCCCCGGCCCGTGCTCAGGCGGGAGCACCTGCACGTCGGCGTCGGCCTGGGCGAGTTGATTGTCGCGGATCACCAGGCTGTGCACGCGGACCTGCAAGCGTCCGGCCAGCCCGCCGCGGCCCAGGGCCAGCTTCACCAGCGGGTCCACCGCGGCGCCCAGCCATTCGCCCGAGAAGGCCAGGTGCTCGATGCCCTCGCCGACCAGACGGGCGTCGCGCACGGTGAGCCGGGCCTGGCCGCCCACGCCGCCCAGGCCCAGCCGGCTCAGCAGCGGCTGCACGTTGAGCTGCCGGATCTCGCCGCGGAACACCATCCGCTCGAGTTCCTTCCCGCGCAACAGGGCCTCCTCGATGTTCAGGTCGAAGACCGCCGACACCGGCCCGCTGGCGATGCGCCCGGTCAGCTCTTCGAGCTTGACCGCGGCGGCCGAGCCGCTCAGGCGGATGGAATCGCCGTCGGCGGACTGATACAGCGTGATGCGCCCGGCGAAGGTCCCCTGGGTGATGGCCGAGCCCAGGACCTGGTGCAGCCCCAGCACGTGCAGCGGCAAGGGGGGCACGGCCAGCGTCACTTCCGGCAGCAGGTCGTCGCTGAGCGGGTCGATCCGGGCGACGATCTGCACCGGTTCGCCGACGCTGATGCCGTTGAGCCGCCGGGAGGCCAGCCGGGCCTCCCCGCGCCCGTCGGCGTCGAAAAGGATGTTCCCCTCCACGCCCTCGACGCTCAGGTGGAAATCGCGCCGCGGCCAGACGATCCGGGCATCGACCAGCCGAATCTCGTTGACGTCGAGTTCGCGGAAGTTGTGGGCCAGGCTGGCCCGCAGCACCTGGATGTAATCCTCCTGCTCCCAGGCCTCCGAGCCGATGGTCAGCAGCGGCCGGTCCAGGATGACCAGCGTTCCTCCGTTGCCCTCGGCGCCTTCCTCCAGCACCGCGCCGGGGGCCTGGAAGATGCGGTCGCGCCGCCCGGGCAGCCAGAATTGCAGGTTGCCCAGCTCGCGGGAGGTGAACGTCCGCGGGCGGACGTAACCCACGTCGGCCGGCAGCCCGAAGAAATCCGCCAACTGGCGCTCGATTTTGCGGCGGTACAGCTCCCCGCGGTGATAGGTGCCATACCCGATGGTCGCGCCCAGGCCGCCGGTCACCGCCAGAAACACCGCCCAGGCCGTCAGAATCCGCCGCGTTCGCATGGGGATAGTCTAACTTGAACACAGGAAAACGCGGAGGCCATGCTCCGACCTCGAAACCGGATGTCCCATCCGCAATCCGAAATCCGAAATCCGCAATCCCAAATCGAAAAAGCCTCATCCTCGTCCTTGAGCCCTTGCCCCGGTTACAATAACGTTCCGTATGGCCACGCACGGCTTTTTCGACATTTCACTGGCCGCCAAGTGCCGTCTGTTGTTTGGCCTGGCCGTCGCCCTGATTATCGGGGCGGCCCTGTTCATTCCTTGGCGGATGCTCGAGCGGCTGGCCCAGGACCGCAACGTGCAGCGGGCACGCTCGGCCGCGTTCATCGCCTACGCCTGGATCGACCCGACCAACCCCGACTGGGGCCATCAGCAGGAGCTGCTCGATCAATGGTGGAAGACGAACGTGGCCACCGCCGACCTGCGGGCCGCGCGCGTGCGTCTGATTCCCCTGGCCGCCGGCGGAAGCGTCCCGGGCGGCGGATGGCGTTTCCCGGCCGGGTTGCGAAAGCCCGCCCTCTGGACCGCGGCGGGTCTGGCCCGCCTCTGGCCGGATGCGCTGGCGCTGCCGCTCGAACCGCTGATGGCCCTGGCTTGGCGGCACGTTCCGCAGCCCGCCCGGCAGCAGGCGAGCGCCTGGGTCGCGCGGCTGACCCGTCACGGTCCGCCCCTGCTCGACGACGTGCAGCGCCGGGCCGTCGAGGAGATGCGGACCCGCCCGGTCAACGAGTACCAGCCGCCCGATCAACCGCTCTCCAGCGGAACCACCCACCGCTACCTGCTGGGCGTGCGCGACACCGGCGGCGAGCGGGCCGGGGCGCTCATCGGCCTCATCGACGTCGAACTGCCCGCCCCCGAGACGCGCCAGGCCGTTCTGGCCACGCGCATCGTCATCGGCCTGGCCGGTTCACTGGCCGGCTTCCTGGCCATCCTGGTCTTCTACCTCATCACCCAGAAGCTGATCCTCGCCCCGGTGCGCGAGCTGAAGACCCTGGCCGAGCAGATCGCCGGCGGCGACCTGACCGCCCGAGCCCAGATCGACACCGGCGATGAGTTCGAGGAGCTCTCCGTCGCCTTCAACGACATGCTCGGCCAGCTCGAGCGGGCCCGGCTGGAGCTCGAGACCATCAACCGCTCGCTGGACACGCGCTTGGGCGAACTGGCCGAAAGCAACGTGGCCCTCTACGAGGCCAATCGCGTCAAGAGCGAATTCCTGGCCAACGTCAGCCACGAGCTGCGCACCCCGCTGACCTCCATCATCGGCTTCGCCGATCTGCTGCGCGACGCCGCCTTCAGCGAGCAGCCCGCCGACCGCGGCCGCCTGGCCCGCTACGCCCACAACATCCTGACCAGCGGGCGGATGCTGCTGGACATCATCAACGACCTGCTGGACCTGGCCAAGATCGAGGCCGGGCGTGTGGACATGCACCGCACCACCTTCGCCCTGCGCGACGTGTGCGAGACGCTCGCCGACTTCATGCAGCCCATGGTGGACA
Organism: Phycisphaerae bacterium; assembly: GCA_039961895.1. GTDB lineage: Bacteria > Planctomycetota > Phycisphaerae > UBA1845 > PWPN01 > JAAXZI01. The sequence goes on along the minus strand of JABRVU010000572.1, from coordinate 954 downwards.
AGAAGGAGCAGACTCTCACCCTGGAGCTCGACGACGACCTGCCGATCATGTACTCGGACGCGGGCAAGATCCGGCAGGTGATCTACAACCTGCTCAGCAACGCGAACAAATACACGCCCCAGGGCGGCTCGATCCGCCTGGAGGCCCGCCGCTGCGACGACGGGCGCGTCCGCATCGTCGTCGAGGACAACGGTCCGGGCATCGCCCCCGAGGACCAGCAGCGCATCTTCGAGAAGTTCCGCCAGCTTGATTCGAGCGTCACCCGCGAGCACAGCGGGACGGGCCTGGGGCTGGCCATCAGCCGGGAGCTGTGCGCGATGCTCGGCGGCAGCATCCGGGTGGACAGCGCTCCCGGCCAAGGCGCCCGTCTGATCGTCGAGCTGCCCGTCGAATCGCCGGAAACCGCCAAGCGCCCGCTGCCCTCGCTGACCTGAGCCGCCGCTCCGGGAAGTTTGGGGGGCGCGGGACTCTATTTGCCGCCCGGCCGCGGCTGACCTCTGGCGAAGAAAAAGCGGATGTGCTACCATCCTTCGCCAGTGAACCGCTGACCGGCGCCGGTCCCGACCACCGCCGGCCAACGAACACGGGGCATAGCTCAGCCTGGACTAGAGCGCTTGACTGGGGGTCAAGAGGTCGCTGGTTCGAATCCAGTTGCCCCGATTGCAACAATCGTCCACGCCGACCATTACACGTTTCGGTGAAAGCACAGCGTTGCACCGCTAGGGTGCAACATCGCGCCGATAGGGCGCAAAGAAAGGTCCTTCAGGGATGATCGTGGGTAACGATCGAGACCTCCGCGGAAGAAGTAGATTGCCGTCTTGAAGTTGTCCTTGTTTCGGTATCCGCGGGCCTTTCGCCTGATGGACATGACCTTGCTGTTCAAGCCCTCGGCGACGCCGTTGGTGATCCGGTGGGTGCAATGGGTCAGGATGTTCTCCAGGTGCCGGGCGAGCA
>JABRVU010000571.1:0-6682 GCA_039961895.1 Phycisphaerae bacterium | reverse complement strand
CTGCTGTCCACCACGAGGGATACGCTCAGGGAGACGGTCCGCATTTTTGCGGGCCTGTGGCAGCAGCCCGGCTTTTACCGGTTTCTGGCCTTTCTCACGCTGGCGGCCATGGTCCGCCTGATCTTCGTCCAAATGGATTACATCTATCCCAAGTTCGGCATCCGCGAGCTGGGCGAGGGCGCTCCCATCGGCCGGCTCTGGGGCCTGAACTCGCTGTTCATCATCGTGCTGGTGCCGGTCGTCGGAGCCCTGTCGCAGAAGATCTCCGCGTACCGGATGGTCACGTTCGGCAGCGCGATCGCGGCGGCCTCCGTTTACATCCTGACCCTGCCGCCGGGCTGGTTCCAGGGCCTGGCCGACGGCGCCGTCACCCGCTGGCTGGCCGGCTGGTACCTGGGACTGACCGGCGCGATCAATCCCTGGTACGTGATGATCTTCATCTACGTGGTGGTCCTGTCTCTTGGAGAGGCGATCTATTCGCCCCGGCTCTATGAATACGCGGCGGCCATCGCGCCCAAGGGCCAGGAAGGCACCTACATGTCCATGTCGTATCTGCCGTTCTTCCTCGCCAAGCTGCTCATCGCCACGCCCTCGGGCCTGCTGCTGGCCCGCTACTGCCCCGCGGAGGGGCCGCGCGACTCGGCGACCCTGTGGTTGATCATCGCGCTGATCACCACCGTGGCCCCGGTGGGCCTGTTGCTGCTGGGCCGCTACATCCGCGTTCCCGAGGCCGGGCGGAACGATTGACCGGCCGGTCCGGCGCGGTTGGCGAATGAGCCGCCCGGCGTTAGCATACGCCCCGGCGTTGAGTCGCATTCCGTCGTTGTGGCATTAACACGAGGAACCCCATGAAAACCGGCGTGAACCTGATGCTGTGGACCGGGTCGTTCTCGAAGAAAGACCTGAAGCTGATCGACAAGGTGGCGAAGATGGGCTTCGACGGCGTGGAGCTGCCGCTGTTCAACCTGGCGGCGGTGGACGTGAAGGGCACGCGAAAGGCCCTGGCCGACGCCGGCCTGGGGGCCACGGTGTGCACGGTGATCGTGAAGGGCTCGCTGATCGGCTCGAGCCCGGCCGACCGGAAGGCGGCCCTCGACCACCTCCTGGCCGTCCTGGACTTGAGCAAGGAGCTGGGCGTCGAGGCCGTCGCCGGCCCGATCTATTCGCCGGTCGGGCTGCTCATCGGCCGCGGCCGCAACGCCGCCGAATGGAAGCACGCCGTCAAGGGCTTGCGCAAGGTCGCCGACCGGGCCGAGCAGTTGGACATCAAGGTCGGCGTCGAGCCGCTCAACCGCTTCGAGACCTTCTTCCTGAACATCTGCGAAGACGCGGTGAAACTCTGCAAGGAGGTCGCCAGCTCGCACCTGGGCATCCTCTACGACACCTTCCACGCCAACATCGAGGAGAAAGACCCGGTGGCGGCCCTGCGCCAATGCGGAAGGCACCTCTTCCACGTGCACACCTGCGAGAACGACCGCGGCATCCCCGGCTCCGGCCACGTGCCCTGGGACGCGACCATGCGGGCCCTGGCCGACATGGGTTACGACGGGTACTGCACCATCGAGAGCTTCGTGCCGGCCATCAAGGAGCTGGCCCGGGCGGCCAGCATCTGGCGTCCGCTGGCCCGGGACGGCGACGATCTGGCCCGCAGTGGTCTGAAGTTCCTCAGGAAGTTCATCTGATCGGTGGGCGCGTCCGTCCGCCGCCCGGTCGGGTCTTCGGCCCGCGCGACTCAAGGCCGGCACACTCCCGAAGCCCCGCGCGCACACCCCGGCCGGCCATGATTCGACACGGTGAACGGTTGAGGCGCGGCTGACGGTCGCGCCCGCGCCCGCCCAAAGCCAGGATGGATCATTGAGGGATCTGGGAGGACGGCCTGGGCGGAGGATAGGCAACGGTGGAATCCGACCGTGTCGGCGACCAAGGCGGGAGCCTGAAGCCGACCCAGGGGCTTTAGACCCAAGGGTGGGCGGCAGAAAGCTTGTGCCGCCCACTTTTCCCTGCCTGTGCGGAGCACGCAGGCGGGCCATCCCCTTCGGGATTGGCACGCTGCAATAAAACCCACGCGGCGTAGCCGCGAGCCTGGGAACATGAAACAGCTTTCGATCCGGAAGACGGTCTCCCGGACAGGTGTAACTCAGGAAGGCTGGTTCGCCATTTCCGGCTGAACCCGGACACCGGCTTCCAGGTGATCGCCGGTCGGATCTGACGGTGGATCCGACGGATTCTCACCGAAAAAGCGTTTCTTCTCGGCGTCCTTTGCGTTTTGGATGGCGAGTCGTCGTGCATCCGGGAGGTTGACGAGGCGCGGGGGGCATGTGGAAGGGGTGCGGCATGTCCATCCGTCACACGTGCGGCTGCGGTGCCCGGATCAGGCTGCCGGAGTCCGCGGCCGGTCGCAAGGCCCGGTGCAAGTCCTGCGGGGCGGTCTTCAGAGTGCCCCAGCCGGCCGCCGACGGGCCGCCGGTTCAACCCGACGTTGCGAACGGGTCTTCGCCGGCCTCCGGCCACGCCGGCGCCCACCCGCATGAACCCGGCGACTGGCTCCAGGAGTTCGCCGACACCGAGGCCAAAGCCGAAGGCCAGCCCGTGCGCGCCCTGGACCTTTCCGCACCGCTCGCGATCGAAAGCGACGACGACCTGCCGCGCTCCGGCCGCCCGGTCATCGAGCGCAGCGACCGCGACCCGATCATCGAGCCGCAGCGGTCGTTCTGGGCCGACCTGGCCGCGTCGTTCCTGTTCTTCCTCGACGGCGGCAACATGGTCATGTTCCTGGTGGTGATCCTCATCGGCGTCTGGGACGCGCTGGTGAGCTTCGCGCCGCTGTTCATCAGCCTGATCGGCCACGTGGTGCTCAACGGCTACCTGTGCGCCTTCTACATGGGCACGGTGCTGGAGTCGGCCTCGGGCGAGGATGAGCTGCCCGGCGTGTCGATCAGCAACGTCTTCGACGACCTGTTCATGCCCCTGGTGCGTTTCCTCGGGACATGGCTGATCGTGCTGCTGCCGGCGTTCATCGCCATGATGGCGACGCTGAAGGGCTGCGACGGCCCCGTGGATGAACTGGAGGCCAATTGGGGCCTGGTGACCGGCCTGGCGGTGGCCGGGCTGGCGGTCTGGCCGGTGGTGGTGCTGGGCGTGGCCATCAGCGGGACTCTCAAGGGCATGTTGCCGCACACGGCGATCCGCACCATTCTGGCCGCTCCCCTGCCTTACCTGGCCATTCTGGCGACGCTGGTGGTCGCGGCGCTGATCCGCGTCTTCGCGGCCGAAGTGCCCGGCTGGCTGGGGCTGCCACCGACCAGCGGGGTGGTGATCGGGACCGCCGTCCTGGCCGTGGTCGCCGGCGTCTACTCGATGATCGTGGCCATGCGGGTCATCGGGCTCTACTACCGCCACTACAAGCACCGCTTCCCCTGGACGGCCGAATAGCGCCGCAACACCCCTTCCGGATGCGACGGGCCTGATGGGCAAGCCCTGCCTCGATCCTCATTCGCCGAACATGAGGGAAGGTGGTTTTTACCGGCCCTTCATGGCCGCCGGTCGGAGCGGCGGCACGTTGCCGCATGGCCGGCGGAAGTCGGGAGGCGGCAACGAATCGCCGTGGTCCTGAGCAGAACGAGTATCCCCGCGTAACCCGTCAGCGACCCGCGGCAGTGGGAAGGTCGGGGAGGAATCACCTTGCGTGGCGTCCGGCCGGCGCGGTAAAATATCGCTTTCGGGTCGATCCAACCGGTTTTTCCTGGAAGAAAGGGCCTGTCATGTGTCGCCACGTCCTTGCCTGCGTCGCGTGCATGGTACTGGGCATGAGCGCCGCCGCCTTCGGGCAATCCGGCGGGGGCTATGATCTGAGCTGGTCCACCATCGACGGCGGGGGCGGAACCAGCAGCGGCGGAGGCTACGAGCTCACCGGCACGATCGGCCAGCCCGACGCCTCGGCCCCCAACGCGATGGCCGGCGGGACGTTTCAGCTCACCGGGGGCTTCTGGGTTCCCCACTCGCCCACCTGCGTCCAGTACGCGCCGGCCGACTTCGATCACGACTGCGACGTCGACGGCAGCGACCTCGAAGACTTCATCGCCTGCCTGTCGGCCCCTGAAGTGCCCCACAGCGGGGCGGCTGCATGCCTGCCCGCCGACTTCGACCTCGATGGTGACATCGACCACGTCGATTACGGCATCTTCCAGAAGTGCTACAGCGGGCCGAACTACCTGGCCGACCCCGACTGCGCGAATTGAGAACAAAGCTCGAACAGATCGAGTTCGAGCGCGTCCGAAAACCCGCGCGCGACCGGCTTCCGGGCGGGTCGGTTTCAGGGTTTCGGATGCACGCTTTGAACCCCAACCCCGTGGATGGCGTGGATGCCTGGACGGCGTATCCGGCGTGGATCGTGTGATCACCCTTTGACGAAGGCTGCGCCGTGGGGGTTCAGCGCACCGTCGGAAGACGTTGCGATTCCAGCCCCGATGCTTTGACTGCACGCCCCGCAGCCCATCCGGCTGATCCGCCGCCTGTCCCCCAACCGCCGAAACCGACCGTTCGAAGCGCCGGGCATCGTGAAATCGCCGTCAACCAACGCCGGGCCACACTTGAGAATTGAGGTTTGCCGAGTCGCCGCCCGGAGACGGCGCGGCTTGATCGGCCGATCCGCGAGGGTTAGCATGGCGTCCGCATGGATGGTCTTTCGCAAGAGGGAGTGACGTCATGAAGACGCGCAGTCGATTCGGTTTGCGATGGCTTGCGTGGTGTTTATCCGGGTCGCTGGCAGGGGGGCTGGCCGGTTGCGAATCGCCGGATGTCACCGACCTGCGCACGGAGGGCATCCGCCAGTATCGCAGCGGGCAGTACATCGAGTCGGCGGCCACGCTGCGCTACGCGCTGAAACAGAACCCCAGCGACGCGCCCAGCGCGTATTACATGGGGTTGAACTACCGGGCCACCGCCGCCCGCAAGTACAACGAGGGCGACGTCCCCGGGGCCTGCCGGCAGTTGGACACGGCGATCAAATACTTCGATCAGGCCATCACCCACTGGCCCAATTACCAGGCCGCCGTCGAGGCCAAGACCGAAGCCCTGGAGCTTCGCGGCAAGTATGAGCAGGCCCTTCTGACCGCCGAGGCCGTCGCCGAAAACAACCGCGGGCGGGCGGTGGATCACCTGATCTTCGCGGGGGACAAATACCGCGACGTGGGCGATTACGACAAGGCCCTGGCCCAGTACCAGGCCGCGATCAGCGCCTATCCCGACAGCGCCCGGGCCTACGTTTCGCTGGGCAAGCTGTACGTTGCCATCGGCGAGGCCGGCAAGGCCGCCGACGCCTTCAGGCGGGCCCGGGAACTGGACCCCGGCAACGCCGAGGCGGCCGACCAACTGGCCCGCCTGGGCCGGCCGTGAGGCTTCGACGCTGCCCGCCGTGTCAGGCGCCTCCACCGGGTGGTTCAGCGTGGGTCCGAACACCCGCGCGGCACCGCCGTTTCGCCGCCGTGATTTCAGGGTTTTCGGACGCACGCTCGGCGAGCCGGTTATAAAGGGCCTCGAGCTGATCCACCATCGCCCGCCAATCGAAGCGGGCCAGGCACCATTCCCGCCCGTTGCGGCCCAGCTCCGCCCGCAAGGTCGCGTCCCGGGCCAGTTCGATCATGGCCTCGGCAAGTTTCGTCGTGTCATTGAGCGGCACCAGCACCCCGGTGCGGGGGTTGATGACCTCGGGGGCCCCGTCGACGTCGAAGCTGACCGCCGGCACCTCCATGAGCAGGGCCTGGACCACGGCCCGCGGCAGGCCCTCCCATTGCGAGGCGTGGACCAGCACGTCCATCCCCGCCAGCAGTCGCGGAACCTGCTCCGGCTGCACCAGGCCCGTCAGCACCACCCGCCCGCGGAGTCCCAGCCGCGCGAGCCACCGTTCGTAGCGGGCGCGATGAGCCCCGTCGCCCACCCAGACGAAACGCAGACGCGGTTCCCGCTCACAGGCGTATCGCATGGCCGGGATGAGCTGCTCATACCCCTTGTTGCGGAACAGGCGGGCGATGGTGCCGACCACCACGTCATCCTCGCCGACCCCCCAGGCGCGTCGCGTCTCCCGCCGGTCGTAGCGCCCCGGCGAGAACAGATCGGTCCTCATGCCGGAATAGACGGTCACGAATTTCCCGCGATCCGCCAGCCCGGCGGCGACGGCCTGGTCGGTCATGGCGTTCGCCACCGTCACGATCGCGTCGGTGTAGTCCGCGCAGCTCCGCTCCAGGAGGCGATAAACGGCGCGCACGAACCAGGGCTGCGTGCGGTTGAAGCTCATGCCGTGAATGGTGTGGACGATGACGGGCACGCCGGCGTCGCGGGCCGCCCAGCGTCCCAGAATGCCGGCCTTGCTGCTGTGGGTGTGCACCACGTCGGGGGCCAGGTCGGCCAGCAGGCGGGCCAGGTCGCGTCGGGCGCGGCGATCCATCCGCAAGCGGACCGCCCGGCGCAGGGCGTCGACGATTTCGAGCCGATAGCCCCCCGCCCGGGCCGCGGCCAGCAGGCTGCCTTCCGGGCCGGTCTCCGGGCCGCTGATGAGCGTCACTTCGTGGCCTCTGGCGTGCAGGCCCTCGCAGGTCAGGAGGGTGTTTTCCTGAGCGCCGCCGACGATCAGCCGGGTGATGATGTGGCAGATTCTCATTCCGGATTCGGCTCGTCGCGGCCATCG